>NZ_OY787470.1:0-300000 GCF_963678835.1 uncultured Desulfuromonas sp.
TCAAGGCGAAACCGGTAAGCCGAAAAGACGGATCAAACCTTTTGGATTTTCTCTTAGCCATGTATACTTGGTCCATTGGTTATCGACCAGCGATTCATGCAATAATTGAATCGATTTCGCAAGACGAGTATTCCTGTAAGGGGGCCCAGTGGCTTTCAATAGTGGACAAACCTTCAAAGAGATGGTCGAGGCGGCGCAAAACAGTGCTGAAGATGCTTGGTCAGCTCTTGGACCGCCCTTTGAGCAGGTGATGGAAGAACAACGCGATACTCTGCGTGAACTGGCCACGGAATGGTTTCACGAGGAGATGAGTGACAAGGCTCTTGATGAACGGCTGGCCGGACTACGCCAACAGTTTGTTGAAACGCTGGTCGTCCGCTGCGCGGCGGGACGCCAGGTGTGTGACAAAGCGGTTCAGGCGGCGCTGAACTGTTTTTGGGAGTCGTTGATGGCGGGCCTGTAGGCCGCTACGCGTCAGCCGCATCCTCCTGAAGTGTTGTAATCCAGGCATCGAGATCCTTGCGATCATCCTCCGACAGATCTATAAAATTCAGACCCATCCCCGGCTCGTGCGGGCTTTTCGGCGAGTAGCTGCGTTTCCAAATCGCTTCACACTGACAACGAATGTCGCGGCTGATCGGTGGCGGCAGCGGAATTTCAATGTGAAAACGGCTGCCCGGCAGGGCCGGGTCGATCGTTGAGATGAACAGGCCGCTGCAACTGATATTGCTTGAGTAGCCGAAAAAGACCTTTTCCCCATCATCGAGGCGGATTTTTTTGATCATCAGTGGCGCACGTAGCCGGGCGCGTTTGTCGGCAATGGGCTGGTCCTGGTGTTCCTCATTCATAGGCGGCGTCCTTAACGGCTGTATTGGCCGATGATGCTCATCATCTGTGCCAAAGGGTGCTGGTCGCCTTGCAGCCAGTGGATGGTGCAGCCGTGGCGCTCCATGCGGCGAAACCAGGTCTCCTGACGTTTGGCGAACTTGTGGATGGCGCTGTTGAGTTTCTGTACCATATCGTTACGATTGAGTTTACCCTGCAGGTGCTCGGCGATAAAGCGGTACTCCAGACCATAAAATTCCAGGGTTTCCCAAGGCGTACCCCGGTCATGCAGCTGGACGACCTCATCAATCATCCCTTCGTCCAGCCGTTGTTTGAGGCGCGCGGTGATCCGTTTGCGGATAACGCTACGTTCCCAGTGCAGGCCAAACACCAGCGGCTGCAGACGTTGCAACACCGGATGCGGCTTGGCTGGTGGGGCACTGGCAATCTCAATGGCGCGCACGGTGCGTTCGCGATCAACCAGATCGGTTTCGTTGTGCTGCTGAGGCGACAGTTGCATCAGTCGCTCACGTAACTGTGCGTCATCAAGTGCTTTCAGCTCTGCGCGCAGGGCCGTATTGTGCGGCACCTGAGCCAGACGATAATCGCCGAGCACCGCATCGAGATAGAGACCGGTGCCGCGCACAACAGCGACAGATGATCGCGTTGTTCAATCTCTTCAAAGGCGCGGCAAAAGCGTTGCTGAAATTCAAACACATTGAACTCGTAGCCCGGATCAACGATGTCGATCAAGTGATACGGTATCTCCTCATACTCCGCCAGGTCCTTGCCGGTGCCGATGTCCATGCCCCGATAGACCTGCCGTGAATCCGCCGAGATGATTTCGGCGTTCAACAGCCGCGCCGCTTCGACGGCCAGCCGGGTTTTGCGGTGGCGGTTGCGCCGAGCAAGACGATGAGGTTGATGGTCGGTTTTGTGGTGGTTGTCATAGACGATTCCGGGAGACGATAAAAGAGAGAAGCCGTTTGTCGCAGGCGATACCGGTGGTGACTGTCGAACTCGCTGGTGCTACGAGCTTCACTATAGTCCGAAAGTGAAAAAAACACAACAAAGGCAGCTACTTTGCCCCTTTTCTTCCGGCCCATGATTTGATAAGTTGCCCCATTTAAGCATTTTTGGTGTATGTTGAGCAGTGGTGGGCTGTTTTAGCCGCCATGATTTTTGATCCCGGTAGCCGATCAGACGTGCCGGATCGTCACAATTCGCAGTAGATTCCTGGCAGGTGCGACTGGCTGCCAGATGAAAGTTTACAGACTCCATGCCCGTTGAACCCGTTATTATTTCCCGCGATCATCACTGTGTTTCCCGTTCAATGATGGACGAGAACAGCCTCAAAGTCCTCTACCGTTTGCGTCAACACGGCCACACCGCCTATCTGGTCGGCGGCAGCGTCCGCGACCTGCTGCTCGGGCGCAAGCCCAAAGATTTTGATGTCGGCACCGATGCCACTCCGGAACAAGTGCGCAAGCTGTTTCGTAACTGTCGCCTCATTGGCCGTCGTTTTCGCCTGGCCCATATCATGTTCGGGCGTCACTGCCTGATCGAGGTCGCCACATTTCGGCGCAAACCCGACCCGGAAGAAATTCCCGATGCTGAAGAGGGGGCGCCCAACCATTTTGCTGAAAATGTGTTCGGTACCCCGCAAGAAGACGCCTTTCGGCGCGATTTCACCATCAACGCCCTGTTTTACGATATTGAAAATTACTCCATTGTCGATTATGTCGGCGGTCTGCAGGATCTGCACGATGGTATCATTCGTGTCATTGGTGATCCCGACGACCGTTTTCACGAAGATCCGGTGCGTATGCTACGTGCTTTGGAATTCTCCGCCCGCCTTGATTTTGAGTTGGAGCAAAGCATATTCCGGCCATGGATCGCTGCGGCGAGCTGCTGCTGACCGCGTCACCGGCGCGCATTCGCGAAGAGATTATGGAGTTGTTTCGCCATAAAGTGGCTGGACAAGTGTTGCAAAAGGCCGACCGTTACGGCCTGTTATCCTATCTGGTTCCTAACTTTGTTGCCGAGCGCGCCCATTTTGACCTGCTGCGCGAACTCGATATGCGCACGGCCAGCGGTGTGCGTATTCGCGAATACTTTGCCTTGGCCGCCATGTATGTCGGACCGTTTCTCCGTCAGAGTAATCCAGATATGACTATTGGTGATGTGCACAAGCTGGCCAATCTGGTGCTGGCACCGCATTGTCGTTTTTTCAGCATTGCCAACGGCATCAAGCATCAGGCGCGCGAATTGTTGATTGGTTTTTACCGCTTTTATCGTGGCCGCGGGCGGCGTGGCGAACAGCGCTTTTTGCGCCATCCGAGTACGCCGGAAGCGTTTGAACTGTTTCGTTTGTGGGTGGAAGCCTGCGAAGGGGATCGAGAGCTGTTGAAACTCTGGCAGCAGGCGCTGGACGGTGAAGAGCCGGAACCGAAAAAACAGCCGCGTAAGCGTAGGCCTCGGCGCAGAAGGCGCAAGCCGAGCGGATCTACCCCGGCTGCGTCACCTGAGTCAGAATAAGCAGGTAGTGGTCGGGGTCGTACAGCCAGAGTTCATGGATGCCGTGCTCCTGATCCTCTGATTCATACAGACAGGTGTGTTCGCGGCGGTGCAGGTTGTTGCGGATCAGGTTCAGGTCCGTGACCTGAAAGTCCAGCGACAGGCCGACGCCGCGATTTTGACGATCCAGATGCTGAAACGCCGCCGGGTGGCGTGCTTCGAGCACGTGTGCTTCACGCAGCAGCACGGTCGTATCGCCCTGCGGTAGCATCAGCAGTTCGTGGGCCGCGTCATCGGGGCGAAAACGTTGCACTGGCAAGTCGAGGACATCGCGGTAGAAAGATTCGCTGCGGTCGAGGTCGTCGATGGCCAGGGTGAGGATTAGGCTCATGATGATATCTTTCATTGAAAGACGAGTAGGGCAACACTGTCTTTGAGAGAGTGAATTGTAGGAGCGGCTTCAGCCGCGAAGTCTGACGTTTTAGGAACAACATCGTAAAATCTCGCGAATAAATTCGCTCCTACAGATAGAGCTCTATCTGCCCAAGTAGGGCACGCGGCCGATTATGCCTTGTGGCGGCAGCACATGCCACCATAAAGTAGTAATTCGGAAGTGTAGGAAATAGAAGCATGACACACGCACAGGCGGTGACCGCCTACATTGGATTGGGGGCCAACCTTGGCGATTGTCGTCAGACGTTGCGGGAGGCTCGCCGGCAGCTCGACGGAGATGGTATCACGGTGACTGCCAGTTCGCCGTTGTACTGTACCGATCCAGTCGGTGGCCCGGCCGATCAGCCGCGTTATTTCAATGCCGTGGTTGAAGTGGCAACCATTCTGTCACCGCTGGCCTTGCTGGACCGCTGTCAGGCCATTGAGCAGCAGGCCGGGCGCACGCGTGATATCCATTGGGGGCCGCGCACGCTTGATCTCGATGTGCTGCTCTACGGTGATCACTGCCTTGATCAGCCGCGTTTGCAGGTGCCCCATCCGCATCTGCATTTGCGTCGTTTTGTTCTTGAACCCATGTGCCGTCTGGCACCGGAGTTGATTCATCCCCAACGTCACCAGAGCATGATTTTTCTGTTAAAGCAGCTTCCCGATGATCAAGGGGTAGACTGCATTGAGGAGCAATGGTAATGATTGTACGGCTCGTTTTATTAGGTATTCTGGCTTTTCTTGGCTACACGATCTTCACTGCCCTGTTGCGCAGTTTGGGTGGCGGTGCGTCGCCGCCTGCAAATAAACAGGCCGACCCGGATCGTATGATGCCCTGTTCGCAATGTGACACCTATGTGCCGGAAACCGACATGATTGAAAAACGCATGGGCGGACAAACCCTTCATTTTTGCAGCAAAGAGTGTCTTAACGCCTATAAGAAAAAGAAATAAGCCGGAAAAAGAAATAAACCGAAATCCTACATTGTCGATTCTGGATCGACGCCACAAGGAGGCAACATGGAATTTTTTATCGATACCGCGATTACCGACGAAATCAAGCAGGCCAGTGAACTGGGTCTGGTTGATGGTGTCACCACCAACCCGTCGCTGATCGCCAAAAGCGGTCGTGATTTTAAAGAGGTGATCACCGAGATCACCGGCATTGTTGATGGCCCCATCTCCGCCGAGGTGATTGCGCTGGATGCTGAGGGTATGGTGTCTGAAGGGCGCGAGCTGGCCAAGATTCATCCCAACATTGTCATCAAAGTGCCGATGACGGAGGAAGGTCTCAAAGCCACGCGTATTTTCAGTGGCGAAGGGATCAAGACCAACGTGACGTTGATCTTCTCACCGCTGCAGGCGTTGCTGGCCGCCAAAGCCGGGGCCACTTATGTGTCGCCGTTTGTTGGGCGTCTGGATGATATTAGTCAGGAAGGGATGGACGGTGTTGATCAGATTCGCACCATCTTTGACAACTTTGGTTACACTACCAAGATCATTGTGGCGTCTATTCGTACTCCGATGCATGTGCTGAATGCTGCGTTGATTGGTGCTGATATTTGTACGATTCCGTTCTCGGTGATTAAGCAGTTGGCCAAGCATCCTTTGACGGATATTGGGATTGAGAAGTTTTTGGCGGATTGGGAAAAGACTAAGTAATTTCTGAACCTTCAATTTGTTATCACGCGCCGATCAGCCTTTTTAGGGTTGGTCGGCGTTTGAGCTTTTCAATTAAAATCTTGATTGTTTGGGGTTGTTTATGTAGCTTGTTTTGGTTGATTTGTTTTGTGTTTGAATGAAATGATTAATTTGAAAATGTAGCAGGACGATAGTTGCAACTTGCCACGCTTATATGCTTAAGGTTGTTATAGTATTCTATAAGGAGAATGATTTTGGTTAAACAAGAATATCTAGCTGACGATGTATTTGGAATAAACCGTGATCTTCCCCTTAATTATGTGGCCCGCAATTCTGCAGATTCGGTACTTATCGATAACCTGTCGAGACGTCAGCATCTTGTCATTTATGGAAGCTCTAAACAAGGTAAGACCTCTTTAAGAAAGCACTGCTTAAACGAACAAGATTATATTGTTGTTCACTGCTCTAATAAATGGGGGTTGGATCATTTGCACGAAGCAATTCTTAAGCAGGCTGGATATGAGCTGACTGTTTCAAAAGCCATGGCGACTTCGGGAAAACAAAAAATCTTAGCGAAAATCAAAGCGGGATTTTTTGGCGCTACGGCTGAAGGTGGTGCTGAAGCAGAAAAAGTCCAAGAAGAAAAGACAACTACGACACCTCTAGAATTAGATCCCCTTGATGTAAACGATATTATATCTGCTTTACAAGAAATCTGAAGTTTAGAGTTTCGTGATCTTTGAAAATTTGTCGAAGTTGAAAAAAAGGCGTTGACACCACGGCCACTGTGTGTGGCCGCGCCTTCAAAGCCGATTGTCATATTGGAAAGCTTTGAAGGCGCGGCCTCTAGAAGAAAGTTCCCCCTTTCTTCCGGAGGCCGCTATGGATACCAAGGGATACGGCAATATCCCCCAGTCCCTGTACGACGCTATCACATTTCTGGTCCAGGCGCTGACCAAACGTTCGGTTCCGACTTTTCTGGAACTGCTGTTCGGCGCGATGCTGACCCAGAATGGTTTTGTCACCGAAGCCTGGTTGGCGATCAGACCTAAGCGTCATTGGACGAGTTATTTCAAATGGTTGCAGAAGGGCCGCTGGTCCTGGGTTGCGCTTGGATTACAAACGGCTCGACTCGCTTTGCAACGAACAGAAGGTTCGCGCTGCTATGTCGCCATAGACGATACGGTGGTTTTCCGCTGTTCGCGCAAGGCTCCAGAATCACGCATCCACCATCAGCATGGTTGCAAGGTCAACCGACCCGTTTATGTCCGGGGACAGAACTGGGTGACCATGGCTCTGGTGTTGCCACAGGGGTGGCGTTCTCTGGCCTTGCCGATTCTTTCCCGTTTATCCAGAAGCACAGGCAACAGCGGCAAACTGGTCGCGGCCAAGACTTTGCTCCGGGTGACTCGGCCTCTGTTCCATGGACGCCTTGTGACGCTGCTGGTCGATTCCTGGTACATGCGCAAGTCGCTGCTGCTTCCAGCCCAGACTCTGGGTTACCAGGTCATCGGCCAGGTGCGCAAGGACACAGCGCTCTATCGACCGCCGCCATGCCACAACGGCAAACGCGGGCGGCCCCGTAAATATGGCGATAAGCTGACAGCTGAGCGTGTCGCTGAATTGCCCATGATCAGCCAGAACCTTTTTCTCTACGGGCAATGGCAGACGGTTCATTATCGCAGTTGCGTTGCCCGAGCCCGCTTCCTTGACGGACAACAGGTTCGCGCGGTCTGGTCTCAGATTGAAAACAAAGATGGAACCTTGCGTCAGCCCCGGCTCATCTTGAGCACCGATCTAAGCTTGTCAGCCGCACGCATCCTGCTGGCGTATAACCGCAGGTGGTCCATCGAGGACCTGTTCAATCAGCTTAAGAACCGTTGGGGCTGGAAGGACACGTGGCAGCAAACGCGTCAGGTGCTGCACCGCTGGACACAGATTCTTTCAACCAGCTATGCGCTGCCACAGTTGTTGGCTCAACAGAACAGTGAACAGGTGAAAGACCTCGCCTCTCTCTGCCCTTGGAGAGACAAACAGCCGATCACGGCCGGGCGTGTGCGCCAAGGGTTGCAAAGGATTTTTGGTCATGTCGATATCCGCAGCCACTGGAACCCGAAGTCGGGAAAATTCAGCCCTCAAAACCGGGGCAAAAAACCGGATCGGCCGCCTGATCCACACAAAACAGCTTAACTTCGACAATTTTCAGTTATTAATGAACGCTTCCAGCGCCGAATCAGGCCGGCTTGGGGAGGGGTGTAACTCTAAACTTCAGTCAAACTCGTAATCGATAATTTTCAAAATTCCTGAATCCGTATGCTCTGCGTTGAATCAGCTTCATCGTTCGATGGAAACCCTCGACGATGTCGTTACCGTGGTAATAACGAAACATACGGGCAATGGCATCAAGCCAATTTATAACCTGATTAGCGCTAATTGTCAGCCCGTCTGAGCCAGCGCTCAGATCGAGGGCGGATTGACATTGCTCTTCGGTTCCGAATTTGCTTAGAAATTCCTTCAGGCTCAAGCCTGCTTGAAACTGTATGCGATTCATCTTCATGGTGACCTCTTTTTTGGGGTTCCTGAAGATTATAACGGGGGGCTCATGACAAATTATGTCACCCCTTGGCTGAAGATTAGCGCTAATCAGGATTTATAATGCTTTTGCCGAGAGTTCTCATCGGACGAAATGGACTCTCTTTTAACCGTTCAACTTTGTCTAAGCGCTCACGTACTAGTTTTCTGCATTCGTTGTGGTTCTTCCCTTTGGCCAACTCCTGCCAGAAGATCCAGAGATTCTGAATGGCTGGAGTGTCTAGAATTTTCGCGGCGATTCAGTATTAGTTGGTCAGGGCGGCTGGCGTTTCCAGTTGTCGCCAGTGAGGAAGAACCAGCAGCAGCGATATGCCGCAGGCCAGAAAATTGGAGATGGGAAACGCGTACCACACCCCCCTCAGCCCGAGGAAATGGGGGAGAATCAGCACCAGCGGGATCAGAACCAGACCCTGGCGCAGCAGGTTCAGCAGCAGGGTCGGTAGCGCTTGGCCCAGAGTTTGGAAATAGGCCGAGCAAATCAACTGGATGGCCACCAATGGCAGCATCAACACCACCATACAGATGGCAAAACCGCTTTGGTGGATCAGCGATGGGTCGAGGGTAAAGATAGACGCCAACTGTTGATTAAAAAGCAGCAGGAGTAGAGCGATGAACGAACCGGTGGCCACCGCTGCCTTGAGGGCATGCTGAATTAATATCCGTACCCGGCTGGTAGCCCCAGCGCCATGATTGTAGCCGCAGATCGGTATAAAACCCTGGCTCAGGCCGATAACTGGGAACATGATAAAGATGTGCAACCGCTGAACAATCCCGTTAGTGGCCATGGCCACCTCGCCACCGAAGGCGAACAGAGTTTTGTTCATCACGATGGTTAGAACTGCCGTCGAGCACTGGCAGGCGATGGGGGTGAGGGCGAGGGTAAGAATTTTTTTGAGTAATGGACCGTTGATAACGGATGGGCCGAATTCGAACTTTAATGAGCTCTTGTGGCTACAGAAATAGTGGCAGGCAAAACAACCGCTGCAGAGATAGGCGATGCTGGTTGCTGCTGCGGCTCCCTTCATCCCCCAACCACACCAGAGGATGAACAGCGGATCAAGCACCACATTGATCACGGCAGGGATCACCATCACCAACATGGCTGTGCGGGCGTTGCCCTCCGCGCGGATTACATTATTGCTGAGCATGGCGAAACAGAGAAACGGCAAGCCGGGTAACAGCAGCTGAAAATAGTCTTGACTGTGGCTGAAGAGTTGGGCCTGGCTACCAAAAAAATGCAGCAGTGGCTTGGTCAGCAGTAACCCGGCGGTCGCCAGAACCACAGAGAAGATTACGCAGAGGAGCACCAGCAGGCTGAGGGTGGTGTTAGCCCGGGCATGATCGTTGGCACCGTTGCTGCGGGTGATTATCGATGAGCCTCCGACTCCCAGCCCTCGTCCCACCGAGCTGAACAGCAAGATGACCGGCATCAACACGGCGATGCCGCCGATCCCCTGTACGCCGATACAGCGGCCGATAAAAATGGTATCGATGAGTTGGCAGAGTGTCAGCGCCATCAGTCCAAGAATAGAAGGAACAGACAGCTTGAACAACAAGCCGGGAATCGGTGCTGAGCCAAGTTCTTTGTGCGCAACATGTTGTGTTGATCGTGTCATTCCGTTCACCTGATGCTAGAGGTGTACCCCCGAGGAAGAGGTTGTTTCTTCCTCGGGGGCTTGGGGAATGCTACTTGCTGAGAGCGTATTTCGCCGCGTTGGCACCGGCGCGGCGACCGAACACCACGGTGTCGGCGATGGCGTTACCACCCAGGCGGTTGTAGCCGTGGACGCCACCGGTGACTTCACCTGCGGCATAGAGCCCGGCCATCGGCCAGCTTTGCAGGTTCAGCACTTCCGATTCGGTGCTGATGGCGACGCCACCCATGGTGTGGTGGATGCCGGGGGCAACGCGGACGGCATAGAAGGGCGGTTGGGTGATGTTGAGAGGCATTCCGTCGCGGCCGAAGTCCTCATCTTTACCGCTTTTCTGGTAGTGGTTGTAGGCTTTAACGGTTTGCGGCAGAGCTGACATGCCGGTGATCTTGGCCAGTTCCTCGATGGTGTTGGCTTTACTCAGCATGCCGAGGTGGTCATAGCCTCGCACCATCTTTTTCTTTTCCACCAGTTGCTTGTCGAACACCAGCCAGGCGTACTGATCTTTTTGCTTGAGGATGGCATCCGAGGCCCGGTCGCGAGTGGTCAACTCGTTGATGAAGCGTTGACCATCGGTGTTGACCATGATGGCGCCGACGCCACGCACGGTTTCGGAGATCAGGATGCGGCTGTCCTTGCCGATGGTCGGGTGGGCCTGAACCCAGTCGATATCGGTCATGCTGGCACCGATGTCTTTGGCCAGGCGGATGCCGTCACCGGTAGCGGTGATGTTGTTGGAACTGGTCATGTCGGCGAAGGTCGGACGGTAGTAGGCGATCATCTCTTTGTTCATGCCGTAGCCTCCGGTCGCCAGCACGACAGCATCGGCGGCGATCATGTTGTAGCCGCTGTGCTTTCCGTGAACCACGACACCGGCGATGCTCTTGTCCTCGTTCAGGACCAGTTTTTCGACCCGTGAGTTCAGGCGCAGATCAACCTGCTCCAGCTTGGCGGCAGCACGCAGCACATGAATGATGTGCGGACCGACACTGGCACCGCCAGACGGGCGATGGGTGCGTTGAACCCGGGCACCACCGGAACGTTTGAGGTCATCCATGTTGGCGCCCAGGGACTCCAGCCATTTGATGCCATCAGCGGATTGTTCAGCCATGATACGAACCAGGGCTTCATCGTTTTGATAGCGCCCGCCCTTCATGGCGTCTTCAATAAACCAGTCGATTCTGTCTTCAATCCCTTTTTTAGCCTGTTGCGGAGTGCCGACGGCATTGAAACCACCGGCTGCCAGCATCGAGTTGCCACCGCTGTAGGGGGCTTTTTCGTACAGAATGACGTTGGCCCCGGCGCGCTTGGCCGAAATGGCGGCATTGAAACCGGCGCTGCCAGCACCCACGACGATCACATCCGTCGATTCAACAGGACCGGCGGCAATCGCTTGCTGAATGGCCTGTTGATCCCAGTTCTTATCCCACGCCTGTTTCTTGATCACATCGTCAAACGGCATCTGGCTGTGCTTGAACGAGTGGCAGTTGTTGCACTGGAACTGGGGCGCATCGTGCCCCTTATGGCAGCTGGTGCAATTGATGTTGCCCAGATGCGAGGTGTGCGGGTCAAATTCAAGAGAATCGTTGGCCAACTCTGCATAGCCGCCATGGCAGGTTATGCATTGCTGGTTTTCATAGGTTTCGCTGTCCGATATCTTGCCGTTTTCGGCATGGCAACCGTTACAGTCGGCCATTTCGGCGTGTGCCTCGGCGAGGGTCGGGGGAGCATTATTTGACTTCTGGGAAACGGCCTGGACACTGCTGGCACTGAGCAGAGCAAAGGCAAATAAGAGGGTTACGAAGCGTGTTTTCATATCGGTCTCCTTCAGTGGTTGTTGTGCTGTTTTTTTCTTTTAAAATATTGCGTGGAAGCTCTGGCTAGAATTTGACAACGTAATCCAGGTAGACGCGATGGTCGGTTTCATCCCCTTTGACGCCGCCGATTTTCCCCTTTTCATCCGAATCGTAGTCGGCGAAGTACCAGCGGCAGCTCAAACCTTTGAGATAGGGGATTTTCCACCGGGTATCGACCGCAAAGTAGTCTTCATCGGCTGTACCACCCGCTTTGCCGGTCAGTGAGTTTTCGGCATCCGTACCGCGGGTGTAACTGACTTTAGTGGTTAAGCCGGGGACAAAATTGCTGAGGTCAAATCCGACCCGGGCCTGCCAGGCCTTCTCTTCGGTGTTCGTGAAATCCGGTCCGATGGGAGCACGGGTCGGGAAGGGATTGGTGCCGTGATCACCGGCGAAGTTGTCCTCAAGCCACATATCGAATACCTGAGTGTAGGCGGCACCGAGGGTGAACATCCCAACGTTCCAATTGAGATCGACGTAGTAGGCCGATCCGTCGAGATCCTCATTGCCATCCAGGTCTTTTTCGGCTCCCGGCTTGAACAGATCACCATTGTCCTTGGCCGTGAAATAGCCGGCGGAAAGCTGCACCTTGCTGCTGGGGAGTTTCCAGCTGTAGCCTGCGCGGATACCGAGCTTGGCCAGGTAGTCTTGTGATACCAGATATTCAAGCTCTGCTTTAAAACCCGCCTTTTTGTAGGTGGCGCCCAGGCCCCAGACGATATCAATCTCTTCGCCCAACTCGGTGGTGAACTTATCCCAGCTGTCATCATGGCGCGAGCTCCACTCATCAAAGGCATAGCCGTAAAATTTAAATTGATCGAAGCTGTAGTCTGCGGTGATACCGCGGAAGGTGTTGGGAATGGCACGGGTTGATGAACTTCTGAGCAGCATGGTTTTGACCTTCTGGGCTCCTACCTTTACATGACCATTGCGGGTCACTTGAAAGTCGGCAAACAGTTGGCCGATTTTGGAAATATGATTGTCAATGCCGTCGTCATCACTGCCCTCAGGCAAGATGTTATTTTGGGCACTGCCGGTGGAGTTGATGTTCTGTACCAGGTAAAAAGAGGTGCCAAGGCTGACAAAGTTGGCGATATAACCCGATTGATAATTGAGCTCAATGCCTTCAGCCAGGGTCGAATCATCTGACGAATCTTTTTGGTAGTCGCGGTCAAAGTAAATGGTGCGGGACTTGATTGAAAACTGGTCCTGATCCGTAATGCCGTCAAAGGCTGTTGCCGTGAACGGGAGTGATAGCATCAGAACACATAAAACGAAATAATGTGAAACGTTGTGGCTGTAAGATTTTTTCATGGCCTCCACCTGCCTTTCTCGTAAGCTTCCTTTTGTGGGTTTAAGACGTCCCCCCTCACTTTTTCATGGCATCGACAGAGTAAATTGAATGTTGTTGCGTGGCGCTCAGGTTAACGTTGTATTCCTCACTTTCTGCTGGGTGGTTTGTTACCCCCGTACAGGGTGAACCCTGTTGGCTTAACTTTCTTGTATTTCTAAGCTACTCTTGCGGATGTCGCGCGTCAACATGCTGTTATTAAAGAGTTTTTTGTCTTTAAAGTCGTTTTTGTCGTTTTTGTCGCGGGCGGTTTGAGGGGCTGTCTGTTGGTATTTGTCGGGTGTGAAGAGAGGGTCTCGATATGCTTTCGGAAGGTGCGACTGGTGAGGTTTGCAGTTCCCGGTGAGGCGGGACCGAAGGGCAATGTTGAGACGGGGGCGTCAGGCGATTCCAAGGGCGGCCTCAGGTCGCCCTTGGCGGTTGGCTCACTGGGGCGCCTGGATAATTGCGCTGAAATAATCGAATTGTTGCTGGAGAAAGAGCGAAAACTGCTCGGGGGAGGTGAAGGAGTGTTGGTAGCCCGCCAGGTTGCGGGTGGCGTAGCGTTGATAGTCCTCACTATTGTAGGTGTGACGAAGTTGGTCGACCAAATAATCACGGATATGTTGTGGGACCTCTTTGCGAATGGCAAAGCCGCGCCAGGATTTGATGGTTACCGGGTAGCCGAGTTCAACCGTGCATGGAACATCGGCCAGCTCGGAGACTGAGGTCAGGCGATGGTCGTTGAGGACCAGCAGCGGTTTCAGCGCGCCACTTCGGATATGTTTTATGGTTGAGATGAATTTCCCCAGGCACAGATCGACTTCCCCCGCCTGGAGGGCTGCGCGAATGTCCAGGCCCGATTTGTACGGCACAAATTGCAGTTTTTTTCCGGTGACCCTGGCCAGTTCTTTCAAGGTGACCTCATCGAGTCCTTTGTCGCTGATGCCGGCAATCGTGATCACCCGGTCATCCGTTGTGGCCAACAGATGTTTCAGGCTCAGCGATCCAGCGCTGTTTTGGGCGCACACCAGGAAGTGGTCTTGCTGGATGAGCGCCAAGGGTTGAAAATCGCGTAACAAGGAGGTTTGGTCCGTGCGCTGCAGGATATTGGCAATGATGTGTGACGGGGTGATTTCCAGAATGGTATAGCCGTCTGCGGCTAAACTGGCGACATGGCGCATTCCGAGGGTCCCGCCGGCGCCTTTTTTGTTTTGTGGCACGACCATGACCGGCAGTTGCTTGGCAAACAACGGCGCAAACGCCCTGACAAAGACGTCGCTGGCGCCACCTCTGCCAAAGGGGATGACGATTTTGATCGCCCGGGTAGGGTAGTCGATTCCGGTTCCGATGCTGCCCTCGAAGGTGGTGGAGTCGTTACAAGAGCTACAGAGGAGCGCCAAGAAGAGTATCAGGCTGCGAAGGATCACTTTCATGGACTGGAGCTACCGATGTATTTGCGTTCTGGTCGGCCGATGGTGCCGTATTCAAGTTTGATCTTTAATTGTCCGACCGATAGTAGGTATTCACAGTATTTTCTTGCCGTGGTGCGGGCCAGCCCGGTGGCCTTGCCGATCTCGGTGGCACTGACCCCTTCATCAGGACAATTGTCAAACGCGGCCAGCACATCGTTTAAGGTGATCGGATCGATCCCTTTGGGAACGTCTTTGGACTCGAGGTGAGGTGAGGCCGCCGCGTTGTTTTTGATCAGCTCATCGATAAAATCCTGGTCAACAGTGGTTTGATTGCGTGTTTTCAGGGTGCGGCTGTAGTAGTTTTGCAACGCCTCTTTGAAGCGATCGATAAAAACCGGCTTGATGATGTAATCGAACACCCCGCCCTTTAATGCGGCATTCAGGTTGTCCATATCCTTCGCTGCCGTGATCAGGATCACATCGACATCAGAATGTTCGCGACGCAACTGATAGAGCAGATCTATGCCGTTGCCTTCGGGGAAAAACAGGTCGAGCAGGATGAGATCCGGTTGCAGGGTGTCCACCATGTACTTGCCGTCACTGATCGAGTTGGCCACTCCGATCAATTCATAGTGCTCAACCGCGGCCAGAAACTTGGCGTGGACTTTAGAGATGCGGATGTCATCTTCGACAATTAAAACACTAATCGGTTTCATGGCTGTCCTCGTCAAGTTTTGGGATGATCACGGTAAAGCGCGCTCCGCCCAGTTTGCTCTGCTCAATACTCACGGAACCATTGAGGCTCAGCAGGGCCTGATGAACCAAGTATAACCCAACTCCGTGGTCAGACTCAGTTTTTGTGGTTGTACCGCGTTCAAAAATCGTCTTTGCCATCTCCGGGGCAACACCCGGCCCGGAATCCTCGACCTCGAAAATAAGATCGCCGAAATCCGACATGGTGAGTTGAACTTTTGCGTCGTTTGCTGAGCGCTTGGTGGCGTCAAAGGCATTCTCAATCAAGTTCCCCAGGATGGTAATCAATTCATGGCGACTGATGGTCGGTGGAATGTTGTTCATGCTGCTTTCGGGGTCGATGGAAAAGTCGATCTTTAGTTCTTTGGCATGCATGTATTTGCCGATCAGCAAGGAGCGCAATGCTTGGTCGTCCACTGTATCGGTCAAGGTACGGACGATAATTTTGTGGTCGATGGTCTCGTTGGCGATAAAGTCGAGCACGCCATCATAGTCTTGAGTTTGAATCATGCCGGCGATGGCGTGCAGCCGGTTGGAATATTCGTGGGTCTGGGCGCGCAGAATTTCGGAATAACGGGTGGCTTGACTGAGCTCATTGGCGATCAGGTCAATTTCGTCTTTTTTGCTGAAGGTGACGACAACGCCTTGAATGGTGTCCTGAAACGTCAATGGCACAATGTTGCAAATCATAACGACGCCTTGCACGGTTTTTTCTGCATCATAAATGCAAACCCCATCGTGCAGCGCCCGATGGATCAATCGTTTTGAGAACAATGTTTCTATGGGTTGGGCTGTCAGTTCTTCTTTCTTTGACTCAAGCATGTTTTCGGCATTACTGTTGGCCAGGGTGATAATGCCATTGTTGTCGGTGGCCAGTACGCCGGCCCGGATCGATTCGATAATGGCTGTTCGCACCTGGAATAGGGTGGCAATTTCACCCGGCTCAAGGCCGAAGATCGCACTTTTGACCCCTTTGGCGATGATGATCGAGGCTCCGAGGCCGATGATGATAAAGAGGAAGAGATGGAAGATGCTGTTTTCTAAATAGGGTCGGGTGATGACCATTGCGTTGTCGACGGGATAACCAATCGACACCAGGCCAATGATGTTTTCAGAACTATCAACAATCGGCGCGTTGCCGCTGATAAATCGCTTGGAGTTTTGGGTGTAGCGGTAAACGTAGGAACTTCCCCTCTCAAGGCTCAGGTGCAGATAGGGATTGATCAGCTCTTTTGTGGATGACTCACCATGGCTATGGGCAATCAATGTCCCCGCTTTGTTGGCAATGGCAATGTAGGCGGCGTCCGTATTGAGAGAAAACTTCAACAACAGGTGTTGCAACTCCGGGTGTCTCTCTTCATGGGCGACAAATTGGTGAATAGCGGGGAGCCCGGCAATGTTTTTTGCCGTCTGTATCGCTAATTTCTCCGTTTGGATACGGATAAAATCAAACATCATGTTTGAGAAAACAATACTAGTAGCGACTAGGAGCAAAATGATGAGCGAAAGGATGACGATGATAACGCGGTCGAGCAAACGCATCGTGGTTAAAAACCGAAAAAAATAGTTGTGCTTGGTTTTATTCATAAGCGATGCGAGCTGCCCTTTGATTTAAACTAACATGGAGGTAGAATGAACGGTGAAAGTTGCCGTTCAACTGAATAAAGGTTGTTCTGCTGCCGCGCTCTAACAAGATCAATTATACACTTTTTCCGCAAACTTGAGGAGGCTATCCTGATGTCAGCTGGCGATGATTACATTCTGCTCCTCATTATGTTCTTGCTGCTGGGAGGGGGCTTAAGCTGTCTTCGGTTGAGAGGTGATGCCAATGCTGACGCGGCTATCAAAGGCCTTGTTCCCCGGAGTGCGCTGTTTTTGTATCCGACGGTTTTACTGGTTCTCGGTTTTTTGCCGGCAACCTCGTTTTTTCTTTTCCAGGTCTCGAGACACAATCAAAAAAGCTGGTCCTATTCGTTGTTGTTTTGTTTTGTGATTCCAACCCTCATCTATGGTGTGCTGTATTTCATGATGGGGAAACCGTTGCCCCTCGGGGTGTTTGTTCAATGGATGGAGATTTAGTCGCGTGATGGATTGGGTGAGTGATGGTCAGTTTCTTCAACTTCTCTTCTGTTCTCTGGCGGGGGCCGTTGTCGGTTGTAGCCTGTCCTGCGTTTCCGGCGTCCATCGACTCACCGCGCTGACTCTTGTTTTTTTTCTACAATTTCTTATTGGACTGACACCGGAAGACTTTGTGATGTTTGCTGCCGCCGCCCTGGCGGCGGCACTCGTTAGCTCAAGCGGGCACAAAATGGGCCGCCGCAGCCTGGTGATGATGGCGGGGGCTGTCATGGCGCTACTTTTTTTCAGTTCTGAGCTTGCACTGTTTGTTATTCAGGCAAAATCGGTTGGCATGATCCATGTTGTGCTTGTGATCTTGCTGGCAAACCTGCTGTTTGCAAAGAGCCCGGTCAGCAAAGGGATGATCGCCTTAGCGCTGGGGATGGTGACGGCGCAATTGGGTTCTTATCTGACTTCTAGTTCCCTGCATCTTCCGCTGGATCTCTTCGGCTGGACCGAAGGGACCGCTTTGATCATAGTCCTCGCTGGGACTTGTGTGTTTTCCCCACTTTTATGCGGTCCCGTTGTACCGCGCGAGTCCGTTAAGGCGAACAACTCTGCCGATCTTATTGGGCTTAACCTGATTGGCATTTTGTCATTACTCCTGTTTGGGATCGGGACCTCGATCGAAAGCATTGTGTTGTTTGCCATGCTCAATTATGAGAATGTCCCTTTTGGCGCCATGGCCTTCATCGAAAATGGTGTCAGGATAAATCAGTCGCTGCTGGCTGTTTTATTTTCCGTCCTGTTTGTTCTGCTGCTCCAGAAAACGATTGTCAAAGACCTGCGTTTATTGTTCACAAAGATACCCCTGTGGATGGTGCACTCAATGATCGCAGTGATTGCCATCACCACACTGTGTGTGTTGGACTTAGGTGTTTTTTCAATCTATCTGGCATTGATCTTTGGTTTTGTTGGAATGGCCCTCGAGAAAAGCGGTATGTCGACACCGCTGTTTTTAGTGGGCTATATTTATGGCAGTCACTTGGGCTATCTGTTTGAAATTTCAATCTTAGCCCGTCAAACATTATTCCAGTTGCCGCTGCTGTTGTCAGCGCTTTTGTTCGCTGCGCTGTTGGTGGTTGGGAAAATGTATTGGCGACGCAAACAGCACAGCTGAGTTCGCCTGCTTTTTCACCTGCAAAACGAGAATGGCACGTCCTTGCCGGATGGGTCATTCTTGTTAGTCCCGATTAGCAGGAAGATCTGCCTAGACATAATGGCTGACAGTTAGAAACAAAAAAGGACCTGCCCCTTGCAAACGTGGGTTATGTTGAAAATTTAATAACCCCAACACAGAGCCAAAACCAAGGAGGCAGGTCTTGAAAAATTCTAGCATGTTTATCGGATTGGACGTCCATAAAAAATCTATTGAGATAGCCATTGCCGAGGACGGTCGCACTGGCGAAGTTCGCCGATACGGTGAAATTGCCGGTGACTTGTCTGCTCTGGACAAGGTGGTTAGGAAACTTATTTCAAAAGGAGCTGAACTGCACTTTGTCTACGAAGCCGGTCCTTGCGGCTATGAGATTTACCGCCACCTGACAGCTCAGGGATTCGATTGCCAGGTGGTGGCCCCCTCAAAGATTCCAAGGAAAAGCGGCGAGCGGATAAAAAATGACCGCCGGGATGCGCAGATGCTTGCCCGCCTGCATCGGGCCGGTGAACTGTCCGGCGTCTTTGTCCCTGCGGCGGAAGATGAAGCGATGCGGGATCTCACCCGCTCGAGAGAAGATGCCAAAATAACGCAGAAAAAAGCCAAGCAGCGCATTCTGGCTTTCCTGCTTCGGCATGGGTTCAGATACAACGGACGAACTCCTTGGAGTCAGGCCCATATGCGGTGGATCGCTGAGATTAAAATGCCCCATCCCGCTCAGCAAATCGCTCTTCAGGAATATGTCGACACATTAACTGAGAGCACGTGCCGGGTGAAACGCCTTACGGATCAGATTCAGCAACTTTTGCCGCAATGGCGTATGTTTGAGGTCACCAAGGCCTATCAGTCACTACGCGGTGTCTCTTTAATTGTTGCTGCGACCACAGTTGCGGAAATCGGCGACCTGACACGTTTTGATAGTCCCGTTGAACTGATGTCCTATCTTGGTCTGGTTCCATCGGAACACTCCAGTGGCGAGAAGACGAAACGAGGCGCCATCACCAAGACAGGTAATGGCCATGTGCGCCGGGTTCTTGTGGAAGCAGCCTGGGCTTACCGCCTTCCTGCCCGCATCAGTCGGGTGTTACATAAACGCCAAGAAGGTTTATCACAAGAGATTTGCGCTATTTCCTGGAAAGCCCAACTCCGGCTCTGTGCCCGCTACAAATACATGCTGGAACGGGGAAAATGCAAGCAGGTGATTGTAACGGCCATCGCCCGGGAACTCTGTGCCTTCATGTGGGCCATCGCCCATGAGGTTGACATTCCGGAAGTGGTATAACAAAGGTCAGAAAAAACACTCCAAAATAGGCAGGAGAAAGCATAACGCACAAGAACATACATTCCATGGCAGTTGAAGGGGCGCAACCACGGTCAGGAGAATCCTCGTGAGCACTATTGGATAAGGCCTTTGGCCGAACTCACGATACTAGACAGAGGCAGCTCCGCGACGAAGACAAGTCTGGCGGTATCCAACCCGCGAATATCAGTCTGATGAGCCGTCGCAACAACGGTTCCGCCCCTGCAAGTGCCATGGAACATAAACAGAATAAAACCGCTGAATCAGTTGGGCAGGCAAAGAATATTCTTCTTGACAACTGTCAGCCATATCAGTGCTCTGTCAATGCTAAAAATTCGTGTGAATGGCACAGCATCGTGCCATTCACACAAGGCGCGAAATCGCCGAAGTGGCCATTCCACTTCAAGATTTTGCAACGCAGTGGGAATGGTGCGAGGCGAAGCCAGACTCGAAGATTTAGTGTTGTCAGAGCACTGCAGTCTGTCGGACTTTTAGACCGTAAAAAATGTTAAACTCGTCGAAACCAGAAACACCTTGCGCAGGTAGATTTTCCATGAGTGATAAATTCCGACAAGTTGACCGCGAAACGCAGTTTTTGTTGCCGCCGTCGCTGGACGACTGGCTATTTGGCCCGGTTTGTCATAGACATCGTAGAACAGCTCGACCTCAGTGAGATTAAATCGGCCTACACCGGGCGCGGCTCCAAGGCGCATCATCCAGAAATGCTGTTGGCTCTGCTGTTTTACGGTTATGCGACAGGCGTCTTTTCCAGTCGTAAACTGGAACAGGCGACCTATGATTCGCTCGCATTTCGTTACATTGCCGCCAACGACCACCCCGATCACGATACCATTGCCAACTTCCGCAAGCGGTTTTTGCCGCTGCTCAATTCTCTTTTTGTCCAGATTCTGCTCATTGCTCATCAGATGGGTTGCCTGAAGCTGGGCAAAGTCAGCCTGGACGGAACCAAGATCAAGGCCAATGCATCCAAACGCCATGCTCTGAGTTGGAAGAATGCCAACCAGCTCGAAATCCAACTCAAAGCCGAGGTCGAAGAACTGCTGCGGCTGGCCGAAGAGGCGGACAACAGCGAACGACCAGACGGTCTGGATATTCCCACGGAGCTCAGTCGCCGCGAAAAACGTCTCAACGCCATTACCCGCGCCAAAGAGGAGATCGAACGTCGGGCCGCCGCGCGTCATGACAAAGAACGGGCTGAGTACGAGGAAAAACTCGCCGAACGCAAAGCCAAAGAGCAAAAAAACGGTAAGAAGGCCGGGGGCAAAAAGCCCAAGCCACCCGAGCCCCAACGACAAGCAGGAAATTGCTCTCGCCCTTGAAGTGCTGGGGAATCTGCCGAAGCAACTGGGAACGGTAGATCATCTGATCAGTGATGCCGGATACTTCAGTGAAGCCAATGTGCGCAGCTGTCTCAAAGCACAGATCCTTGCGCTTATCAGTATTCATCGTGACAAACACAACCAGAGTCTCAAAGAGCGTTTTTGCGAACCCGCAGCGCTACCTGAAACCGCTGACGGCGTTGAAACCATGAAGCATCGGTTACAGACCCAGACGGGCCGGGCTCTTTACGCGAGGCGCAAAAGCACGGTTGAACCGGTGTTCGGTATCATAAAAGCGGTCATGGGTTTTCGCCAATTCCTGCTACGCGGGGTGGAATCCGTGCGCGGCGAATGGAATCTAGTCTGCGTGGCTTGGAATCTATAAGCGACTACATGCCCTGAGAGGGTAATCACCGTTTGGGGCGTGTGTTTTTGTTGTTATAAGGCCGAATCCATGGCCAACCAGCACGGTAAAACGAAAACGATAGTGATTATTTGCCCGTAGGGATAACCCACTGCTGCAGGACTGCTTTAAGTCCGACAGACTGCTAGTGATCGTGTTTTGCCTCAGTCGGAATTGGAAAAACAGCTCTGTTGAGTTAGTGGGTTAAAAGTTTCCCTTGCCGGGACGCTATGGTGTTGGGCGGGGCTGAGTTTTTCCAGCCGCCGTTTTTGCTTTCGTGCTTCTCGTGCTGCTTCGAGCTTGCTGTCTCGTTCTTTGAAGATTTGTTTTTCCCGGCCTTCGAGTTTGATTTTGGGAGCCACGTAGCCCAGCGCACTGTGCAGTCGTTCGTCGTTGTAATAGCGGATGTAGTCCGCAACTTGCTTTCTGGCTTCATCAAGCGACAGCGGAACCTTCGGGCGAATGCATTCCTGCTTAATGGTAGCGTGGAAACGTTCCAACTTGCCATTGCTTTGTGGGTAGAAAGGCGATGTCCGCACATGCGTCATGCCTGCTACCCGGATAAACTCTTTGAAGTCCTTGGCGATGAATTGAGGGCCATTGTCGGAAATAATCCTCGGTGTGGCGGCGGGATACTTTTCCCGGGCCCGCTGCAAAATAATTTCCACATCTGCCTCAGTCATCGTCTCGCGCAACTCCCAGTGGACGATGTAGCGGCTACAGCCGTCCAGCAGGCAGCACAGATAATAAAAGGTGCCTCGGATATTGATGTAGGAAATATCAATATGCCAATGTTCATGGGGCCTGAGCGGCTGGACAAAACCGGTCCCTTTTTTTGATTGTTTGCCGTTCCAGCGCCTGAGTAGTCCGGCGGTACTTAGAACACGATAGACGCTGCTGGGGCTGACGGCAACAATATCCTGATCGAGCATCATGAACGTCAGACGGCGGTAGCCCTCCTGAGGCGTGTGCTGATAGAATTTGATGATCGCCTGCTTCTCCCACTCTTCCAGCCAGAAATCGCGGGGGATCAGGGCGTTGTGCTCGTTGACTTTGCCGTAGCGCTGCTGCCAATTATAGAATTTACTGACAGCTAGGCCCAGCCAGCCGATGATGCGCGTCACTGCGATGCCTGTGCGCGTGGTCCAGCGCTTGACGAAGTCAACCACGGCATCACGAATATCATGGGGGACCCAAGACGCTTTCAGAGTTCCCCAAGTTCCTTTTTTAACTGAACGTGTTCCTCCAGCAATTCCGAGAGAACCTCGTTCTTGGTTTGCAGCTTCGCTTCGAGCTGGGCAATGCGTTTCTCTTCAGCCTTTTTCTGGCGGGAGTTGTCTTTTTCAAAAGCGGCGGCACCGTTCTCGAAAAACTCCTTCTGCCAGCGGTAAAAAACCGTGGGCTGAAGCTGATATTCATCACACAGGTTTGAGACCGGTGTTTGATCAACAAGGTGGCGCTTGAGAATGGCAACTTTCTCTTGAGCCGTGTAATTTTTACGTTTTTTTCGCATGGTGAATTTCTCCGTTCGAGTAGTCTAACTCAAACGAGGCAATTCTCCAATTCACGCTGAACCAAGACAATCGTAAACACAAAAACTGCTAGCCAACGGGTCAAAAGTGTCTATCAAACCAGTGGCGATTCATTTGGGCCGTTTGGATGAGGTCTCAAGCTGGGTGAAAAAATTGTTACTGGTTTGTCTTTTTACTCCTATGTTATCCCTCTGGGGTATATGAAGAACCATGGGGTCTAAGGTTTTTGCCGGTTTTACCCATGAAAAACCTTCATCCGTTGGCTTTTAAGGCAATCACTTAATATTAATGGAATGTCTCTTTTGGTCGGTTTGCTCATTTTTCTACAGATCAGAAGGTCGGGAGTTCGAATCTTCCCTGGCGCGCCATTTAAAAAAATAGAGACCCAGTTCACATCAATGTGAGCTGGGTCTTTTTTTTCAATTTTTCACAGAAACCCTTGTTGGGTTTTTGCCACATTAAATTGCTGGTTCGAAGAGCCTTCTTTCGTTATGTTGTCTTTTATTAATTTTAACGATGGCTTGGGGGGAATTTTGCAGAAAAATTTATGGACTCGTGTTTTACCTTTTGCCTTGTATATGGCGTTTATCGGAATTGAAGATGGGCTGCGTTACCTCGTCGGCCAGTCTGGCGATTTTTCAGAAGCGAGTTTTCTCTACCTTTATCCGGTTAAAGTGGGGGTGGTCGCTGCTGTGTTGGCGGTTTGTTGGCGCCACTATCGCGAGGTGCGGTTTTCCGACCTCCTTCAATGGCGGCATACCGTGTTGAGTATCGCTATTGGTGGAGGGACTTTCTGGTTGTGGATCCATATGACCTGGGACTTCGCAACATTGGGGGAGTCGCAGGGATTTAACCCTAATTTTTTTGCGGAAGAGGGCGTGCGTGACATGATGGTGGCCACGCGTCTTTTTGGTGCTGTTTTGGTGGTGCCGGTGATGGAGGAGATTTTTTGGCGCTCATTTTTGATCCGCTATGCCATTGATGGAAATTTTATGCAGGTGGCTATTGGTCGGTTCAGTGTCTTTTCCTTTCTGGTAACGACCGTTTTATTCGGGTTGGAGCATCACCTGTTTCTTGCAGGTATGGCCGCAGGCGCGTTGTTTAATTTTCTTCTGTATCGAACTCGCAGCATTGCTCAGTGTATCCTCAGTCATTCTGTGGCAAATCTGGCTCTGGGGCTTTATGTGTTACAAACGGGGCAATGGCAGTTTTGGTAACGCATGATGTTGAAAAGATCCCACCCGAGGGCTTTCAACGACGCAAGCCGAAAATGCGATTTCCGTCGTGCGAACAGAATTCAGGATTTTGAAAATCTGTCCGTGATTTTGTTCGCACGTCCATGGGCTCCACTAACGGTTTTTCAGCAGCCTGATCGACTGTGGCAAACTCCGATCACTCGGAAAACTCCCCCGGTTTTGGCGGGGGATCCAGACTCTTTTAAGCTTCTCGGGCACACTTCATCCATCGTTTTTTTTTTTGCTCTGTAGGTTAATGAAGGCACTGGCGACGCTCTTTGCCTAAGTAGTGATGTTCGTCGGAATCGGGTTTTCGGATCGGGTCTTGGCCAACAACCGCCCAGCCGTTAGCACGCAAGAACTTGCGAATTTCTCCTGATATCAGTTTGTTGTCAAGCATGTCCGGCTTGACGTAGTCATATTGCCCTCCGAAGTACTGAACATAGATCATCATATGAATCCCCTTTAGGCATTAACAAATGCTAAAATTTGCGTTATAGATAATAGGCGCGTAAGATTAGAATGCAATAAATAACATAAGCAAAAGTTGTGCCGGACGTTGCTGGCACGTCTGTTTTTGAGCTGTGCTTTATAAGTAACCGTAATTATTGAAGTTAATCGCCGAGAATGATTTGTGGATGGGGTGAGTTTTGCTGTTGTTATGATTTTCGACGGTTTGTGTCGGAATTCTTAACATGCGGTGTGTTTATTATGTTGCCTTTTCTTCACTTAAAACAAATCAATAGGTTGTAAGAATATCTGATGTGGGCTTTTACGAAAAAAGAGTTTTTATGATTGATTACCATTGTCACATTCTTCCGGGGCTTGATGATGGTTGTCGCACGGTGGAAGAGTCCGTCATGATGGCACGACAATTGAAAGCCGTTGGGTTTTCGCGTGTCTGTTGCACACCGCATTGTATTACCGGCTTGTATGATTTCTCTGCTGAGCAGATCATGGTAGCCGTTGCCGCGTTGCAACAGAGGCTTGATCGTGAGGGCATTACTCTGCGTCTGGAAACGGGTATGGAGTATTACCTGGATGATTTTCTTCTCGACCGTCTTGATCGGCATCGGCCAATGACTCTGGGTAAAACCGATCTGCTGTTGTTTGAATTGCCCTCTTCGGGTGATGTTTGTTTGTTGCCGGAAACGGTGCGTTGGATGAAAAAGCGTGGACTGCAGCCGGTCCTGGCGCATCCAGAACGTTTTTTCGCCGGTAAAAAGAAACAGACTATGGTTGATTTTGTGCAACATTGGTTAACGCGTCATCCCGCGGACTTTTTGCCTGCTGCTTTGCTGGAGGTGGTGGAGCAAGGCTGTCTGCTCCAGGCCGATCTCGGCAGTTTCAACGGTGTTTATGGTGCCAATGTCAGACGGCTGGCAATGCTGTTGCAGCAACAAGGGATGTATGCTTGTGTTGGTAGTGATGGACATAGTCCCCGCCAGGCAGAAACAATTCTCAGAGATAATTTCTGGTTGGCGGAACAGATGCCTCAGCGCGATCAGGAAATATCGTGTGAAGCTGGTGTGGGATTAAAAGGGATCGTTTGATTACCGTGGATGGTTACACACGTTTTCTGATTGGTTGAGAACGGTCGTGCAGTCATTTTTGGGGTCTAAGTGGAAACAGCGCTTTTGACGGGAGTGAACCTCTTTGGCACTACAAATGCTTACATTGTGTCGTAGAAAAGGATGAAACAGATGGTAACAATCGAGGATATTCGTAGCAGGAAAAGCAAAATTGCGGTTGTTGGGCTGGGATATGTAGGGTTGCCTCTGGCGGTTGCCTTTGGCACCTGCTGTGATGTGATCGGGTTTGATATTGATCGGAAAAAAGTCGAAGAACTCAAACAGGGCCACGATGCTACTGGAGAAGTGAGTTCTAAAGAGCTGGCAGCAACAAAAATCACCTATACTGCCGATGCTGCGCAGTTGAGTGAGGCGGCGTTTATTATTGTGACGGTACCGACGCCTATTGATGTAAATAATAATCCAGACCTGACACCGGTCCGTTCAGCATCGATTACTACGGGAAACTATTTACAGCCCGGTTCCATTGTCGTTTATGAATCGACGGTTTATCCCGGGGTGACGGAAGATATTTGTGTTCCTCTACTGGAGGAGCATTCCGGTTTACAGTGTGGCCGCGATTTTACCGTGGGTTATTCACCGGAACGGATCAATCCCGGAGATAAGGTTCATACCGTCGACAAAATCATCAAGGTTGTTTCCGGGCAGGACGCGGAAACTCTGGATACCGTTGCCGGCGTATACGAGATGGTGATTAGCGTCGGTGTCCATCGTGCCAGCTCAATTCAGGTGGCGGAAGCCGCGAAGGTTATTGAAAATACCCAACGTGATCTCAATATTGCCTTGATGAATGAATTGTCGATTATTTTTGGGAAATTAAATATTCCGACACGTGATGTTCTCGCGGCGGCAGGGACGAAGTGGAACTTCTTGCCGTTTACGCCGGGGTTGGTTGGCGGACATTGTATTGGTGTCGATCCTTACTATCTGACCCATAAAGCGGAAGAGATCGGTTACAATCCCCAGGTGATTCTCGCCGGGCGGCGGATCAATGATGGTATGGGTAAGTATGTAGCTGAAAATACTGTAAAAAAAATGATTCGTGCGGGCAAAACCATCAAGGGAGCACGGGTCCTGGTGCTGGGATTAACCTTTAAGGAAAATGTTCCTGACATCCGTAATACCCGGGTGATTGATGTTGTCCGCGAACTTGAAGACTATGACATAGAGGTTATTGTTAATGATCCCGTGGCGGATGCGCAGGAAACATTGCATGAATACGGTATCGAGCTGACCTCGCTGGAAAAAGTTGGTCCGGTGGATGCGATTGTCTGGGCAGTCGCCCATGAGATTTATAAGTCGATCTCCTTTGAGGAGTTGAAAAAGATGTGCAGCAACGGCAACAGCCAGGCGGTGCTGATTGATGTAAAGGGGTGTATTTCTCCCCAACAGGCTGAAGCTGAAGGTTTGATCTACTGGTCGCTATAAACACAACGGCGAACACATGGGTTATGTTTTTGGCGATAAAGGTGATTTGCTGTGATGGATTATAATGCATTAAAAGTTGAGCTTAAACAGAACCCGAAGGTATGGTTTGTCACGGGTTGCGCGGGTTTTATCGGCTCTAATCTGGTTGAGGTGCTGTTGGCGCTGGACCAGAATGTGGTTGGGCTTGATAATTTTTCTACCGGCTACCCGCATAATCTGGACGAAGTAAAACAGCTTGTCTCTGTGCCGCAGTGGCAACGTTTTACTTTCGTCGAAGGGGACATTCGCGAGGCTGGGGTTTGTCAGCGGTTGTGTTCCGGTGTTGATTACGTGCTTCATCAGGCTGCTCTGGGGTCTGTTCCGCGCTCTATCAATGATCCACTTGCCACCAATCAAAGTAATATCGATGGTTTCCTCAATATGATTCTGGCGGCGCGGCAGGCCGAAGTCAAAAGCTTCACCTATGCTTCTTCCAGTGCGGTGTATGGGGATCACAGCGCACTACCAAAGGTGGAAGGTGTGATCGGTGCACCGTTATCACCCTATGCGGTAACGAAGTATGTCAATGAGGTCTATGCCGGGGTATTTGCCAAGACGTATGGGTTCAATAGTGTCGGCTTACGTTACTTCAACGTGTTTGGACCGCGGCAGGATCCGACGGGGTCTTATGCTGCTGTGATTCCGAAATGGGCTGCGGCGATGCTGGCGGATGAGCCGGTTTACATCAACGGTGATGGCGAAACGAGTCGGGATTTCTGTTTTGTCGACAATGTTGTTCAGGCAAATTTGCTGGCAGCGCACGCCGTGCCGGAGGCAAAGGATCAGGTCTATAATGTTGCCTTGGGAGATCGTATTACGCTCAATGAGCTGTTTCGTGCGATGCAGGAAGCAATGCAACATCATGGTGTCGCTTATACGCATGAGCCGGATTATCGAGATTTTCGCGCTGGAGATATCCGTCACTCTCAGGCCAATGTGGCGAAAGCACAGCAGCTTTTGAACTATGTTCCCCAATATCGGGTGGCTGCCGGGATCGAAAGAACCGTTGCCTGGTATGTGGAAAAGTCTAAAAGTTAAAGGTTGTGGTGTGTAGAAAGATGACGGACGACTCATCTGAGCGGGCATGAGGGCGCAATTGGTCTTTATCCTGGAAAAGGAGCACGACTGATGTTTACCCCGGACGAAATTATTCCCGTCTTTGCCGGAGGTGGCACGCGTCTACCGGCCTATGTCGGCGTGTTGCGTGCTCTGGAGCAGTTACCGATTCGCATCAGTCGCATGGTGGCAACGTCCGGGGGGAGCGTCGTAGCGGCCCTGTACTGCGCCGGACTGCCCGTCGATCGTTTGCAGCAGTTGGCTCTTGACGTTGATTTTGCCCAATTTCGTGGTTTTTCTTTGCCCAGTCTGATTCGCCGGGGCGGGTTGTCATCTGGAGAGCGTTTTGAGCAGTGGATGGATGAACAACTGCAGGGGGCAACATTTCGTGACTTGCCTATTGATCTGCATGTTGTGGCCACAGATGTTTTTTCACAGCAGCCGGTGGTTTTTGATCGTGAAACCACTCCCGATTTTAAAGTTGCCACAGCCGTGCGATGTTCCATAGGCATTCCGCTCTTTTTCACCTACAAACCGTTTGGTGAAAAACTTCTCGTCGATGGCAGTATCCTGGCGGAGGATGCCCTGCGCCAGGATTGGGGCGGTAAGGGGATGCCATTGGTGTTCTTTCGTCTGCGCTCTTCCAGTAGCCACCGTGAAACCTTCCGCAATCGATTTTTCCCCTTGCCGGAATATATTCTGATGTTGGTTCGGACTTTTTTGACTTCTCTGTCGCGCGAATACGTGGCCGACCTGTACTGGTCAAAAACACTGCTGATCAAAACCGAGGAATTTTCTCCTTTGGAATTCTCACTTTCCCGCCCAGCAAAGGATCGGCTCTACCAATTAGGTTATCAGACAACACTGGACTACCTTCCTCTGAAGCTGGGGCGGCTCAAAGCGCAGAATCAAGACGCGCTTCGCCCTGTGGAAGAGGTGCTCCAGTAGGTTTGCCACTAATCTTTATTTTGACACGGCTTTGGCTATGTTTTTGCGTATGCATTTAGTATTCAAGTTGGAGGGAGCGTGACATGACGGTTGAAAAACTGCTTTGCGAAGAGTTTTCCCGCAATATCGGGTTGCTGAGTGAGGAAGAGCAAAAAAAGTTGCTTGCATCTAAGGTTGCTGTGGTTGGTGCCGGAGGTGTTGGGGGATTGCATATTCTAACTTTGGCTCGGCTGGGGGTGGGCCAGTTTGTTGTGGCAGATCCGGATTGTTTTGAAGCTGCTAATGTCAGTCGACAGTTTGGTGCTTCACAGAAAACGTTCAACCGCAACAAAGCCGAAGTCTTGGCCGAGATGATTGTCGATATTAATCCTTTTGCCCAAGTTACCGTCATGCCTGAAGGAGTCAGCACGGAAAATGTCAACACCTTTTTTGACGGGGTGCAGGTGTTTGTCGACGGGATTGATTTTTTTGAATTTACAACACGGCGTATGTTGTTCAAAGAAGCGCGCAGCCGCGGAATCTATGCGCTTACCTCAGCTCCGTTGGGGTTTGGCAGTACTCTGCAGATTTTTGCTCCGGACGGAATGGACTTTGATACCTATTTCGGCACTTCCGAACAGCAATCACTGGAACGGAATCTGGCGGCTTTTGCCTCAGGATTGGCTCCTTATCCCTATCATATTCGTTATATGGATCTGTCAAAGGTCGATATGAAAAATAAAAAAGGACCGGCTGTCGCTCCAGCCTGCACCTTGGCAACCTCGTTACTGACGACGGAGGTTGTTAAAATTCTTACCGGAAGTCAAAAGGTTTTTGCGGTTCCTCATTATATTCAAATTGACATGTATCGACGAAAGCTGAAAAAAGGCTATCTGTGGGGCGGTGGTAAAAATCCGCTGCAACGACTCAAAACGTGGCTCATTTTTCGTCAGTTTCAAAAAAGGATGACGGGGGCATGAAATATATTTTGAAATCAATTCCAGGATACATTTTTGTACTGATCACTCTGTTGTCTCTATCTGTGGCCTATGCCACATCCACGCTTGAGGCAAAGCAGGTGGCAGAGAATGTTTATCATCGGGATGTGGGTAGTGATCTGCAAATGACCGGAGCAATGGAACTGATCAGTAAAAGTGGGCACGTCCGCCATCGGGGAATGACCACATTACGCCGAGATACAGAGTGTGAACGTCGGGTTTTGATCCGTTTTACCTCACCGGCCGATATTCGTGATACTGCTTTTTTGGTTGTTGAAGACGCTGCTGACAATACGACTCAGCAGCACCTCTATCTTCCTGCCCTTAAGCGGACCCGCCGGATTGTCGCCAGCCAGCAGGGACGTAATTTTGTGAATTCAGATTTTACTTATGAGGATATGCAGCGCCATCCCGTTGCCGAGTGGGATTACGCGCTTAAAGCGCCGGAGCCGGTTCTTGGCTACGACTGCTATGTTCTGGTCAGCACACCAAAACCAGAAACGGAAACACAGTATGGCAAAATTATTTCCTGGATTGAAAAAGAACACTTTATTCCGCTACGCACCCTTTTTTGGAATAAAAAGGGGGAGCAGACAAAAACCTATACGGTTGAAAAAATTGCTCTGATCGATGGCATAGCCACGGAGATGTCTGCGCTTATGGAAGACCATAGTGACCAGCATCAAACACGAATGACAACTCATAGTGCCCAATACAACACAGGGCTTCCAGCCCGTTTTTTGACGACACGCGCTTTGGAGCCTTAGCTTATGAAAAGACGGATTTTTTTAGAATATGGCAAAAGGGGGGCATGGTTTGGCATTTTGCGATCATTTCTGAAAATACCCTTTCGCGCAAGGCACTCCAGTGGAGCGCTGTTGCTTGCCGTTCTGATTCTATCATTTTTATTCCAGACATCTTTGTTTGCTGCAGAGTTACAAAATATTTCCTGGGAGACCGCTCCAGCATCAACCCGTGTTATTTTGAAGTGGGATGGTCCAGTGGCATTGTCGCAACACAGACTGCCTGCCACAAAATTGAGCCCTCAGCGCTACTATGTTGATGCGAAGTCGTCCTCGCCATCAGCCCGACTTCCTCGCTCAATTCGGGTCGAAGATGGTCGACTCAACAAGATTCGTCTTGGCCTCCACAACGCCAATATGCGCGTTGTTTTTGATGTCGAGCCGGATCAAAAATGCCAGATAAGCCTGACCTCCGTTACGGATGGAATGATTGCTGAAGTAACCATTGCTTCATCATCCGCCCCCCAGTCTGTTTCCGAGCCCTCTTTACCCGCAAGTGTTGGAGAAACAGCAAAGCAGGAATCCCCCAATGAAATTCCTTTGGCTGAGTTAGCTCCGCAGGCAGCACTTGTTTGGAGCCAGCCGCAAGAGACAACTTGTCAGGTCACCATGTGGGCTGAATTGTTCGGCTATTCGGCCAAAGATATGACCGACGATGATTATGATGATGACACCCTCAGTCGCCTGCAAGCAAGAGTGGGTGGTTCTCTCGAACGTGAGCTGTCGTCAGCCTATGTGTTGGAGACTCGCGTACAACTGGAGGGTGATCGCCTTTATTATGATGCTGGTGAAGCGGATGAAGACACTGAGGTTGATCTGTATGAAGCCTCTCTGGCGTTATCGGCACCAACCTGGGATCTTTCTGTGGGAAAACAGCGGATACGTTGGGGGAAGAGCGATCAGCTTTCTCCGCTTGACAGCCTCAATCCGGAAGACCTGCGCCAATTCATGACACTCGACCTTGAGGAGCGCAAGGAGCCTTCTTGGCTGGCCCGCGTACGTAAATTTGGCGAATCATTTACCTTGGAAGCGATTATCAGTCCCTGGTTTGAAGAATCCGAACTGGATTATTTTGATTCCGATTGGGCGCTTTACCGTAATTTGCGACAAACCATCCTCGCCCATCCGGATATTCCTCCAAGTCTTAAATCGTATGCTTCGGCCTTACGGGTTCATGAGCGCAAGCCATCGAACTCTCTTGAAAATATGTCAGGAAGCGTTCGTTTGCTCTGGCAAACTAATCAGGCTGATTTTGCCCTGAGCTACCGATATGGCTGGGAAACTCTGCCGACAATCATCAGCTTTCCGGTTAAAAATATTGATTACAATGGCGATCCTGAAACGGACCCAACCGCGTTATTGACAACGGCGGTTTTGACGGATGAGGCGGTAGAGGCGCGTTATAAAAGACAGAAGATCGTTGGTCTGGAATGGGAAACTGTCATCGATCTGATCGGCTTTCGCGGCGAAGTGGCCTATATCGACAAGATTGCTTTTTTGTCCTCAGATTTGACTTCAAAGCGACGAGATGTCGGTCATTTGGTGACTGGTATCGACTATACGTCGGAAACGGAATGGTATTTCAATCTGCAGGGATCCTGGCTGAGAATTTTCAACTATGATCGTGACCTTCTTTATTTCGAACAGGATAATGTCGCTCTGTTGGGAGAAATTCGTAAGCCCGTCTGGCGTGGCAATCTGGAATTTGCCATCCGCTATAACTATACCCTGACTGACAACAGCAGCTACCTGCAGCCCTCTGTGGTGTTGAAATATTTTCCTAATACGACCTGTGAGATTGGCGCCAATTTCTTCAGTGGCCAAGGGGAAACGTTATTTGGATCGTATGATCAGGCTGATCAAGTTTATGTGCGACTGAATGTTTCGTTATAAGAACGGGCGGCTAACAAATGAGGGCAGCTCAATTGCCGGAGAAATGAGATGATTCGTCGTTTTGTTGATAAAAATTGTCAGGCTGTTTTTACACACCCTTTGCACTATCTGTTTGTTTTAATTGTACTGAGCGGGATCGCAGCTTGGTTTTATGCCACTTTGCCTACGGAAACATCGGTTGAATCCCTGATTATTGATGATGATCCGGATTTGATTTTTTATGAAACCTTTAAAGAACAGTTTGGGGAAGATGAATTTTTGGTGGTGGGATTCCAGCATCAAGATCTTTTCAGTCCAAACGTTCTGGCAACCATTAAGGAACAAACGGATAAAGTCGAAAAAATTGATGAGGTCAAAGAAGTTGTTTCTTTGACAAATGTCGAAAATATTCTTGGTACCGAATTTGATTTTATCGTCCAACCCCTGGTTGAGACGTTGCCCCAAACCGAAGCTGAAAGTTCCACCATTGAAACAAATGCCGAAAACAACCCGCTTATTTATAACAATCTTTTTTCCAGTCGAACCGATTCCGCATTATTCTTGATTCGTACCGAGGCACACCCTGGGGATGAAACGTACGATGCGCGATTAATTTCCCAGGTCGAAGAGATCTTCAATGATCGGCCGCTGGGAATTGCCTATCATATTGCCGGTTGGCTTGTTACAGATGTCAGCATGAGTCAATCCATGGCTCGCGACCTGATGATTTTTATGCCGCTGACCTTTGGCGTCATTGCTCTGTTGCTCTGGGTCTTTCTGCGGAATAAATATGTTGTCGCGATTTCTTTGCTGACGGTGACGATCACGTTAATTTGGACCATGGCGCTGCTCAATCTCATCGGTGGCGCGATAAGTCCCATGACGTCGATTCTCTCCCCATTGATTATGGCGTTGATTGTCGCTGACTGCGTTCATATCTTTCGTAACTTTCTCCAGCCTGTTACAGGAGCCGGTGATCCTGTGCAGGCCATCCATGACACGTTGGTCAAGCTTAGTGTCCCCTGTTTTCTGACCAGTCTGACAACTGCAATTGGATTCGCTTCGCTAGGTTTAAGCGATATCCCGCCAATCCGCCATTTGGGGTTGGCTGCTGCAGGTGGGATGTTGATCGAATTTGTCTTGTCGATCACGATTATTCCTCTGTGTATCTATGCGCTTCGTCATAAGACGGGAGTGATGAATTGCGCGTTAACGACGAACACGTTGTCATGCGACTCCCTGCTGATGTCGTTAAGTTCCTTTGTCGTAAAACACAACAAATTGATTTTTGTCGGCTCCATGTTGTTAATGGCAGCATCATTCTATGGGATGTTGCAGATCAATGTTGAAACTAATTTGCTCGACTATTTTAAAAAAGGTTCTCAAGTCAGGGCGGATACGGATTTTTTTGATGCAAACTTGGGAGGGAGTACCACCCTGGAAGTCTCCGTTAAGTCAGCTGAAATTGATTTTTTTAAAAAACCTGAAGCCCTGAAGCTTCTTGAAGCCATTGAACAGCATGTTTGCACGTGGCCATTTGTGTCAAAGGCAACCAGTGTCACCTCGTTTCTCAAACAGATGAATGCATCATTCAACAATAATGACAGCATGTTTTATCAAGTTCCTCAGAGTAAAAACCTGATATCGCAATATCTGCTTCTGTATGACGGTGATGAACTTGGATATTTTATTAATGATGAGTATAATTGGGCACGTTTGTCATTTAGAATTCATGAGCACAGTTCCAAGGTTTTGGAAAAAAAAATTCAGGAATTAAACCACGACCTCGTCCAGAAATTCCCTTCAGAGAGTGTTGAACTCCGCGTCACTGGAAAAACATTTCTTGTCACCAAGTTGGTCAAAGGTATTGTCAATAGCCAGACTCAGAGTCTGACCGTCGCTTTCGTGATTATTTTCTTTTGTCTTTTTCTGGTTTTCAGATCCGTTGGTATCGGAATGTTGTCTATTGTGCCCAATCTTTTTCCTATTTTAATCAACTTTGGCATTATGGGGTTGTTTGCGATACCTCTCAATACCGCGACGGCCATTATTTCCGCCATTGCAATTGGTATCGCTGTTGATGATACCATCCATTACCTTGTTCACTATCAGGAACTCAGACATGCCAAGAAATCCATTCTCGAAGCAATGACGGAGAGTATCCGGGAGAAAGGTGGCCCCATTATTACAACCTCGGTCATTTTAACGGGAGGTTTTGCCGTCCTATGTTTTTCCAGCTTTGTTCCGACAATCCAGTTTGGTCTGCTTTGTTCCATTATTATGTTTTCTGCTGTTATCGGTGATCTTCTGGTGTTACCTGCCATGTTGGCTGTCTTGGGCTTGCAGTCGAATAGGTAACGTTTTCTGTTTCCTCTCTTCCCCCTGACAGGCTGTTGAAAAACAGCCTGCGGAGCCCATGGGCGGGCGACCAACATCAAGGACGTGAGAAACAGTCCTTGATGTTGTCAGTAAGACGGAAATCGCATTTTCGGCTTGCACCGTTGAAAAGCCCCCGGATGGGACTGTTTCAACACCCTGCCAAACTCTGAATGCATATGCGTCATTTTCATTTCTCGTAAAACGAGGTCGGAAAAATTTACAGTATTAGTGTTTGCATGTGTAATATGTAGAAACTATAGGATTTTTTTATTTGGCGTGTTTTTTGCTAGCTATATTTAGTGAAAAGGTAACGCACGGTTACGGTTTGGTTGAATAAAGTTGGAGGGTCCTATGATGCGAACAATACAACGTTATATGATTGTCGTGGCTGCTCTGTTGTTAACTGGTACAAGCGCTTTTGGGACAACCTGCCAAAACGATATCTGCAATCCTGAAAAATTTACTCTCGATAGTATTACTTTGACGCCGGAGTTGGGCTTAGGTACAGACCAGCTCCTAGCTCATACCTATGCCGCGACGAGTTGTGTTGGCGTATTTCTGGGAGAAAACGACGATTCCGCTGACTTGAGTTTGCCGGCGGTCAACATCGGTCAAGAAAATGCTGGGATGTTAAATGGGCAAGGGGCTTTGTTTGATGGCCTGGAGTTCATTGGTGAAGAAGATTTCCAAGACCTTGATGGTGATGGCAATGCGACGGATCCGGGCTGGATACATTTAGCTCATTTTGATACGCAAACACAGGTAATAAGCTACGATACTGCCGGACCGAATCCGTATAGCGGTTCTGACGTGACGTTGGATATTGGTGAATTGCTGACTTTGAGTTTTACGACATTCGCCGGAGAAAGCTGTGCAGGAGAAGACTGCACCGAAGGCAGATGGACGTTAACAACCCATGTTAACGTTATTGAGGATGCACAATCATTGCTTGGAGAGGCAAGTTTCGACCACCTGGCCTTTTCGGTAAAAGCTGGCAATGCTTTTGCTGTTTATGATTTTGATTTTACAACGATCTTTGAACAGGAAGGTGACGACTCCCTTCTCAACTTCAACACTCCATACGAGCTTTCTGGGGCGTTCAGCTTAGACGATTTTTGCGACCACGGTATCTCTCATCTTAACATCTGGGCGCGAGATCCCAGTGATGTGGCTGTGGTTCCAGAACCCTCCACCTATGTTCTTCTGGGGCTTGGCTTTGTGGCTGTTGGCTTTCTTTCGCGTCGTCGCCGTTGATGTTTATTTGAAGATGATTGTTTGAAAAACCCGCCTCGTGCGGGTTTTTTTACGTCTGCATGACGTTAGCTGTTGGCGTATTGTCCCGAATGGCGCGAGTCCTTCAGCATCATTGAGATTGTCTATTGTAGGAGCGGCTTCAGTCGCGAATTCCCATCATGAAAAGGAGCAATGACCAGAACAATTCGCGAATAAATTCGCTCCTACAGATGGTCTCTCTGATGACAAAATTGACTGTGTTCAAGTACCAGTTTAAGCGATTCTGTAGCAAACTCGAGACTGTCCCAGATGTTTACGGGCCATGAAGCGCTGGCGATTTGCACCGCAAAAGCTCGTGCTCTGACAACACGAAACCTTCGGGTCTGGCTTCGCCCCGCACCATTCCTACTGTGTTGCAAAATCTTGAAGTGGAGTAGCCACTTCAGCGATTTCGCGCCTTGTGTGAACGGCACGATGCTGTGCCTTTCACTCAAATTTTTAGCATTGGTAGAACACTAGCGCCATTCCGTGTTGTCCCCTCTTTTAAGTCGGTGTCGTTTAACCTTTATGCGCTGTTGAGAGCGTTTGATCGTTAACGTTGTTCTTGTACGATGACAATATCCTCCGGCCCTTCTCCTGTCGCTTTTCCTTACATATTGAATGAATGGCTTAAAAGTCACGTGTTTTCAACAATTTACAATGTGGCCCGCCTCTTGCATTATACAGTTTACAACTAAAAAAATTCAATGATCACCAACACGATGATCACCAAATCTAAAAGGAGTAGGCCATGAAAAGATTACTGTTACTGCTGTTGTTTGTTCTTTGTTTTGCACCAAATGCATTCGCCTATACGTTTATTGACACTTATTTGGATCTCAATGCTGTAGATGCTAACTACTTTGTTGATGACGGTGATGATGGTGTAACTGAGTCCTTTAGCCAGATGTCTTATGATGCTGTCACGGTTTCAACGATCAATTTGATCACTGGACAAATTGTTGATTCAGGTCTTGCTTACATTACTTCGCTGACAACAACAGCGGGGACGCGTCCCGCTGACGATGAAGGCCTGGATAACTCTTATGGTATTACACTTGTTTGGGATGACTTGACCGGCCAGGTGACCAGCAATGACGGATCAACCATCACAGCTGATTATACCTCTGGTACGATCCGTGTTTACGTGGATTACGATCCTTATGCTCTTGATATCAATAACCCAGGCTCTTACAGTGATGGCACTTTGGTTGCAGAGATTGAGGTCACTTCCGGCGGTTATTCACTGTCTTTGGATGGTTCGGATGGCAGTTCGTATACGCTTTGGGGTAGCTTTAAGGAGCTTCTGGATGGTTTCTGGTTTGAAACTTCAACGGATCTTGACCTGAATGAGTATCTTGATCTGGACTGGCTCCTTGCTTACAGTGCGGGCGATAATGACCCCGAATCTGTTTCTTTTGACTATAGTGAGCAGGGATTTTTGAAGGTAACGTCAGATCACAACTCCTCAATTGATGTTGCGCTTGTTCCGGAGCCGGGATCTTTCCTTCTTCTTGGCGCAGGACTTATTGGAGTTGGTTTTTATGCTCGCCGCCGCAAGTAACGTGCTGGCGATATGATGTGATTTTTTACGAATGGAAGCAAAGTCCCCGAGCTTGATCTCGGGGGCTTTGCTTTTTCTGTTTTCTGAAGTCCGGTCCTTTGCGCAGGGGAACCGGATTCGTTCGTTGGCCCTACTGTGGTGTTGGCCAGACGTTTTTTTCAGTAAGTGGCGTGTCGGATCTCTTAACGGCAAGGTGCTTTGTTATGTCAAGCAAGCGCTTTGCCGTCTTGTTGTGCCAAGGTTGATTTTTTTAGGCAATTCTATCCGTACTCGTAAAAAAGTGGTTGTCTTATTGCGTTGAATTTATTGTTTTTTATGAACCAACGCGATGTTTAGCCTTGTGTGTTTTGCCATGTAACGTTTTTAAATGTGACGTGCGTTAAGCTGTTTAGAAGATTTCTACAAGCAGGGCAATCCCGGGCTGAGGGCTGGCTAAAACGAAGTAATACAAATCGCTCGTTTGAGAGTGTTGGTTTATTTAACACTTTTATATTGCGTCTTGCCAACAACCTGCTAATAATTACTTCATAAGATCAACCTAAGATTTTGGTGTGACACCATATGAAACCAGAGTGACCTTTTTGAGGGTGTGAACGAAAAAACATTGGGTTGCTTTGGGCTACAAGCTTTAAAGGCGGTTTGTCGTTTCATGTTTGACTGTCAGTGCCGGAGTGATTGGGTTGTCTTGGAATGGATATGCTGAGTGCTCTTTTCTGATTTGCCGGGATTCGTTGCAAAGAATTTTCATTTTACTCGTGTTGATGTCGACCATGATTTGATGTCTGAGATTTACCGACTCAGGTATCAAGTGTACTGCATTGAGCGGGGGTTCGAGTGTCCAGATGATTATCCTGATGGTTTGGAAATGGACGCGTACGACCTTTGCTCAAATCATTTTTGTGCGATCTCGGTAGCCAACGGAAAAGTAATTGGGACGGTGAGAATAATTCGTGATTCCTGTCTAGGACTCCCCATAGAGCGGCATTGTCATCTAAATAAACACAGGTTTACCGGTACCTCAACAGAAGTTGGTGAGATCTCTCGCCTTGCTGTCAGCAAGGATTTTCGGTGTTTAGAAATTAATCGATTGCTAGGAGAGCTTCAGCATATCGATTTTCGAACCTTCAAGCAGGTGCAAGAAATAAAACGAGCCTTGGAAGATTACATTGTTATCGGGCTGTATCAGTGTCTCTACCACCATAGCATTGAACTCGGATTGACCCATTGGTATGCGGTGATGTCGGAAGCCTTGCATGGATTGTTACGACGCAAAGGAATTGCCTGGACTCAGATTGGCGCCGTAACCGAATATCATGGTCGGCGGATCCCATATTTAGCCGACATTGCTGAAAATAGACGGAAGATTTCATTGTTAAACCCTCAGTTGCTTTGTCAGCCAACCGGATGGTCTTAAATGTTTCATCGCATGTTCAGGGAACAGCAGGGGGCAGTTTTACAGGACGTGTTTTAAAGGTCAGAACCGTTGACCCAGTGATGAATGTAAGGGGAATTTATGAAAGTTTTTAAGGAAACCATTTCGTGGATCGCTATCCTTTTTATTTTAGTCGCCTGTCAAGCGCAGACCAAAGAGGATTTGGTTCATGAAGGGGAAGTTCTTACTCAGCAAGGCAATCCCTTGGGAGCGGTGGTTTATTTTAAAAATGCTCTTGATCAAGATCCTAATTATGTTGAAGCCCGACATCAGCTGGCACTCGCCTACCTAAAAGCAAACAAGCTGGAAAAAGCGGAAAAGGAGCTGCAGAAAGTTAATCTGCAAGATCCTCAAAACGAAGAGGCGCTTCTTGATTTAGCTTCCGTTTATCTTGCCTTGAATAAAATTGATGATGCTGAAAACAGTATTCAAAAGGTTTTAGCAAGACATGAGAAATCAGAACGCTCGCAGGAATATCTTGGACTGATCGCTCAATCCCGAGGAGATTTGAGCCTGGCTGGTGAGCTATTTGATGAAGCAATTGAGCTCGATTCAGAAAGTCAGAGTGCTTTGTTGGCCCGAATTCGTCTTTATTTAGTCCAGAAGCATATTGGAAAAGCAGAAGAGTTGCTGCATGTTGCTTTGGCTAAATTCCCTGAACAAAAACAGGTTTATATGATTCTAGCGCGGGTCAAAGCGCGTCAGGGTCATCTTGAGAACGCCTTGGAGTTGTTCCGAAAGGCGATAGAACTTGACCCCAATGATGTGATGGCACGTTACTGGGCCGGTACATTCTCTCTTGAACTCGGTCATGTCGACCAAGCTCAGAGCTATGCAAATGACCTCCTGAAAATGTTTCCTGATTCTTTTGCCGGCAGTCGCCTTCAGGGGCTGATTTATTACGGCAAAAAGGATTACAAAAATGCGGCATTGGCGCTACGGGATTCTTTGAAGACGATGAAGGATCCATCCGGTTATTACACGCTTGGCTTGACAGAATTTCAGCTCAAGCACTATGAACTGGCATTGAACCAGTTTCAACAGGTTCTCGACCGTCAGCCACAACATGTTCAAGCACGGGTGATGCTAAGCAAGACATTGCTTGAACAAAAACGGTTTGACGATTGTATCTATCAGATTACTCAAGTTCTCGCAAAAAATGATGGCCTCGCTGTTGCTCATAGCATCCTGGGCACGGCGTATCTGAATCGTGGTGATTATGATGACGCCACAAGAGAATTTGATAAAGCAATTACCCTCGACCCCTCACTGGCAGACCCTCATATCAAAAAAGGTTTTCTGAAGCTTTCACGTCAAAATTCATCGGGAGCGGAGCTTGAGCTTGAAAAAGCCCTTGAGATTGCACCTGAAATGCTGAACACCCGTCTTTTGCTCGCTTCTCTTTATCTGAAACAACAGAAGTTTCAGGAAGTTATCGATCTGTTGCAGGGCGGACTTGATGGTACGACGCAGGACGCCATGATCTACAACTATATGGGGGTTGCCTACCTTTCTCAAAAAAACAATGAAAAGGGCGTTGAAACGCTCCAAAAAGCAAAGGAGCTCAAGTCGGATTATTTGGCCTCCTATTTCAATCTTGCCAACTATTATTTAGCGACACAGCAGAATGACAAAGCGGTCGGTGAATATAACGCAGTTCTCAAAATAGATCCTGAGAATCTCAAGGCGTTGATAGCCATTGCTTCACTGGAAGAGGTTAAGGGAAACAGTCAGGCTGCTCTGGCCAGTTATCAAAGAGCTCGGATGACAAACATACCTCAAGGCTTTTTATCTCTGGCCGGCTATTTAATGCGTAACCATAAAGTAGACGCAGCCATCCAGGTTATTAATGAGGCTTTTATTGCTCATCCTGAAAATGCCTCAATTCTGGATATTCGTGGCCGGCTTATGTTGCAGCAAAAGAACTTTTCAGAAGCGACAAAAATGTTTGAAATTCTAGCGAAAGAACATCCCGACCTTGGTGTTCCATTGTTGGTGGGGGCTTGGCTCATAAGTGGTAAGCAGGATAAAGCGATTGCGTTGGCTAAATCGCAAATAAGTGAATCACCCAAAGAAAGTGAAGGCTATTTTCTGATGGCAATTATTCGTCAACGTTTGGGGCAGAAATCTCAAGCGGAATCTGTGTTGCTTGAAGGAATTGACCACGTTGATGCCCCCCGAGAACTTTCATTACAGTTGGGGCGTTTCTACGTGGCAAATGGGCAGATGGACAAAGCTCAGAAGATTTTTACAGATTTGAAACAGCAATATCCGGGGTTTTCCTCAGCTATTTATGCTCTGGGGATGTTGGAAGAGAAATATGGAAATACGGAAAACGCTGAAGCCTTATACCGAGAAGTGCTGGCAAAGTCAGAAAATCACACAGGTGCGATGAACAATCTTGCCTATCTTTACGCGGAAAACAATGGTGACATGGAAGAAGCTTTGGTCTTAGCGATGCGTGCATTCCGCAATGCGCCAGCCAACCCGGTAATTCTTGATACTCTGGGGTTGGCTTTGATGAAAAATCAACGTCACAACGAAGCCGTTTCGGTTTTAGAGAAAGCGGTTGCGCTTTTGCCCAGCGTTGCAATTGTTCATCTGCACTATGGCGAGGCGCTAAAGGGCAATGGCAACGTCGATGAGGCGAAAAAGGTGCTGAACTATGTGGTTGGATTGCAGTCTGATCCTGAATCCCGTCGTGCCCAACAACTTTTGGATCAGCTGAAACAGTAATTATCAAAACGTAAGGAAAGAGTAATGCAAAAAATTTCCTCCTTGTTGGTCGTTGTTGACCTTGCTTTGGCGACACTCTCTCTTGTGCTTGGGCATGTCTTCTATGACGGGGATACGTGTGGCCTGAGAATCTTCAGTGGCACGGGCGGCTTCAGTGTGTTGTTTTTTGTTCTGTTGACAACGTTTTCAAGCTATTTCTGCGAGATCTATCGCTGGGAAAACGCCTTTGGTCGATTGGATCGGATCGCCCGCACCGGTGTTGCTGTCTGCTTGGCTTTTTTCATGTTTGCCTCGCTTTCGTTTGCCATGCCCATGGCTATGGCTATGGTTGGGCGGGGAATGTTGGTGGTTTCCTTAATCTTTTTTGGTGTGCTGCAGTTTTCAATCCACCAGATGCTCATGTCGATGATGGGCACGACGGTTTTGTCAACCCGGGTGTTGGTTGTTGGTTGTGGGGCTTTAGCGGAAAAAGTTGAAAAATTGTTGCAGGGTCAAAAGGGACATCAGGTTCTGGTCGGTTTTGTTCAACCGGAAGCAGAAGAATGCACTGTTGATGAGGAAAAAGTGCTTGGTTATGTTGATGATCTGGAAAAACTGGTTTCAACGACATGCACTAACCGGGTTGTGGTCGCTCTCACAGAACGCCGCGGCAGCTTGCCGTTACGTGAATTGCTCCATTGTAAACTCAATGGTATTGAGATTGTCGATATCCAGACCTTCTATGAGCAGATGACTCGTAAATTGCTGATTGAGAATTTTCAACCGAGCAGTTTCATTTATGCCAATGGCTTTCGAATCACGGTTATTGGTCGTTTCATGAAACGGGTTCTTGATATCTTTCTGTCCCTGGTGGGGATTGTTCTGTCGTTTCCTGCCTGGTTTGTCGTGGCGTATCTGGTGCGTTCCGATTCTCCAGGGCCGGTTTTTTTTCGCCAGGTGCGCGTGGGGGAGTGGGGCCGCCATTTCACCTTGTATAAGTTTCGGACCATGCGCGAGGACGCTGAGAAAGAAACGGGGGCCGTATGGGCGACGGAGAACGATCCGAGGGTGACAAAGGTGGGAGCTTTTTTACGTAAAAGCCGACTGGACGAATTGCCGCAACTGCTCAATGTTCTTATGGGCGATATGAGTTTTGTCGGGCCTCGTCCGGAGCGTCCTGAATTTGTCGAAAAACTTTCCATGAACATCCCCTATTACTTTGCCCGCCATACCATCAAGCCGGGTGTTACAGGGTGGGCACAGGTCTTTTACCCTTATGGTGCCTCAGAAGAAGATGCCATGGAGAAGCTGAGATTTGACCTTTATTACCTGAAAAATTATTCGATGACTCTCGATGTGTTGATTATTTTAGAGACCATCAAAGTGGTGCTTCTGGGCCGAGGAGGACGATAGCGATGAAAAAAACAATGATCAATACAGTTCTTTTGGCGGTGCTATGGAGTTCGGCCGCTTGGGCGGGTGATTATGTTATCGGGGCCGGTGATGGTTTAAATGTTTCTGTCTGGGGTGTTCCGGAGCTCAGTGTCTCAGTATCTGTGCGCCCTGATGGGAAAATCACCTTACCTGCGGTTGGCGATGTGGATACAGTTGGAATGACACCGACTCAGTTGAGTGGCGAGTTGACGACTGTACTTGGTGATTATGTCAAAAATCCAATCGTGACAGTGACCGTTGCCCAAGTGACGAACAACAGGATTTATATCTCCGGTGGTGGTGTCCCGGCGCAAGTTCGTCCCCTTGTCGCAACTTCGTCGCTGTTCAAACTTCTCTGCGGGCTCAATGGCATTGAAAATGCGGACCTGCAGCGTGGTTTTGTCATGCGTGGCGGGGAAAAGCTAAACGTCGATATGTACGATTTGTTCAACCGCGGTAACTTGGCGGCAGACATCAACCTTGAGGCGGAAGATATTCTTTTTCTGCCTACCAATGAACTGAATAAAGTCTATGTCGTCGGTGCTGTGGCTAGCCCTCAAGCCATTGTTTATCGAGATGGACTCTCCATTTTGGATGTCATTTTGGAATCTGGTGGTTTTACTAAATTTGCCAAGACAAGCGCTGTTCTCATTCTGCGCAAAAAAGGCAATGAGCGAGAACGAATTCAATTGAACATGGATGACCTCATGGAAGATGGGGTACTAAGCGAGAATGTTCCCATGCAACGTGGCGATTATGTCCTGGTGCGTGAGGGTATGTTTTAACGCGGTTTATTCAAGACAGAAATGGACTGTAACTGATGGATTCCTCTTTGGCTCAGATTAAAATCTATCTCAATATCCTCTATGCCCGCCGCTATTGGTTTTTACTGACAGCAGTGACGGTTGGTCTGGGTATTGTCATTTTTACGTTTACGATACCAAAGCAGTATGAAGCAAAAAGCACTGTTTTTATTGAAAAAAATGTGGTGAATAGCTTGCTGAAGGGGCTTACGGTGATGCCGTCAATGGAGGACCGCATCCGGGTGTTGCGTTATCACATGCTCAGCCGTGACATTATCTCCCGTGTCCTGAGAAAGCTGGATATGGATGTAAAATCAGAGACCCCAGAGGCCTTTGAATCGCTCATCATGCAGTGCCAGGAAGTGACAAAAATCAATATGAGAGGAAATGATCTGTTTTTCGTTTCCTTGGTCAGCCCCGATCCCGTTTTTGCCCGCGATTACATCAATGCCCTTGTCAATACCTATGTCGAAGAGAATCTCTCTTCAAAGCGCGAAGAGTCTTTTGGCGCGGATCGTTTTCTTTCCGAGCAGGTCAAGTTTTACAAACAGAAATTAAACGTTCTTGAAGACGAGATTTATCAGTATCGAAAAAAAACAGGGATTTTTTCAACCGTCACTGAGGCCTCGATTGTCGAGGGGGTTGATACTCTGGAAACGCAGGTAAGGCAGTTGCAGGGCAAGAAAAACGAGTTGATTGCCACTGTGCGGACCATTCACGAGCAGTTGGCCTCTATGGAGGAGTCTGCTTCATCGGGAAGCGGCCTCTTTGGAGGGCTGGATATGATGATGGGCTCTGACGAGGATATGCAGATTGAAGCCTTGCAGGCGAAGTTGGATGAATTGTTGCTCGTTTATAATGATTCTTATCCCACCGTCATTAAATTGCGTGAGCGGATCAGTGCTTTGGAAGAGCGAAAAGCATTGCAACCTGATTCGGAAATTGAGGTGGAGGACGATGTTTTCAATCCGGTCGAAGATCCGATTTTTGTTGACCTTAAGATGCGTATGAATGCCGCGCAATCGGACCTCAATGCTTTGAAAGCTCGGGAAACGGAGTTGCAGAATCAGATCAATGACAACAAAAGAATGCTGGAAAATTTCCCACGAGACAAAAAAGCATTAGCTGAGATGGAGCGCGAGCGCTCCATGGTGAAAAATGTTTATGAGACTTTGCTCGAACGGGTTGGTATGGCCGAGGTGTCCAAGCAAATGGAAGTGGCTGACAAAGCCACCACTTTCCGTATCGTTGATCCGGCTATTTTGCCGACCTTCCCGGTCGGTAAAGCGCGGCTCTTGAAAATGATTCTGGGGCTTATCGTTGGTGTTGGAGCGGGAGCCGCTGCCGTTGTGGCCCGTGAGCACCTTGACGATACAGTCCGCGATGCCGATGCCTTGCGTTCCAAAGGGGTTACGGTGCTCGCGGAAATTCCACTGATGCTCAGTGATAACGATCATGCCAGTCAGAAGAAAAAGGACAAACTGGTGTACTCCTATTGTGCGCTGTGTCTCAGTCTGATCGGTTTGTTGATGCTTCATGATCTGTTGGGATTGTCCATTATAGATCAATTGCTCGGCTAGTGCTCTGTCAATGCTAAAAATTCGAGTGAACGGCACAGCATCGTGCCATTGACACAAGGCGCGAAACCGCCGAAGTGGCCACTCCACTTCAAGATTTTGCAACGCAGTGGGAATGGTGCGAGGCGAAGCCAGACCCGAAGATTTCGTGTTGTCAGAGCACTAGTCCAACCAGACAGCCTGCACAAGGTGTCGACAGAAATTAGCTAAAATATCACGTTTTTTTGAGAAGTTGGAGAATCCATGAGTCGGATTGATAACGCCATAGAAAAAGCAACAAAAAAGCGCCAGGCCGCTACGCTGAGAACAGAAGAGAGCTCTGTAGAGGTTCCTGCTGCGGAGGCTCAAACAATTCCAGAGGTTCCGAGTGAACAAGTCGCCCCGGCGATAGATGCTTCGCTGGAGCTTAATAATCCCTTTCTCGTTACGGCACATGATGATACCGGGCCGGCATCGGAGCAATACCGTAAGCTCAAATCATCGCTGGTCAAGCTAAGCCAGTTGAAGCGATTTGATAAGTCGCTCATGGTAACCAGTGCCACTGGGGGGGAAGGGAAAACCCTGACGTCTTTGAATTTGGCGATTTCCCTGGCGCAGGAGTTTGACCATACCGTTTTGCTGGTTGAGGCGGATATTCGCTGTCCTTCGGTAATGAAATATCTGGGACTCGAAGCGTCTATCGGTTTAACGGATTGTGTCCTCGACGGAATTGATGTTGGAGAGGCTTTGGTTAAAACCGGGATTGGTAAGTTGACTATTCTTCCCGCTGGCCGCAATGTGCCCAATCCTGTGGAGTTGTTTTCCTCGAATCGGATGCTGGAGCTGTTGTCTGAGATCAAAAATCGTTATCCGGACCGTTATGTGATTGTCGATACGACCCCGATTCTTCCTTTTGCAGAGCCGCAATATATTGCCAATGCTGTTGGTGGTGTGTTGTTCGTTGTCCGTGAGGGCTATACCTCAACGGATAAAATGAACAAAGGACTCGCCATGCTTAAAAATCATAACCTGCTCGGCGTTGTCTGCAATGCCGTTCGCCAGACTCATGACAGCCGTTACGGTTATTACGGTTATTACGGCTATAAATAAAATCCCAGCGAAGGTGTTCCGCTTTCTTTGAACCGGAGAGATGTCATGACGAGAGGAAAAATAGTTTTAATAATTTTGATAGTTCAATGTTGTGTTTCCTCCGTGGCTTGGGGTGAAATCCGTATGACACCGACCTTTTCTCTGCGGGAAGAATATAACGACAATATTGATCTTGAGCACGATGGAGAAAGTGATTTCATCACGTTGATTCGTGCGGGGTATGACGTGGATTGGGAGACGCGTCTGTTTGAACTGAACCTTACTCTTGGCCTGGAGTATGAAAAATACCTGGATAACAGTGACGAGGATGATCTGCGCCCCAGTCAGGGAACGCACCTTGAATCGACATTTCATCTTTACCGGGATATGGTCTTCCTTCGCATCAGCGATACCTATGAACGTGTGGCCATTGATGAAGGGGATGAAGGCGGTATCGACAACAATCTGACCAATCTGACCGACAGCAATCGTCTGGAAATTAATCCTTACGCGTTGTTTGATCTTTCCCGCACCATGCAGCTGCGTCTTGACTATCAGTACGAAAACCAGTGGTACGACGAAGAGGAAGGCGATGACGCCGACTATCACCGTTACAGTGCCACCCTGACCAAAGCATTGACTGCGCATATCAGCTCTTCTGTCACTGGCGGATTTACCCAGTATCGCCCGAAAGACGCCACGGAATCACTGAATGACGATACCGGCGAAGAAGAATATGACCGTCGCGATATCAGCCTGGGCCTGCAATGGCAGCCGATAGAGCAGATTGTTTTTGCCGGCAATATTGGACGCGCGTGGCTCGATTACGAATTCAGCGACGATTATGACACCAACCTCTTGGGTTTGAGCATGGATTATCAGCTTTCCAGAACATTGTCATTGGCCCTCGCGTATCAGGAAGATATCAGCGGCAGTGTCGAAGATGGGGCTCAAGACCGTCAGGAGTATACCTTTGCTCTGGGTTACAGCGATCGCATCACCGCTCAGCTCGATCTTTTTAGCCGTACGGATGATTATGTCGAACAAAATCGGCAGGACGATGCAGTCGGCGGCAGCCTGAGCGCCGAAGTGCCCTTCAGCGATAAATTCGGCATGAGCACGTTGATCCGTTACACCGATTATGACGAGGATGCGCCGGATTATTCAGAACAGTATCAACGCTACGGTTTTCAGTTTGCCCTGTTTCGGGAACTGCGCCTGGGCCGGATTTCATTGGGCTATACCTACAATCGCAACGATTCCGATCAGCGCGACGAGGACTACACCAACAACATCATCTATGCGCAGCTGGCGTTACGCTGGTAAAAGCCGAAACACGCATAAATACAAAGAGTAATCCCCCTGCTTTGCTGGGGGGACCTAAAAAGTTCGACGGCTCCGGGAAGAACAACCACCCTGATCCGACAATCTTCATTTTACGTCACTCCCGCGCAGGTGGGAGTCCAGAAGTGCCCGGTATGGCAATAGATCTCTGGATTCCCGCCTGCGCGGGAATGACGGCAAGAAGTTTTTTTGATTTTGAAAATTGTGTTAAAGCCCCCGATTTGACAGGGGGATACTTACTTAACGGATATTCGGATGTATGAAGCTTATTTTGGTTTAACCACCAAGCCGTTTGAACTGGTGCCCAACCCACAGTTCCTGTTTTTGAGCCATTCACACCGAAAGGCCATCAACTACCTGAGCTATGGATTGCAGGAACGGGCCGGTTTTATTTTATTGGCCGGAGAAGTCGGCTCTGGGAAAACCACGATTATTCGCAATCTGATCAAGGATTTGGACGAGGATATCGCGCTGTCACGGGTCTTTAATACGCGGGCAGATGCCAGGCAGGTCCTGGCCATGATCAATGAAGACTTTGGCCTGACTGTTGAAAATAAGGACAAAGTGACCCTGCTCAGTGAGCTGTATGACTATCTGGTCGAACTGCATGCTGCAGGCAAGCGGGCCGTCATTATCATTGATGAAGCCCAGAACCTGTCCGTCGAGGTGCTTGAAGAGATTCGTCTGTTATCCAACCTGGAGGCCGACAGCGCCAAGTTGCTGCAGATTGTTCTGGTTGGTCAACCTGAATTGCTCAGCATGATTACCCAGCCTGAATTGCGTCAGTTACGGCAGCGCATCGGGATTCACTGCCACCTAGAACCGCTCACCCGGGATGAGACCGAAGCGTATGTCTACCATCGTCTCGAAACCGCCGGCAATCGCGAGGCCGTGGTCTGGCATGACGGTGCTTTCGATCTGCTGTTTCATTACAGCGGTGGGGTGCCGCGCCTGATCAATCTGTTTTGTGATTTTGCCTTGTTATGTGCCTTTGCCGAAGAAAGTCGAGACCTGACTCTGGAGTTACTCCATGAAGTGATCGGAGACATCACCTGGGACCAACAGGAACGCAGCTCGGCCACAGTCCAGCTCAGAGAACTCCAAGTTCGTACCGGGGGCACCGATTCGCCGGAGCAAAGGCTCACGGCGCTTGAGAATCTGTGGGGGGAAGGCGGCGAGATGGTGCGCCGCCTTGAAGCCCGTGACGAACGCCTGCAGCAGATTCAGTTGGAGAGCATGCGGCGCATGGAAATGTTGTTGGAGCGGATTTCCGATCGCCTTGGTGCCCTGCTGGTCGCTGGAAAAGGGAGACGGGGACAATGACAACGCCTGTCAAGCAAGCCGCGCCTCTGACCAACCTGCTCAGCATCGATGTCGAGGATTATTTTCAGGTTTCGGCGTTTGAAAAAGTCTCGCCACCCGCCTCTTGGGAAGAGCGTGAATGGCGCTTTGAAGCCAATACGGAACGCGTACTGGGTTTGCTGGAAGAACAGGGGATTTATGCGACCTTCTTCGTCTTGAGCTGGGTGGCTGAACGGTGCCCAGCCCTGATTCAGCGCCTGGTTTCTGCCGGGCATGAACTGGCCAGCCATGGACATGGCCATCGGCGCATCAACACCTTGTCCCGTGACGAGTTTCGTGCCGATATCCGTCACGCCAAAGATCAGCTTGAACAAACGTCGGGAACCGAAGTTTTGGGATACCGGGCGCCCAGTTATTCCATCTCCCAGAAGACGTCCTGGGCCTTTGACGAACTGATTGAGGCCGGATACCGCTATGATTCGAGCATTTTCCCCATGCGTCATGATTTTTACGGGATGGCGGATTGGTCGCGTTTTGCCGGATTTGCGGTTAAGGACGAACAGGGCACCTGGCAGGACGGGGAACCAACTGCCGGCCAAGCCTCTTTGCGGGAACTCCCCATTTCAACCCTGCGTCTTGCCGGTAAAAACTTGCCCATTGCCGGGGGCGGCTATTTTCGTCTGCTGCCCTATTGTGTGACGCGCTGGGGGCTGCAGCGTATCAATCAGCAGGATGGTCAGCCGTTTGTATTTTATCTGCATCCCTGGGAGTTCGATCCCCATCAGCCTCGGATGCAGGGCGCTGGCTGGAAGAGTAATTTCAGACATTATTTGAATCTGAACAAGACACAGCCGCGCTTCAAAAAATTGCTGGAAGATTTCCATTTTTCTACCATTCGTGATGGTTTGGGATTGGCAGAGGCGAAATGATGCAGATACGACGCGCGACATCTGCAGATCGTCAGCGGTGGGATACGTATGTTGCCGGCCACCCCGAAGGTACGCCCTATCAGTTTTGGGCCTGGCAGCAAGCCGTAGAAAAAGCGTACGGCTATCATCATCAATACCTGGTAGCTGAAGAGGAAACCGAGATTTGCGGCATACTGCCGTTGATCGATTTCCGTCTGCCATGGCGAAGCTCTCGGCTGATCTCCCTGCCGTTTTGTGATGCCGGTGGCGTGTTGACACGGGATCCGGACGTGGCCGCAGCGCTGATTGAACGGGCGGAAAATTTTGCCAATGGCCAGTTGCGTGCCATCTTGCCACAAAAGCCCGACCAGACGAACCAGACCAACAAGGTGCGTATGGTGCTCGAACTGCCCGATAGCAGCGCCGCCTTGCTGGATGGCATGAAGTCGAAGTTAAGAAGTCAGGTTAAGAAGCCGCAACGCGATGGATTGACGGCGCGTCTTGGTAGACAGGAGCTGGTTGACGCGTTCTACAGTGTGTTCAGCGAAAATATGCGTGACCTTGGTTCACCGGTGCACAGCCGTCGCTGGATTGACGCAGTTGTTGAGGCTTATGGCGACAACTGCCGGGTCGGCACCGTTTACACGCCTCAGGGTGAGATTGCCGCTGCCGGAATTATTCTGCTGCATCCGGGGCTGGTCGTCATCCCCTGGGCATCGGCACGGCGGCAGTTTAACACGATGAACCCCAATATGTTGCTGTACTGGTCGTTTCTCTCTTTTGCCTGCGATCGCGGCTATCCCCGTTTTGACTTTGGCCGCTCAACACCGCAGGAAGGAACCTATCGATTTAAAAAGCAATGGGGAGCGACGCCACAGCCGCTCTACTGGTATGACCTCTGTGCTGATCATGTTGAAAAGTCAGCACCGGTTACCAGCGGCACGTCGCCTTTGCGTCACTGGGTGACTAGCTTGTGGCAGAAGTTGCCGTTGCCCGTGGCCAATACTCTGGGACCCGAACTGAGAAAGTATATCTCGTTATGAAAAAAGATGTTCTTGTCCTTGCCCATCGTATTCCTTATCCACCGGATAAGGGCGATAAGATCCGCACCTATCATATGGTGCAGCATCTGGCCCAGCACTATCGGGTGACGTTGGTCAGCCTGATTGATGATCCGGAAGATTGCCAACACATCCCGGCTCTGGAACAGATGGTTCATCGGTTCCATTACCAAGTGCGCACAGCCAAAACCATGCGTTTATATGCCGGGGTGTCTCTGATTACCGGGCGCTCCTTCTCCCAGCAATGCTTTTATGTCAACGATTTGCAGCAGACCGTTGACGACTATCTTGAACATCAGAACCCGGCTGCCATCCTGTGCTTCTGTTCCTCCATGGCCGACTATGTGTTCCGTTCCCGCCACTGGCCGGAGCGCTTTCACCATATCCCCCTGCTCGATGATCTGATTGATGTCGATTCGGAAAAATGGCTGCAGTATGCCGAGAAAAACAATCCGGCCATGCGCTGGCTTTATCGACGAGAAGGGCGTTTATTGCGGACTTTCGAACAACGTATTGTCCACGAGTTTGATCGGGTGTTTGTGGTCAGCGAAGAGGAGATGAACGTTCTCGGTGAGCACGTCAATGTCGATAAGGTTGAGGCGCTGTCCAACGGTGTGGATCTCGATTATTTCTCTCTTTGCGGTGTTGACCAGCAACGTTTTGCCACGGCGCCGTGCAAACTGGTGTTTTCCGGGGCCATGGATTATTGGCCCAATGTCGAAGGCGCGGTGTGGTTTGCGGAAAAGATCTTTCCCCTGGTTCGGCAAAACGTTCCAGAGGTGTCGTTCTGCATTGCCGGACGCAATCCAGCACCGGCGGTGCGCGCGCTGGAAAAACTTCCCGGCGTCGAGGTGACCGGCACGGTTCCCGATATGCGCGACCACCTGGCCACGGCAACCATCTGTGTGGTGCCGTTGCTGATTGCTCGCGGCATTCAAAACAAAGTCCTTGAAGCCATGGCCATGGAACGCCCGGTGGTGGCGACCCGTGGTGCGGCAACCGGCACCCATGCCGTTGATGGCGAAGAACTGATTGTTGCCGACGACGAGGCGACAATGGCCGCCGCCATTATCAATCTGCTTGCCGATGAACCACGTAGCCGGGCGATGGGCACTAACGCCAGAGCCTATGTAGAACGGCAACATAGTTGGGCTTCCCATCTGCAGCGGCTCAGTGAAATTATTGAGGAACAAAATAGTGCTTAGTCCTAAGTAAAATCTTTCAGAACTCAGAACTCAGAACTCAGAACTCAGAACTCAGAACTCAGAACTCAGAACTCAGAACTCAGAACTCAGAACTCAGAACTCAGGTTTTTATGAAAATTCTCCATATCCTTGATCACAGCCTGCCACTGCACAGTGGCTACACCTTTCGCAGTCAGAACCTGTTTCGCGCCCAACGCAAACTGGGTTACGAGCCGGTGATTGTGACCTCACCGAAGCACGAAGAGAGCTGGAAAGGGAACTGGGCTGAAAAGGAAGAGATTAACGGGTTCACCTATTATCGAACCGGCGCGACACCATCGCTGCCGGGACCGATGACCAGCGAAGCGCGGTTGATGGTTGCCCTGGCCCGACGCATCCATCAGGTGGCCCGCCAAGAACAACCGGCCATCCTTCATGCCCATTCGCCGGTCCTCAATGCGCTTCCGGCCTTGTGGGTGGCGCATAAACTCAAGTTGCCACTGGTCTATGAAATTCGTGCCTTCTGGGAAGATGCTGCGGTGGACCACGGCACCACCGAGGAAGGGTCGCTACGTTACCGGCTGACCAAAAGGATTGAAACCATGGTGTGTCGGCGGGCGGATCATGTCGCCATTTTGTGTAATGGTTTAAAAAATGATCTGGTGGCGCGCGGTATTGGCGCACAGAAAATCACCCCGGTATTCAACGGTGTTAACCCGGATGATTTTCAACCTTGCCCGGCAGATGAAGAATATCTGCACAGCTGGGGGCTTGCCGGCAAAAAAGTGATCGGCTTTATCGGCTCGTTTTACCGTTACGAGGGGTTGGATTTGCTGGTGCGTTCCTTTGCGCGGGTTGCCGAAAATCAGTCCGACACTGTGTTGCTGCTGGTCGGCGGCGGCGAGATGGAAGGCGAACTCAACGCATTGATTGCATCTCTGGGGCTGACGGATCGTGTGGTGATGCCTGGTCGCATTCCCCATGAACGGGTGCCGGGTGTCTACGCCATGATCGATATTCTTGCCTATCCTCGCTATTCCATGCGGCTGACCGAGCTCGTGACGCCGCTTAAACCGTTGGAAGCGATGGCCATGGGCAAGGTGCTGGTGGCCAGTGATGTCGGCGGTCATAAAGAACTGATCGACGATGGTCAAACCGGGCTGCTGTTCAAGGCCGGGGATGAACAGGCTCTGGCTGAACGTCTGCAGATGTTGCTCGACAATGACCAGCAACGCGAGGCGCTGCAGCAGCAGGGGATGCGCTGGGTGCGCGAACATCACACCTGGCAGCACACCACAGCGGTGTATCAGGATATTTATGCGGCGATCAAGCCATAGGTGAGCGGATGAAGGTGCTGTCGTTTTCATATTGCTTTCCCAACCACGAAAACCCGACCTGGGGGATTTTTGTTTACCAGCGTCTTGCCGCTTTGGCTCGACAGACCGAGTTAAAAGTGTGTTCGCCGGTGCCCTGGTTTCCCATGGTGACAGGGGCGCAGAGTGAAGAAAATGAGCAGTGCTGGAAGGATGTCTCGGTGTTTCGGCCGCGTTTTTTTTACATCCCGAAGTTTTTTAAAAACTTTGACGGCCGCCTTTATGCATCAGGTTTGCGCCGCTGGTTGGAGTCACTACAAAAAAGCTGGCAGCCGGATCTCCTCGACGCCCATTTTGTCTGGCCGGATGGCGTCGGCGTAGCCTTGCTGGCGCAAAAATTCAACATTCCGTATGTGATTACTTTGCGCGGAAAACTGTATGAATGTCTTAAAGATGACAGCCAGACCCAACAATGCCGCCGGGCTTTACAGGGGGCTCGGGCGGTGATCAGTGTTTCGTCGCGGATGGCCGCGGAAGCGGTTCGGCTCGGTGCCGATGACCAGCGGCTGGCAGTGATTCCCAACGGTGTGGATCTGAAACATTTCCGCATCCGAGACCGGCAGCAATGCCGCGAGAAATTGAACTTGCCCACCACGGGTCGTTTGCTGGTGACCGTGGCCCATCTCGGTCACCGTAAAGGGCATCATGAGGTGATCGAAGCCCTGGCTGCGCTGCCGGACGATGTGCGGCTGATTATTGTGGGTGGTGACGCTCAAGGTGGCAGCAAGGAACAACTGATGAACGTGGCGAAACGGCATGGCGTCGATGACAGGCTGATTCTACCCGGACGACAGGGGTATGACCTGATTCCGTATTTTTACAGTGCTGCGGATCTCAGCGTGCTGGCCTCCTACCGTGAAGGGTGCCCCAATGCGGTGTTGGAAAGTCTGGCCTGCGGGACACCGGCGGTGGCCACCGATGTGGGGGCGGTTCCCGATATCCTGCCTCAGCCGGAGTGTGGCGGAATCGTGCCACCGCAACAGGTGGACCCGCTCAAACAGGCCTTAAGCGCTGCGCTGGAGAAGACGTGGTCATCGCAACAGGTGCGTTCTGCCAGTGGTGTCCGCAGTTGGGATCAGGTGGCCGATGAAGTGAATAAAGTGTTTGAAAAAGTGCTTAGTCCTTAGTTCTGAGTACTAAGTAAAATCTTTCAGAACTCAGAACAGGAGTTCCTTATGCAACAGGTTAAACCATTCAACACAACATTGAAGCAACACGAGCGGTCCCGTCGTGTTCTGGCCATTGTCGGCGACACCCAGGTTGGGTTGTGGGTGGTGCGCAGCCTTGCGCGCCATGGTCTGGAGGTGCATGCCGTTACCAATACCAAAGATGGTCAGTCGGCCCATAGTCGTTATTCGGCCAGTGCCTGGACATTGGACCACAAGCCGCATGAGTCCGGTTTTGACGAAGAAATTCTTTCCCTGATGCGTCAGCTGGACGTTGGATCGATTATGCCGGTCTCAGAAGGATTTCATAACCGTCTGATTTCGATGAAGGATCAACTTGATGCGACCGAGGTTCATTTGTTTTCGCCTTCGCGGGAGAATTTTGACAAGGCAACCGACAAAGATTATGTCCATCAATTGTGCCTTGACCTGGAGATCCCGGTGGCCAGGGGGATGTGTCTGGATGCATTGATGGAAGCGAGAGCGGAAACGACTTTGCAGTACCCTCTGGTGCTGCGCACCCGCAAGCAGAATGTCGATGCCGGTAAGGTGCCGGTCAAAGCCGCTTATGCCCGTAATCTTGAGGAGCTGCTCAACTGGCATCGCCAATTTGAGACCTTTGCCGACAATGTTCTGGTGCAGGAATATCATCCAGGGGCGGAGGAACACGTACAGATCCTCATGCACGAGGGGGAGATGTTCATGACCGGCGATTATATCGGTGAACATCATATGCCCCTGGCCGGTGGCGTCACCGTGCAGCGCATCAGCTGCCACCACCAGCCGGTGATTGATGACACGGTTAAATTGCTTAAAGCCCTTAACTGGCAGGGGATCGCCGGAGTGCAGTTCCATTACGATCCGAACACCGGCAAATATATTTTTCTTGAGATCAATCCCCGGTTCAGTGGTGGACTGCCGACGGTGGTGATGGCTGGATTCGAAGCGCCGTTCAACCTGTGGCAGAGCCATTTTGAGCCGGAAAAGATGCGTAAAACGCCCTATAAGATTGGTCTGCGCTCCCGAATCCTCGGGGGCGAAGCCAACTGGTTCCTCGGCCAGATGCGTCGCGATGAACTGCCGCCGGGACAAACACATCTCGGCCGCTTTGAAGCGGCTCTGACCGTGTTGTGGAACTGTGGCCCGTGGACCAAAGATGATTCGTTCCTGCTCGCCGACTCCAAGCCTTTTGCGGTTGATTTTAAGCAGATGCTGAAAAAGCTCGGTGCACGTGGGCATGAAATTGTGAATTGATACCCTAAGCAAATTGTCCACGGAACGCACTGAAATCACGGAAATGAAAAACAAAGACCTGGTCCAGGGAAGACACGGAAAGCACGGAATGAGAATCTAAAACAAAGACCTGGTTTTGGGGGGTAAGAAGTAACCAAAAAAAGATTTAGTCTTGAGGGGTTTAAAGGGGTTTTTCCGTGTCTTCCGTGCGTTCCGTGGACAGCGCCTGGGCTGAAGATTTTGATTTTATCTTTGATTTGTTAGAGGGACTATGAATCCTGGTGTCTATATAACCTTCGACGTCGAATGCAGCATGGGCGGGGCGTGGCAGAATCCTCAACTCAAACCTGTTTCGCCGCAATTGGGCATGATGGGCGACTATGGCGATAAGCGCTACGGGGTTCCTTTGATTTGCGACATCTTGCAGCAGCGAGATCTCCAGGCGACATTCTTCGTTGAACCGTTTAACGATGAACTGGGCTACCCGGGAGAGACGGAACCGGTTGTACGCTACCTGGTGGAGCAAGATCAGGATGTCCAGCTGCACATTCATCCGAACCATGTTCATTACGGGCAGTTGCAGGCGGGCCAGCCTCATGTCCAAACCGACCAGATGGCGGACTTGCCGCGTGATGTGCAACAGACCATGCTTGTTGAGGGAGCCAACCGCCTTGAGCAGTGGAGTGGCTCCCGTCCTGTCGCCTTTCGTGCCGGAAACATGGGGGCTTCGGAAGAAACCCTCGCCGCATTGGCGTCAACAGGATTATGGATCGACAGCAGTTACACGTTTCCCTATGTCGGGGGCCAATGCCGGTTCAATGAGCAACAACGCTACAACGGTGGCAAATGGTACGGCGATGTTTTGGAAGTGGCCCTTTCCGCCTATCAGCAGCCCAACGTACCCGGTCTGCATCCAGCCAAGCCGGTCGACTTGATGGGCTCGTCATTTGAAGAGTGCCGCGATGCGGTGAAGATGATCTGTGATGCTGGAGGGGATGCGGTGCTGATTCTGCACAGCTTCAGTTTGTTCAAAGTGCGCGATAAACAATACCACGACGGCAAGTTGAACCGCATTGTCACGCGGCGTTTCGAAAAGTTTTGTGACTGGCTGGCTGAGCAGCGTGAGTTGTATCCATCGCGAACGTTTTCCGATTTGGCCTGTCTGGTGAAGGAGCGCAACTATCAGCCCAAAGCGGTGGCCCCCTGCACCATCAATCGACCATTACGAGCTCTGACCCGTAAAGTCGTGCAGGGGCTGAATAATTTTTATTGGTTTTAAATGACAAAGAGTAGTCCCACGGCTGTGCCGCGGGGGACCCAAAAGTTCGACGGTCTCGGGAATATGCCTCCTACTCCTGATGCGACAAAATTCCGTTATGTCATTCCCGCGCAGGCGGGAATCCAGGGGTTTTAAGGGCGTGGATCCCCGACAGGATCATTCGGGGATGACGGCAATTCACATGGCAGAGTTACACGCTGAAAGTTCTGAGTTCTAAGCACTAAGCGCTCCAAACTGAACGTTGAGGTTTTATGATTCCGATCATTGCACGTCAAATTTTCAAGATGCAGGAACAACTCCTCGGCCGAGAGAGTTTTGCGATTTTGTCCCAACTGCTGGAGTCTGAATATTGGGACCGCGAACGTGTGCAGCAACTACAGCTTGACCGGCTGCAGAAAACAGTTCAACTCGCCTACCAGCATGCGCCGTTTTGGCGTGAACTCATGGATCAACACAATCTGCCTCCGCAAACCGTGCAGACTTTGGCCGATCTGCAACGCTTCCCGTTTCTCAACAAAGAGATCATCCGCAACCAGCGCGAAGCCATGGTATGGAAAGATGAAGGCAAGCGTGTGCAACTGGTGCGGACCAGTGGCTCGACCAATGAAGCCTTGGAATTTTACACCTCATCGACGCGAGAGGCCCAGATCAATGCGGCACGCATGCGTGGCCATGAATGGGTGGGCATGCACCGTGGCGAAAAGGAACTCTATTACTGGGGCTCACCGGTTGAACTCAGCAAGCAGGACCGCATCAAGCAGGTGCGTGATTGGCTGATCAATGATGCGTTAACCAATGGGTTTGAAGTCACACCCGAGCGCTTGAAGTCCTATTTCGCTCAATGGCTTAAATGGCATCCCAAGTGTATTTTCGGCTACCCGAGCACCTTTGTTCTGACCGTTACGATGGCCCAATCATTGGGATTGGACCTGACAGAGCTGAAAAGTTGCGGGCTGGCTATGCTCATTACCACCAGCGAACTGCTTTCCGATGTGGATCGCCAACTGATCGAGCAGGGCTTTGGCGTGCCGGTGTACGATTCTTACGGCTTGCGTGAAGCCGGGCTGATTGGTCATGAGTGTGCCCAGGGCACCATGCACTGCATGGATGAACAATTACTTCTCGAAACCATTGATCCGCAAACACTGCAACCGACAGAGGGGGAAGGGGAACTGGTGGTCACGAATCTCGTTGGTCCGGCCTTTCCCATGATCCGCTACCGCACCGGCGATATCGTCACTCTGTCCCAAAAGCCTTGTGCCTGCGGCAGAAACTTATCTTCGGTCTCCATCAGCGGCGGTCGCGCCGTGGAGTTCATTGTCACCAAAGCCGGTAAGTGGGTGGTGGGCTACTCGTTTATTTATATTGCCCGTGCCGTTAAAGGGATCGTCAAATTTCAGGTGGTTCAGGAAGAGATTGGCGCGATTCAAATCCGTCTTGTCACCAATGATCAATTTCCGGCCGATGGCATCGAACAGGTAAAAGCTAAAGCAACACAGCGCCTCGGCGGTGATGACCGGATTGATGTGGAACTGGTTGAAGATATCAAGCCGGCGCGTTCCGGCAAGTATCGGCCGGTGATCAGCAAGGTGGCTGAGGAGCTTTATAAGAAACGGGACTTTTGAAATGGCAATGTCCACGGAAAGCACGGAAAACACGGAATGAAAATCTAAAAACAAAGCCCGGTTTTTGGGGGGGTAAGATGTAACCCAAAAAAAGATTTAGTCCTGAGTTTTAAAGTTTTTTTCCGTGCTTTCCGTGTCTTCCGTGTCTTCCGTGGACTAGAACCCGTGTTTTCCGTGGACAGCTTCAAACGACTGAAAAAGGGGGGTCGTTTTGAAATTCATAATTGCCGTAGATTGCGAAGGAGTAGCCTGTGTGGTCGGCGAACCCGGCGGCTCTTTGACACGCTCTGCCAATATGGCGTTTGCCCGCGAGCAGGCGACACGGGAAACCAATGCGGCGATTCGCGCCCTGTTCAACAGCGGGGCCGAACAGGTCGTGGTATGGGACAATCATGGCGATGGCGCCAACCTGATTTTTGATCAACTCGACTCACGCGGCGAGATCGTTCTCGGCACAGGGTTTTCGAGACGTTTTCCCACACTCGATGGCAGTTATGCCGGCGTGTTGATGATCGGTTATCACGCCAAAGCGGGAACAGCCTGCGGTGTTCTCGCGCATACCTATTGTTCGGCTGCCTATCGGTGTATCCGTATCAATGGGATGGAGATGGGAGAGATTGCCTTGGATGGCGCCGTGGCCGGCGAACTCGGTGTGCCGGTGATTTGTGTTGCCAGTGACCAACACGGTTGCGACGAAGCGTTGCAGCACATGCCGTGGCTGGAAACGGTCATCACAAAAGAGGGCTTTGGCCGCCATTGCGCCAAAAGCAAACATCCCTTGATCGTTGAAGAAAGGATCGAACAGGCTGTTGAGCGGGCGGTTGCAACCTTGGATGAAAAAAGGCCGTTTCGGTTTGATTCTCCGGTGATGATGGAATTGCAGTTCACCACGTGGTGTCGTTGTCTCAAGGCCATGATCCGTCGATCCGGCTGGCGAATCTGTAAAGCGAAAACCTTACGTAAAAGCCTGCCAAGCATGTTGGAGTGGCAGTGTTGACCCACGCCGAGACCTTCGCACTGGTTTTAGTTTATGAGAGGCCGGTTAGATACAATAATGAATTAATAATTAAAAAGCTTTTTGTTGGTAGCCTTAAGCTTTAACATCAGATGTTCAACCCGTAGAACTGAAACCATATATCCACGGAAGACACGAAAATCACAGAAGAGGATCAAAGAGCAGGGTTAACCCTAAAAGCATGATCCACGGAAGACACGGAAAGCACGGAATGGAAATCAATGAACAAGGACCTAGTTTTATAGGCCCGGTTTTAAGAGATGTAACTAAAAAAGATTTAGTCCTGAGGGTTAAAGATTTTTTCCGTGCTTTCCGTGGACCCGTACTAAAAAAGGTATCAATGAAGACTCTCCTAGCCCTCATCATGTTCCAGCTCTGTTTCGCCACAATAGCGTTGGCAGACATCTCACCCTCTCAGGTGTTGGTGCTGTACAATGCCGACTGGACCGGTGATGAACCGTTGACTGAGCCGGGGCAGGATTCGCAGGAGATCGCTGAGCATTACGTGCGTATGCACACCGACTCAGCCACTGGTGAAAAACCCTATATTCTTGGCTTGCACTGTGATCATGGCATTAAAGTTCTTGATGAAGCGCGCCATCTCAACGAACACCATCTAGCTGAAAACAGTGACGATAACCGTTCTGGCGTGGTCCTCAAGCGACAATCCTTTCTGTTCGGCTCTGATTCCCAAAACGACAAATTGCGCGACAGTCGTGTGGTGGAATTTGTCCTGCCCGGCGGGCGCTCCAATTGGAACATCAATACGCTTCACATAGAGATTGAGCCGGAAAAAGGTGACGAACTCATCATTGTTGAAAATGGTTTGATCGCGGTGAAGGGGAAAATCGCCGGTAACAACACGGACGAGTGGACGATTCGCGTCAATGCGAAAAGTTTTGTGGCTGGCTCTGTGACAGTTAAGGCCTCCTGTGTTGACGTGCAAGGACAAACGCATTCCTGGCAGGCTGATTATGTCGATGCCGATGATGTTGAACTGTCGTGTACCGGGGCAGACGGAAAACGCGACGACCAGAATTTTCTTGAGGATGTCGCTCTACCCGTGAAAGCGTTTCTCGAGGATGCCAAACTGGCGCGGCCGGATGGCACCCTGCTCAAAGACCATATTCTGTTCATGGTCGTCTGTTACGGTCTGCCGCGCACGGCAATTGCTCCGTGTGGAATCGCCCGAGGAATTACTGACAAGCTGAATAATTACGGCAGTATCATCGATTTTGGCCAGCGCCTGCAGTTGCTCTATTACGATCTGGATAAAGTTATGGGGACGCAGATACGGGGATACCGCTTTGCCGGTAAAAGTCCCTACAGTGATTTTTTTTTACGTTCGCCACAAAATCGGCCTTTAGTTGGTAAGGCAAATCCTTTTGTTCACCCTCAACTTTATTCAAAAGCTCCCTCGTTCATCAAAGGGCCTCAGCCCCTATCCTATTCTCCATCTGTCCGCAGTCAAAACCCAGACCGCTTTCTTTACTTTGTCAGTCGCATTGATGCACCCGATGCGTTGCAGGCCAAAGCTTTGATTGACCGTACCGTGTATGCCTCTGTTTATGCGAACCCTGAGATGGGAGTTTTTCCCGGAAGAAATTACACGCAAAACAAAGAACGCGTCGGAGCATTGAAGCGATCAAAAGCCGGGCAGATCGTGTGGGATAAGGGTTATCGTTATCTTTATCACGGTGGCCAAGGGATGAACCTGTTGGAATGGGGGCGGATTACTTCTGGCGATGGTTTTTTAAACGACGACATTTCATATCTTCCCGGAGGAATCGCAGCAACTATTATCTCCCATAACGGCTGGAAAAAAGGCGAAATGGTGCAGGACCTCAAAAATGGCGTAACTGCGACGGTCGGAGCGGCCCAGGTGTATCACGGAGCTCCGCATATTCATAACAGAAGCTGGTGGGATGACGATATCTTTTATCCGGCCCTGTTGCAGGGCAAGACACTGGGCGAAGCTTGGTTGATGAATCAAATCCATCTGGGGTGGATCACGACATTTGTTGGCGATCCGCTGATGGTGTGGGCTGGCGGGAAAGCTCGTCATGATACACCTCTGAAAATCGATCAAAATAAGGATGTCTCGCTGAGGGTGGAGAAGGATGAGAACAACAACAAGCAGGTTTGGTTGCAAGTGGATTTGCACAGCACTGCAGACCAACCCAAAGTTGCTCAGTTGCATGCTGTCTCAATCTTGGGGAAAGACTTGCCTATCCTTACTTTTGATGCAAAACCAACATTATGTTTGGGCTCTCAAAAGGAAGTTGATGGGGAATGGCTTTTGACTTTAATGGATCCATTTGGGCAGCAGGTAGTGAAAAAGATAAAAGTATTAGATGGGATGGCGAATAAGAAGTAGCCGCCATCATTTATTATTAGTTCTCTTTCTTCAGCGTGCCAATGTAGAAAATAGGTTGCTTGAAAATGGAAGCAGCCTGTTTTTCTGGCGAGCAAATCTGAAGTAATATTTTTAGCACTGCTCTTTTTTTAAATTGTTCGGTTGTGGAGGGGGATAATGGCTAATGGTCGAGACTTATCTTTAGACTTTATGCGAGTCATGGGGGTATTGATCATTATGCTTGCTCACTCAGACCCCCCTAAATGGCTATTTCAATTGCGCAACTTTGGCACTCCTTTGTTGATTGTTGCTTCAGCTTTGACGTATTCAACTATATATAAAGAAAGAAAAATAAATATAATACCCTTTCTTATAAGGAGGGTTACAAAGATTACAATTCCGTCTTGGGTTTTTCTAACTATATTTTTTTTGATATTTTTAGTTTCGTATTCTTCCCTTGATGAAGAGTATCCATTTACAAATTATCAAATAGTTACATCTTACCTTTTTTGGTCAGGAATTGGTTATGTTTGGATATTAAAAATTTATTTGACTATTGCTTTTATCATACCAATTTTTGATAGAATAGATAAATCAACTATTTCAAATAGAATGTATTTTTCATCAATAATAATTCTATATATATTTTATGAATTTGTATATTTTTCCTGCGCAGAATTTTTATATTCTGTTCCTTTTCTTAAAGGATCATTATTTACCATCTTTCCATATGTTTTAGTGTTTGCTTATGGTTATAGGTTGAATAATTTTGATAATTGGTTGGTATTTAAAATTACATTGTATGCAGCATTTGCTTTTTGTTCTATTGCTATTTTAGCTTATATTTTCGAGGGAAAATTCTTTCAAACTCAGTATTTTAAGTATCCTCCGAGAGTGTATTATTTGTCATATGCTTTGATGTGTACAAATATTATGTTTTTACTTTCTAGAAGTAGAATTATGGTTATTTTCCCAAAAAATATTTTGATCTGGTTCTCATCAAATTCATTATGGATATACTTATGGCATATACTTGGCATCTATATTTTGAGAATTTTTAATTATGGAGGAGGGCGTGATTTTTTCACCTCGTTGTATGTTGCTATTTTTATTTTGAGCTTTGGAACAATATTGACCTTTATACAAGGTAAAGTTGTTTATTTTGTCTCGGGAAGTCGCGATACGGCTCTTTGTCGTCTAATGTCATACGTGTTTACGAATTAAGCTTGTACGTCAGCATATTTGAAATTGTATCTTCGCAAAATTGAGGTTTTTAGCCTATATGAGTGCACGCGTTTATCTGCGTAATTTGGCATTTAACTGGGGAGGGCATGCTGCCACGCTTGTGGTGATGTTTTTTCTGTCGCCATATATAGTTGGCAAGCTTGATGTCGTCTCCTATGGTATCTGGAGCCTATTGAATGTACTGACCGGTTACATGGGAATCTTTGACCTCGGGGTACGAGCTAGCATCGGTCGCCATGTGGCGCTTTATCTGGGCAAGGAAGATTCGGTTGGTGTTGATGAAACCATCCGAGCCGGTTTTGGTTTTTTCAGCTTGGCTGGACTGTTGATCCTGCTGGCTGGAGTCGGGTTGGGCTGGTTGTTTCCGTCAATCTTTGAAGGCGTTAGCCCTGAATATTACGATACAGTTCGTATTCTCTTGCCGTTGATGGCTGTTAATGTTTGGCTGTCGGCTGTTGCAGCAATCTATTCGAGCGTATTGGCCGGACATGATCGCTTTGATGTTGCTCGCGGGGTGGACGTGGTTGTCTTGGTCGTCCGCACGTTGGGCACCATTTATGTCTTGGAAAACGGTTGGGGCCTTTGGGGGCTGGTTGTTGCTGTTCTTTGCGGAAATGTTTGCGCTGTATTTTGCAATCGAATTTATGCAGGACGAGTTCATAAGCTGTTACGTAGCTTCCCTTTCTTGTACTCTAAGGAACGTTTGGGAGAACTTTTTGGGTATGGTGTTCCTGCGGCCATTTCTAATTCGGCGATAAAAATTATTGGGCAGAGCAATCTTGTTGTTGTGGGGCTTATATTAGGGATTGACTCAGTGCGTGAATACAATGTCGGAGCCATGCTTATTCTCTATACCTTCACGTTTATCAAGCTCATTGGACGGACTTTTTTCCCTTCCATACAAAAAAGTATTTCGGCAGGGCGTGATGGTGAAGCCCGACATCTCTTTTTTCGTCAAATCAGAGTCTCTTTGATTGCTGGCTTGGTTGTTTACCTAGGCTATTTTTTTTACTCAAAACCTTTTATACGCTTATGGATGTTGCAAGATAATTTTGACCTGACTTCAGTTCATTCCTCTGCCCAGGTTATGAGTGTCTTGGCGTTAGCAAATTTGCCCATATTATTTACAAGCCCGTGTAAAGGCTATCTTGCTGCTCAAGGGTTTGTAAAATTCAATGCGGCAATTTCCATACTCGAAGCATTAGTTTCGGTGCTCTTATCCGTTGTCTTCGCACTTGTTTTTCATTATGGCCTTGCCGGGGTTGCCGCTGGCACACTTGTTGGCCGACTCTTGATCTCATCAATTCTTATGCCCTACCATCTTTCTAAAAATTCAAAGATAAGAATAGGTAAATTTGTGAAAGAAGCAGTTGTTCCTGGCGTACTGTCCGGGGGGCTGTTTTCTTTTTTAAGTTTTAGTTTGATAAACTTGTGGAGCCCAATGTCATGGGCTGTATTTTTTTTGCAGATTACAATACTCCTTGTTTTATGGATTCCGATTTTTTATTTTTTCCTGTTGCCTGAAGAATATAAGAGACGGAAAATCTGTGCATCTTGTTAAGTAGGTTACTTATGGGACCCTATAAAAATAAAGCTGTTGTTTTGGGAATAAGCGCAAACGGACTCGGTATTGTGCGTTCGTTGGGTAGGCGTGGTGTTCCTGTTGTTGTTTCAGATTCGGACACTTCGACGAATTTATACAGTCGATATATTTCTGAGCGATGGTTTTTTTATGGAAACGACAAAGAACTTATTGAGGAATTGTTGGTTCGAGGGGCGTCCTTTTCAGAAAAACCCGTTTTATTTCCTGTCCGAGATTCAACAGTCCTAGCTTTGGCGGAAAGAATCGATGAGATCAGAAAATATTACCTAATCGTTATGCCACCGTTCGAAACCGTTAGAAGGGCTTTGTGTAAAACTACTTTTGCGCAAATGGCGGAGAAATTAGGATTGACCGTGCCCAGGTCATTTTCGATTAGCCAAGGAATAACGATTTCTGACGTTCCTGACGACCTTAAGTTTCCTGTTATTGTGAAGCCCGAATATAGAAATGACAATTATGGTGCCAATGTTTCAGGGAAAGCCTTTAAAGCAGAAAACATTCAGGAGTTGAGTGCTTTCTATGAAAAGTTTTCCGCATATCAGCAAGAGGCGATTGTTCAGGAATATATCCCTGGCGGTGATTCGGATTTGTACTTCTGCTTTCAGTATTACGCTGCAGGTGCAGGTCAGTCGCCGGTTTACTCTCTTTCTGGCCGTAAAATACGACAGTTCCCATCGTTGTGCGGTAGCACTTCTTCATGTGAGGTTAGCCGCGATCCTCAAATCGAAACACTGGCGACCTCATTTTTTACCCGAATAGGTTATGTTGGTCCATGTTCGATGGAGTTCAAACGTGATCCCAGAGATGGTGTCTATTATTTCATCGAACCCACAATAGGGCGGCACGATTGGAATAATGCTTTTGGCGAAGGTAATGGGATTCCTATGCCTTATATAAATTATCTGGACGCCTTGGGGAAGGCCATTCCTCGGTACCGGCAAAAAAAAATCCCCAGGCGCTGGATTCGCTGGTCTGCTGATTTTGAAACCGCCAAAGAAAAAATGAAGCAAGATGATCTCTCTTTATTGTCTTGGCTGAAATCAATACGGCCTCCTGTTACGGGAGCAATTTTTGCGCTGGATGACATAAAACCTTTTTTTCGTATGTATATGAAACGTGTCGAAAATAAATTATCTAAAATAATTTCCAGATTGAATAAGTATTTTAGAAAAAAACTTAGAAAGTTTTATTTAAGGGAAGAGTACATCGTTTTTAAGAAAAAAATAGATAAGAACAAATTGCCGTCTCTTTCTGAGCGTTTTTTATTTAGAGAAGCTAAGCTAGAAGATGTCCATTTGTTGGTAAAAAAATTTAGAAAACATTATTCAGAAGAAGATAGAAATAATATTTTTGATAAAATAAAACGTGGTGATCATCTTTTGTTAGGGACTTTAAGACATTCACCGGATGATATTTGTATGCAGATCTGGTTGTCCGAGAAAGATCCATTTTTTTTAGAAGAAAAAAAAATAAATAATCTTTCAAAAGCATTATGCAGCAACAAGTCAATTGTCCGTGAGGAATTCAGGAATATTGGTTTTGGACGAGAAGGGAAATTATATTTAGAGCACTTTGCTGCTGAGATGAATATTGATGAACTTGTATCTTATGTCAGAATCGATAATTGTCCTCAAATCAAAATTTCACACTTAGTTGGCAATGTCGAGAAAGGCCGACTCTACAGGAAAATACTTTGTGGCAAGGAAAGTTTTAAGTTCTCTTTTTAAGATAAATGTATTTCCTTTTGGTGCTTTATGAAATCCTTAAGCTGTTTTGATTTTTTCGATTTATATATTTATCTTGATAGCTCTCTGTTAAATGGCACTGTCCATGATTTATTTGATTATGGAAAGCCTTCGACAGAGAAAAAATATATTAATATCAACAACTCTTTAGGGAATGTTGTCTGGGAAAATTTGCCCAGCAGGTCGAGTAAGTTACTCAGAAGTAAAGTCTATCAGGTTCTTCTCAAGACAGCTTTAAGTGGCCACACCCCCTTAATTCAAAAATGGTACTGGCCCAATGGTGCAAGAAGCTTTTTTAGCCTCAGGGCGGATATGGATGCCGGTGAAGAAAAAAGCCTGCTGCAGTTTGTTGAGGCTGTTTCTTCCTGGCCAGAAAGTTTGTCTTTTTTTGTTTGCGGAAAAGCATATGTCGGCAAAGAGAAGGTTCTGAAGTGCGTAGCTGATCTTGGTGCTGAGATCGGTAATCACACATATACACATTATGTTTTTTCTGACAGGGGCAGAAACAGAATAAATCTTGAATTGACAGAGCAGTTACTCGCGTCTGTCGCTGTTGACCCCAAAGGGTATGTGGGCCCTGCCAGCTTCTTTCACACCAGCATGTATGATGTTTTGGAGGAAAAGGGCTATGATTATACAAGCTCTTTTGGGCTATCGCATGATGATTACCCCTTTTTTCCCATGAAGCAAAACTCTGACCGTTACGGAATGGTCGAAATCCCTTTTTATTGCTTGGGTGACAGGTTTCCCAAGTTTGATTTGGAGCTTGACGGAAAAAATGTCTGGAGTTTTTTTGAACAGCTGCTTGAAAAAAAATATCACGACTGTGAGCCCATGTTTATTTATGGCCATCCAGATATGGTTGGGCGTATGGGAGACCATCCGGACCTTGTGAAATTTATCTGCGAAAAAGCGCTGTCTTATGATGACATCTATACAGGGAATATGGCGGATATCTCATCTTGGTGGAGAAGGCGTCATGAGACTACGGCAGATATTTTTTATGATCGCGAGAATAATCGTGTCGTTGCGCAAAATTATCATGGATCTGAAGATGTTTACTGGAGCGTTCAGATTGATGAAAGCAGCAAATATCTGGTGAGTGGTAACGATTTGCAAAATGGGGTTCGGCTGAATGATTTGGGTATGTATAAAAAAATAGATCTTAAAAAAAGTCCCTATGCCGAGATCGGAGAAGTTATAGACCGTCCGAGGGAGAGAATTTCATTGCGGACCAAAATAGCTAATTTTCGCAGAGAATATCGTCGTAGACAACGAATGATTCGAGAACTAGACATGGCTAAAAAAGGCTGAAAGGATCTGTATCTTGAAAATATTACACATTTCAGCACTTCCGGTCTGGTCTATGGAAGGCAAGGGGGGGATGCCCTCGTTGCGTGAGACGCTCAATGGGCATGTTGACGGTGGCCATGAGATCGAACTGGTGTTGCCACGTTATGATCCTTTTTCAGATGACGCGAAAGAGTTGACGATACCAGCAGGGCAACCTTTCCAGATCCATTTCGCCCCTTGTTCCTGGTTGCCTATGTTTAAAAAATTGCGCAATAAGGCGCGGGGCAAAAAAGATTCTATTCCCTATGTATTACGCTGGCTGCTGAATGTTTTTATGTTGCTAGCGTTGACAGTTAGTCTGGCGCTGACCTCTCGTCGTGTGAGTAAGCGTTCTTGCAAGCCTCATCTGGTTTATGCCCACAATCAATATGCTGCCTTAAGCGGTTTTCTGATCGGTCGCATGTGGAGAGTGCCTAATGTGACTAGGTTATATGGCACGTTTTTGGCTGACCTGATGAAGAAACCTCTTGTCTCGTTGCGCTATCCCACTGCTGCAGCTGGCTATCTGGTGCCTTCTAGTCTGCTGATTTGCGCCAACGATGGAACGCGGGGAGACGAAGTGGCTCAGAAATTCGGTGTTTCTAAGCGGCGGTTCCGTTTTTGGCAAAACGGAGTTGAGCCGCCCTCAACTCCTCCGGATATGACTCGCGAGCAGTTGGTTGCACGGTTTATAGATTTAAGACCGGAAAATAGGTGGTTTCTTTCCTGCTCTCGGCTGAGCTATTGGAAGAGAATCGACCGAATGTTGTATGCGTTGGAGGTGTGCCGCCAGCAAGAGGTTGACTGTCAATTGATTATCGCCGGGGATGGTCCTGAAAAAGAAAATCTGATGGGGTTGGCGAAAAAACTGGGTGTTGAGTCCTCAGTTGTCTGGCTGGGAACGGTTGCCCATGACGATGTCTGGGCCTTGATGAACACTGTTGATGTTTTCCTTTTGACCAATGATGTTACCAACCGTTGTAATCCGCTTTATGAAGCTGCTTGGGCTGGGTTGCCCGTCGTTTCTGTTCAAGACCCGTCAACGGCGGATCTGCTTGAGCATCGTCGCAATGCTCTATTGTCGGCTCCAGATGATCACGAAGCCCTTGGGCAACATCTTGTGAAACTTTGCGAAGATGACGTCTTAAAAGAAAAGCTCGGAGTTGCGCAAAGAGAATTGTCGCAAACATTCTGGTCCTGGCGGGAGCGCATGGAACTGGAAGTCCAGCAGCTGGAAAAACTAGTAGGTGAAGGTCCTCTCACTGAACAAGGATAAATACGGTGTCTAGTCGCGGTTTATTGTTTATTGGTTTTTTTATCTTTTGCACATTTGGTGCCTTGACGTTGCCGCATCTTGGTATCTACGGATACTTGACGGACTATTGTCTCAATCCTGCGGACCAATGGTGGGGGCGTCCTTTTTCCCACATGGGGATTCGGTTCTCCCTTACCCTGGCGTTGGCAACCATGGCTGGTATGGTGTTGCAGCGTGAAAAGTTGCAATTTGGAGAAAAGGTGTTTTACCGGCAGGAGATTTTTCTGTTGGCTTTTCTTGCTTTGGTTTGGCTGGTGTTTTTTCTGTCACCAGCAACGGTAGGGCGGTACGGGAGCACCGATCATCCGACCGTTAAGCTGACAAAAATTTTCATTTTTTCTTTGATGATGACGCATGTCATCACAGATCTGAAGAAGTTAAAAGGGCTTTTTGCTATCTTGGCTTCTGCTTCACTGCTGTTGGGGATCAAAGCTTGGAGCGTTCCATACAGCCATTTCGCTAGAGGTCGACTCGAAGGAATCGGCGGTGCAGATTTTTCTGAGGCAAATTTTTTTGCCGCATTTATGGCCGCGATGCTGCCCCTTATCGGCATCATGTTTTTGCGTAGCCGATGGCCCGGCAAGCTCTATTATGCGGCCTGTGGCGCATTTACCGCAAATGCTGTCGTGTTGTGCCGCAGTCGTGGAGCTTTTCTTGGATTGGTTGTAGGGGCGATAGCCGCATTTGCATACGTTCCAAGGAAATATCGAAAACATCTGATTGTCCTCGTGTTCGCTGGTATCGTTGGTGTTATTTATCTCTCCGATGATTTTTTCATTCAGAGAATTATGACAATTTCCACAGAGCAAAGTGAAATGGATGAATCGTCTTCCAGCCGCATTCGTCTGTGGAAAGCTGGCTTGCAGATGGTCGCCTCTCAACCGCTAGGCATTGGTCCCGGGAACTGGTATCAGACGATCAGTCGCTATATCCCGGAGTATGAAGGTAAGGATTCACACAGTACTTATGTCAAATGTCTTGCTGAAATGGGTGTGATCGGCATGGCCGTATTTCTTCTGCTTTTGTTACAGGCTTATCTTAATTTGCGTCGCGTTTACAAGGCTGCCGGAGGTTTGCCACCGCCAGAAGAAGAAGAATTTACTCAACTTTATTTTGCGATCATTGTTTCAATCGTGATTTTTATGACCTGTGCTTTGACCATTACCATGATTTACACGGAAATTCTTTGGGTGCTTCTGATGTTGCCGGTCTGTTTGAAACGAGCTTTGGATAACTCTATTCAGGAGCAAGAGGGGCTTGATGGGTGCTAATCTGCCAAGAGTGGCATTTGTTCTTACTGAACTGCGCCCTGGAGGAATGGAGCGCTTGGTGGTTCATCTTGCAACCAGTTTGAAGGATCGCGGTGTGGTTGTTTTGGTGCTCTGTTTACATGAGGCTGGTCAGCTTGCCCCACTACTAGCAGAACGAGAGGTTCCCGTTGTCGCGTTGCACAGCAGTGGCGGCAAAGACATCAAGACGCTTTACCGATTGTGGAGGCAATTGCGGCAGTTTTGTCCTACGTGCGTTCATCTCCATGATTACACCAGTCTTCCTTATGCCGCTATTGCAAATCTTTTTTCTTCCGATCGTGCCCCTCTCTTGTTTACAGGCCACGGCCTCCTTTATGAAGGCTTTGAGCCGCTGAAAAAACGCCTTCGTTTCTTTTCCCGATTTTTAACTTCGATATCAGCGGTCTCCAGCACGGTCGCACAGCGGCATAAGGACTATCTTGCCTGGGGAAAAGAAATTCCTGTCATCAGTAATGGAGTGCCGGAAGTGTCCATTGATTCGCGGATGCGTTGCCGGGTACGCGAGGAGCTAGGGCTCGACGAGGACACTTTTTTGTTCTTGGCTGTGGGGAATCCGCGTCCGGAGAAGGCTTTTGAGGACCTCTTGAGCGCAGCTGGCCTTCTTCGTGATCAGGGATATAATTTTTATGTGGCGATTGCCGGGACGTTGACAGAGAGTGACTACTGTCGGAATGTGCTGCAGCAGCTTGATTCAATGGGCTTACAGAACCATTGCCGCTTTCTCGGTTTTCGCAATGATACGGCGTCATTGTATGCCGCAGCCGATGCGTTCGTGCTGTCCAGCCGCAGTGAAGGTTTGCCCATGGTGATTCTAGAGGCGATGATGGCTGGTTTGCCGGTGGTATCTACCCGCGTGGGTGGGATTGCAGATGCGGTTGGTGATGTTGTAAGTTTGGTCGAATCACGATCTCCATCCAAATTGTCCCGTGCGATGGAAGAAATTTATGTTAACCATGAATTTCGCCATAAATTGGCACAAACAGGTAGAGATTATGCTGTCCGACATTTTGGAATTAAGCAGATGGCTGATCGCTATATCCTGTGGTACCGGCAATGTGAGGGCTGCTAACAATGCACTTGTTAAGAATAGCGCTACTGGTTCTTTTTTATCTGTTCCTTTCCATGTCTTTTTGCGTGGCGGCGCCGTCTTCCAGGGCGCATGTGGATAAATATCTGCGTGCTGCACATAAGTATCTGAATGTTAAAAAGCCTGAACTGGCGGAAAAAATTCTTGATCAGGCGGTGGTAAGGTTTCCACGCACGTTTGAGCTGTATTACCTGAGAGCTAAAGTCAGGCATAGGTATTTAAAAAAAGAAACACTTGCTCTGCAAGATTTTTCGCTTGTTCTCAGGTCACGGCCAGATCAGTTCCCAAAAGCATTTTGGTATCGTGGTGATATTTATGTTGGGTATGGGCAGTATCAACAGGCTATAAAGGATTATACTGCTTGCCTAAAAAGGATGCCGACCTACGGTAAGGTCTATTTCAAGCGGGCTCACGCATTATTCAAACTTGGTTATTATCGCGAAGCCAGCGCCGATTTAAAGAGATGTGTTAGGTACAATCCTGTTTATCAAGATGCAGTAACTGCTTTTCGTAAAGAAAACCATCTATGGTTGTAGTAGGAATAAATTAGTCGCAGTTTTTCAAATGCTATTCATGTTTTGTCTTTATTCCAGCCTGCACGAAGATGACGTTTGAGTCAGGGTTTTTGTTTTACAACTATTTTCAGTTATTTATTCCCTATGCTATAGCTTAGAAAGCCATCATTTGCCCTGTTTTACACTACGGTTTTTTGGCAGTCTGTGGAGTGTTCTTCATGGAGAAAAAGATGACGTACGGAGGTGGCGTATGAGTCGTTGGGCTGGAGTGTTACTTTGTTTGTCGCTGGTGTTTACTGCCGGGATGTCTGCGTCGGCAGTGGTTGAGGTGGGGCAATTGTCGGCATTGCGCACAGCTCTCCAACAGGCCGGGTCTGGTACCACGATCCGGGTTCTGCCAGGAACCTATGCTGGTGGAATTGTGGCGCATAATCTGCGGGGTACAGCGCAGAATCCAATTACGATTACCGCTGTAGATTCACGACTGCCCCCGGTATTTACCGGGGGAACAGAAGGGCTCAAGCTTAGCAATTGTGCGTATATAAAAGTCCAGCATCTGATATTTGACGGGTTTTCCCGCAATGGTATCAATATAGATGATGCCAGCAAGAAGGTAGCATCGCACCATGTGGTACTTGATGATGTTGCCGTATTGAATACGGGGTCGCGCGGCAATCATGATGCAATTAAGCTCTCCGGAGTCCATGATTTTATCGTGCGCCACGTGCGGATTGAGGCCTGGGGCGGATCTGCTATTGATATGGTTGGGTGCCGTAATGGTTTGATTGAAGCATGTACTTTTTCCGGTAAGCAGGGATTTCGTGGTGGCAACGGCATTCAGATCAAGGGCGGTTCGCACGCTATCCTGGTGCAGAATAATCTTTTTCAGGACGCAGGAACGCGTACTGTTCAGATCGGAGGCTTGACCGGTAAGCAGTACTTTCGCCCTTCAGTGGGTGACTATGAAGCAAAAAATGTTACCGTTTCCGGAAATACCTTCATTGGCGGCGAAGCGCAGATAGCTTGGGTGACGGCCCAAGACAGCCATGTGCACCATAACCTGTTTTACTTGCCGGAAAAATGGCTTGGTCGTATTTTGCAGGAAACCAAGGACTCCCAGTTTAAACCCTGTCAACGAGGGCTGTTTGAGCAGAATGTGGTGATTACCGATAACCGGGTAAACACATTTTTCAATGTCGGTCAGGGAACGGAACCAGAAAGTTTTGTCTTTCGCGAAAATCTCTGGTTTCGCCTCAATGGCGATAATCGCCCCAATCTTCCCGCATTTGAGACGGATGGTATTTACGATGTTGATCCGATGATTTTGGCTGGAAACGATGGCAGGTTGCAGATCAATTCTGCTGATCCACGATTGAAACAGATCGGCCCCGATGCGTATAAACCGTGGACTGTGGGCTCGGATTTTTCTGATGTTTCTGTACCACGGGTGAAGGTTCCGGAAGTAAAGTATTCAACTCTGGACTGGATTGAAGCACTGATCAAATGAGTCATTTGCTGGCAGCCTTTTTCTTTTACACAGGAGGGATTTCAGCATGATTCTGTGTCGCTTGTGTCAGTCTTTGAGTGTTGTCATTTTCCTGTTGCTGCTGCCTTGGCTTGCGTTGGCCGGTGAGGACATTTACTTTCTCGATAGAGATGGGGATGGTTATGGGGTTGGTGACGTCTTCGTCAAAGGGCCGGATGCGGATGATTTGGATCCGCAGGTCAACACGTCACAATCTGTTCTGAAAAAGTACGGCACTTTGCGGGCGTTTTTAGCTGTAAAAGGTTATTCCCCAGATCGCCTCCTGTTTGTTGCTCCCAATGGTCATGACAAAACAGCTAGAATCAACGCTGTCGAATCACCGTTTGCCACATGGGAAAAAGTCAAAACACTTCTCCAGCCCGGCGATGCCGTTATTTTTAAAGCGGGTATCTACCACCAGCAGATTGAACTGAAAAACATTCTCGGCGCTATTCATAAGCCGATTCTTCTGTTGGCCTATCCCGGTGAGCAGGTGGTATTCGACAATTGTGGCGCGGGCAGTAATGCCGCATGCTTCAGTTTTAAGGGGGCGCAGAGCATCGTTGTCGACGGGTTCATGTTTGACAATGGGGCCAATGGCGGCGACGGCAACGCGATTTACCTCAATGGAACCAACCGATATGATTGGAGCTATGTCTACGACATAACGATTCGAAATGTTCTGGCGCGTAATCTCAAGAGCGGCTTTCGCGGCATGGTCAATGTCAACAAGGTGTTGATTGAGAACTGTGTTGTGCATGACACTTTATCCCACGGAGTTTATTACGGCTCTTCTGATAATAAACAGTTAAACAATGATATTCGAATTCAGGATTCTCTATTTTATCTCACAGCCAAAAAATATGATGGGCGTTTCTGTATTCAGCACAATGGTCGTGTGGACGGATTATTCATAGAACGCAATGTGTGTCATTCCAATATGACAGGTGGCGGGATTTCCTTGGCCAATGGGACGCGTAACGCGTCGATTAAAAATAATCTGATTTTCAATAATGCCAAGCAGGGCATTGTGTTGTCCGGCTACGCGAGTAAATCCGGTGCCGGAGGGGATTTTGTCAATAACGAGATCATTAACAATACCATCTGGGTGGGGCGTTATGATCAATCCGGCCAAGAAAAACCGCTTCATCATGCCGGTATTCTGCTCAATGATTCAACCGGTAGCATGAAGATGCTCTATACGAACATTCGCAATAATGTTGTGGTCACTCAGGCAGGTAGTGCGGTGGCATTTCAGCAACCCGAAGCCCTTGATGTTTCGATTATGAAAAACAATATTTTTTATGGACCCGGATCAGGTTCCGCCATTGCTGTCGGTGAGGAAAAGTTCAGCCTGACCGAGATTGAACGATTGAATAGTCTTATGGCCGCCAATCGCTATGTGGATCCGGAATTTAACCATATATCAGTCCACGCTTATCGTCAGCCTGAGCAGTTTGATTTTCAACTCAGGCCGAATTCGCCGGCGATTGATTTTTGCCCGCGTTTAGCTGAATTTGCCGTGACTGAGGATTTGACGGGGCAACCGCGCTCGGCAAAGAGACTCGATGCGGGGTGTTTTGAGGTGCACCAAAAGCCGTGAATAGCGCGGATTACTTTTGGGGTATTTGTGTTCGCGGTTGTCCGTCTTTGTCCGTGACGAACCGTCAATTTTTCAAAAGCAGTTTCACGGCTTTTCTAAAGTGCTTCGGACGAAGGCGGCGGATGGTGTCCCAACGCAACCGGGATTTGAACGGCAGGAGTTTGTGAACGCGAAAGACTTCTTTTGCATACAGTGCCGGGGTGATTCCCTGACGCAGATAGGTGTCCGCATGGTGCAGACATTTTTCACCCCAGCCACTTTTTTCTATCTGGATCTGTGTCCCATCATCAAACACTGGGACCTGTTCAATCCGGGTTATTTTTTCCTGATCTAATTCAAACACAATGATTTGGCTGGTACGCTCAAATTTGTCCCAGGTTAAGGAATCACCATCCTGCCAATAGACCGGATTTGAAAGGAAATTTCCCAATGAGTAGGCAATGACGCCGTGGTGATAGGTTTCCGTGCCCTGGAGAACATGGGGATGATGGCCTGCCACCACAGAAGCTCCGGCATCAATAAACATTCGGCCTTGTGCCACCTGATCCGGTGCCGGAAAACGGAAGCGTTCTTCGCCCCAGTGCGGGATGAAAACAACATGGTCGTGGCTGGTTTTGAGTTGTTGAATCTGGTCGCAGATGGCCTTTGTTTCCAGTGGGGCGACACCGGCACTGTCGTTGCCGGCAAAGGTTCCCATGCCGGTGGAAGTGGCCGCAGCACCGATGAATGCGATGCGAACGCCGTTGATGGTGAGACTGACGGGAGCTTGTGCTTCGGTGAGGTGATTTCCGGCACCAAAGGCATGGATGCCCAGCTCGTTGAGTTTGTCAGATGTTTTACGAAAACCGCTATCAAGGGCGTCAAAGGCGTGGTTGTTTGCCAGCGTGACCACGTTGATATGTGCCTGAATAAGGGAGTCGAATTGCTGTGCAGTACCAAGCACCCGTGGTTCGGTGGCAATCCGCTGATCAGCCGGAAGCGTGCTCTCCAGATTGGCAACAACAAGGTCACAGCTGGCGAACAGTGTGATGATCTCCGCAGACAGTGACTCCAGCCCGCGACTGCCGTGCTGAGAGGCGTAGGGGACGGTAAACAGCAGATCGCCAATGATCGCCAGGCGAATTGAGGGTTTAGACGCCATGAGTCTCCTTTGGGGCCTGTTTGTCGTCGAAAGGCAGCAGCGGGATGCGTGTCGCCAGTAGGCCACCGACGATATAACAGTAGATGTCGGTCATGGAAGGTGTGCGCGAAGCCAGAAAGAGTTGTCCGCCTTCCTGAAGAAGGCCAATAGTGGTTGTCAGCAGCACAATGACCGGCAAGCGAAACCAGCGTTGATCAAGCGTGGCGAAGCGGAGCCGGTAGAAGTACACCAGGGTGGCTGAGAGGAGGATCGTCTGCAAAAACAGCCGAATATGATTCAGAGAGGCTCCCATTGCATAGTGGTAAAAAGGGAGGAACTCAACACCGCGAGGCAATTTATTGGTGAACCGTTGAGCATCGAATTGAAAATCAAACGGCAGCCAGCCCAAATACAGGATGTAGCCTGTGACTCCGATAAGACCCAGCGTCAGGCGAAGTTCACGGGATAAAGGGCGTCGCCACACGGTCAGTAGAATGACTGCCACAAAGATGCCGGTGTAGTTGGCCATCAGGTTACTCATGTTCATCACCCGTGAGGTGATGAACAGTTTTGCCACTTCGAGCATTGTGGCAAACAGGCCGCAGAACAGGGCTGCATTCACCCTTCCCGGTTTTGAATGGTTAGGCTTGGACCACTGGGCGACCAGTAGAGTGAACACCAGATACAGCAGGATGTGTGTGACCAGCCACCAGTGCCACGGATGCTGGGAAAACCCTGCAATCGGGTTGAACTGTGAGGCTTTGATACTGCGCCAGACCTGGCGTATTAACAGCGTTGGCAGAAACGGAGCCAGAGCATCGGCGGCGATCAACGCAGCGAAAACCAGTGTGAGAAGATCCAGCGGGCTGTGTTTTTGCCGTTGATGCAATGTTGACAGAATCTGCTGCCACAACATCGGTCCCCAGCGGGCACCGACTACGGCACCAACAGCGCCACTGATGGTGTTCATGATGAAGTCGGTGATGCTCGCCGTGCGCGACAATAAGAAAATCTGACCCGTTTCGATCAGAAGACTGGTGAGACTGCAGAGCATCAGGGCGGCCAAGGCGGCACGCATCCTGTGATGATGCTTCGTTGCCCAGTGGGTGGCCAAAGGGGCCCCTAAGGGAATGTAGAGAATCAGGTTACTTAAAACGTCAGAGCCGCTGACCCGGGCATACGGATTTACCGGCCAAGCATGGAGAGCTTTGTTGATGACCCAGCGAATGTCGATTGAGGCACGAAAGTCATAGGGCATCAGGCTGGCATAGACCAGCAGAAAAAAATAGACACAAGCCAGAATGATCAACAGGCGGGAGCTGTAACAACTATTCGTGTTTCTGGGCAGGCTTGACTTGTTCATAATTTAGCAGAATACGTAAGAATGATTTGTTCGGCAAACTTTTTGGGCATTTGAATGAAATTCTATTTAATATTTTTTGCGAGGCGTCCGTAAGCCTGCTATATTGCTTTTAATATAAATCCCTTAAAATTAACGATCTATCTGCCTTGCTGACATTGCGTGAGACGGATGGTTTATAAGCATTCAGAGAAAATCCGGGGGGCGTTATGGCCACATCTTTGAGTTTGAAAATGACTCGTTTACGGGAAATGTTGCAATTACATAAACATTTTCATACCTATTTCAAGGTTGTTCCCGCAGTCACCTCCGATCTTGTCCGGGAAGCCCAGCGGATTCGCCACTCGGTGTATTGCGAGGAGCTGGGCTGGGAGCCCATCAATGAAGAAGGGTTGGAGCAGGACTGCTATGATGATAATGCCCTGCACTGTCTGTTGATGGCGGTGCGTTCACAGCGTTACATCGGTTGTGTTCGCCTTGTTTTGCCACAGGTCGGCCATCCGGATCATATCTTTCCAATCCAGGAAGCCTGTCGTGACACACTTTATGCCGGGTATCCGGATCTCGAAGCCTCGGAACGGGGCGAAACCGCAGAGGTCTCGCGACTGGCGATTGTTGCGGATTATCGGCGCCGGAAAAATGAACTCAGCAAACCGATCTCCATTGATTTGCAGGAAGACGCCACGATTCAGGGGCGCCGCCGCTTTCCGTATATCCCGGTGGGACTGTATATCGGCATGTTGGAGATGGCCTCATTTTACGGCATCAAGACCATGTATATGCTTACGGAGCCGCTCTTGGCCACCCATTTCAGTCGCCTCGGGGGCAACCTGAAACCCATTGGTGATGCCATCGAGCATCGTGGGCGACGTCGGCCTTATGTCATGGAGGTTGAAGAGGTTCTTAAAAGTGCCAATCTGTTATTGCGTCCACTGATCTGGACGATTCGTCGAGATGTAAATTCTGTGTTATCTGATAGTCTTTGTCCCTGGGAGATTGAGGAGCAGTTTAAGAAGAAATGGAGACAGAATGAAGCCACTTAAAATCATCAACGTGGTCGGTGCCCGACCTAACTTTATGAAGATGGCCCCGTTGATTGAGGCCATGAATCAATATCCTGATGCTATTCATCCCATCCTGGTCCATACCGGACAACATTATGATGAAAAAATGAGTCAGTCGTTTTTTGTCGATCTCGGCATGCCGCGACCGGATATTGATCTCGGTGTTGGCAGCGGCTCCCACGCTGAGCAGACGGCACGGATTATGGTGGCCTTTGAAAAGGTCTGCCAAGATGAACAACCGGATCTGGTGATTGTGGTTGGCGATGTCAATTCCACCATGGCCTGCACCATTACCGCAAAGAAACTCGGTATTCGTGTGGCTCATGTTGAAGCCGGTCTGCGCTCACGTGACATGCTGATGCCCGAAGAGATCAATCGTTTGTGTACCGATGTGTTGTGCGATTATCTGTTTACCACCGACTATATTGCTGACCGTAACCTGTTGGCCGAAGGCATTGATGCGCAGAAGGTCTTTTTTGTCGGCAATGTGATGATCGATACGCTGATGAAACATCGGCAGATGGCTTCACAGCTCGACCTGCGTGAGAAATTAGGTCTGACCCCACAAGGCTATGCCACCTTGACACTGCATCGTCCGGCTAATGTTGATGACCGCGAGGTCCTCAAAGGGATTCTTGAAGCGGTTCACGAGATCTCACAAACAATGCCGGTGATTTTTCCGATTCATCCACGCACAAAGAAGATGGTCGAATCCTTTGGCCTCGAAGGGTTCTTCAATACGTCGGATACGGTGGCGGGGATCTGGATCACCGAACCGCTTGGTTATCTGGAATTTCTTCACCTCAATATGGGCGCGCGTCTGGTGCTGACGGACAGCGGTGGCTTGCAGGAGGAGACCACGGTTCTCGGTGTGCCCTGTATTACCATGCGCCCCAATACCGAGCGTCCGATCACCTGTGAAGAAGGCACCAATACGCTGGTTGGTCATCACAAGGAAGCGATTCTCACAGAAGCGCAGCGGATTCTTCATGGCGACACGGAGACCGGCCAGATACCGGAAAAATGGGATGGCCGAGCTGCTGAGCGGATTGTTGACGTTTTGTTACGTGTTGAGAGTGGAGCGACTTGATGACGATGCTGAATGCAGGGGAGACTTTTCAGCAGGATCTTTCCCGCTACCGTTGGCATTGGCTTATTCTGGTGCTGCTGATTGCGCTGACCTACCGCAATGTCATCCCGGAAATGGTAGCGGACTGGAGCCATGACCCCAATTATTCGCATGGGTTTCTGGTCCCTTTTATCTCCGGCTATTTTGTCTGGCAAAGTTGGCCCGAGTTGAAATCCTTGCCGGTGCGGCCCGCTATGGCCGGGCTGTTCGTGAGTATTGTCGGCGTGGTGTTGCTGGTGCTCGGTTTTGCCGGTACCGAATATTATTCCATGCGTGTATCCCTGGTGGTGGTGTTGGCGGGAACCATTCTGTTCTGGTATGGCTGGCAGGTCTTTAGACTGCTGGCACTTCCATTGGTCTTTTTACTGTTTATGGTGCCATTGCCGTACATTGTCTATGACGCCATGGCGTTTCCGTTAAAACTGCTGGTGGCCAAATTTTCTGTGGTCAGCCTCAAGGCAATGGGCATTGTCGTGCTGCGTGAAGGCAATATCATCCGTTTCCCGCAAACGGTCCTTGAAGTGGCCGATGCCTGCAGCGGCTTGCGCTCACTGATGTCTTTGCTGGCGCTTTCCGTGGCCTATGCCTTTATGACCCAGAAGGCTGTCATCAAACGGACCATCATTATTCTTGCTGCGGTTCCCATTGCCATCGCCACCAATATGTTTCGCGTGATTGTGACTGGCGTTCTTGCCCAGCATTATGGTGCTGCTGCGGCGCAAGGATTTTTTCATGAATTTGCCGGGTTGGCTGTTTTCGCCTTGGCCATGCTGCTGTTGTTCATGCTTGGTATGCTTTTACGACGTTGGGGGCGGCCATGAACAAAGCGCGTTTTTATCTGATCTATCTGGTTTTGATCATGACGGCGGTTTTTGTCAGTTTCCATCGCGACGTTCAGGTGCCGGTCGCCAAGCCCCTGGCTGAAATTCCGTTACGTGTTGCCAATTGGACCCAGGTGGATGATGTCTATTTCAGTGAGGCTGTGCTTGATCAGCTGCGACCAACCGATTATCTGTATCGCGTTTATGTCAACGATGACAAGCAGCTGGTAACCTTGTATGTGGGCTATCATGGCGGAGGTCCGAACAGTGGCCCGATCCATTCGCCAAAGCATTGTCTTCCTGGCAGTGGTTGGCAGGCTGTGTCGGAAAAAAGCAAGGCGTTAACCATTGATGGTGATGAGGTACAATTGGTCGAAGCGGTTTATCAACATGGCGACCGCCGAGAAATTTTCTGGTATTGGTATCAGGTCAAGGGGGAATCGCTGACCAATGAATATGCCTTGAAGTTTGCGGAAATCCTTAACTCCATCCGTTATCGGAGGCGTGATTCGGCCTTTATTCGCATTTCTTCAATTTTTCAAGGGGCTGACCATGTGTCCTCGTCTGCTGTCGAACAATTTGTGCGTGATTTCTATCCTAAGATCAAGGCTGTTTTGCCACAATAAAGACATGTTGCATGTGTACCTCGCTGTTTTCAGCTCGTCCCCCCTTTGGAAATCACGATTAAACGGTATGCTTGTATGTGATCAGGAGCGCGAAGTGGCGTGCCTGCCTGAGTTTTGAATTTTTATCAGCCCTGAGGGGTGGTTCATGCTGCAACCGATTTTATCAACTTCAGTCGTCTGTCTGGCTATTGTCTATGTGCTGGTTGCGTTGCTGCGCGGTCGTTGGCAAACTGCGACCATTGCCCTGTTTATGGCGCTATCGGCTTGTATTGCTTTGGAGATCAGTGACTTTCTGGTTTTCCTTGAGCCTGGCAATTTGATGCGCTGGAAGAAAATAGGACTGGTTGCCGAAGCCTGCCTGCCTTTCACTTGGCTTTTTTTCAGCCTCACTTATGCCCGGCAATGGCAACAGGGGCAAGTCTCCTCCCGGTCGAAATTGTTGCTTGCAGCCATGCTTTTTTTTCCCACGGCAGCTTTTTTCTTATCGCCACTGGAGTTGTTTTACTCACCGGATTTTGTCGACGAAAAAATTCTCTTCCTGCGCTCTCCGGGGCATCTGTTCTATGTCTTGTTGTTGGGGGCTCTGGTTGTCAGCTTGGTCTATCTTGAACGCACCTATGTCTCTTTGTCGCGACCGGACCGCTGGCGGGCCAAGTTTGAAATTGTCGGTGCGGGGTTAATCCTGGCGGTTCTGGTGATTTACTACAGTCAGGCGCTTTTGTACCGGTCGTTAGATATGAACCTGATCCCGGTTCGAACCGCCAGTATGATCCTGGCCCTTGGCTTCATGGCCTACAGCCGTGTGTATCGCGGCGAAGTGGTGCGCATTGAGGTGTCGCGCCATGTCGCCTACCGCTCCGTGGTGTTTCTGGTTGTGGGGATTTATCTGATCGGCCTGGGCCTGTTCGGCACCGGAGTCCGTTATTTTGATATGGCGCAGAATCGGACCATTCTCGTTGCTCTGGCGGTCTTTTCCGGCGTGTTGCTGGTTGTGCTGTTTCTTTCCGAACGGATTCGGCGTCGCATCCAGGTGATGCTGCACAAAAACTTTTATCAGAAAAAATACGATTATCGCAACGAGTGGCTTCAGTTCACCGCCCGACTCGCTGAAGCAAAGAACCGCGAAGAACTTGAAGCGGGAATTCTGGCTTTTTTTGCCGAAACGTTTTCGTTGCACGGCGCGGCATTGTTTCTCAGGGACCAACAAAGCGGTCGGTTCTTGTGCAGTGCTCAGCACGAGATGGATATGAGGCACTTGTCGCCAGCAGAGGGGTTACCGGAAGAATCTCGCATGCGGCAAGACAATTGGGTGGTTGATCTGGGTGAACACCACGAGATGTTGGCCGAAGATTGGCGCAGCCTCTACCAAAAGGGATGCAAATTTTTGGTTCCATTGTGTTTTCAGCAACGGATCGAAGGGGTGATTGCACTGGGGGAGCGTGTCTATGATGGTGATCCGTTGACCTACGAAGATTTTGATCTGATGAAGACCCTGTCACACCAGGCAATTGGCGTGCTGCTGAGTCGAAAATTGTATGCAGATCTGGTGGCGGCCAATGAGATGGCCGCCATCGGCCGTGTTTCGACCTTTGTGATACATGATCTGAAAAACCTTGTGTCCAGCTTGGCTCTGGTTGTTGATAATGCCCGCGATTATATTGATGACGCCGAGTTTCGTGCGGATATGTTTGAAACACTGGATAACACCGTAGAGAATATGAACAGGCTTATTGTCCGGTTGCAAAACGTCAAACATCAGCCAACGCTTGAATTTGCAGACACGGATCTTCTGGCGTTGGCACAGCGGGCCGTAGAACGCTCCGGCCACTCTGCGGTCCAGGTTGGTGGATCAGAGGTCATGGTTCGGGCCGATAGTGCTGAGGTGGATAAGGTGTTGCTCAACCTGCTTCATAATGCTCGCGAAGCCTCGACGGACCAGGCTCCGATAGAGGTTGAGGTGGGCCAGAATGAGCAGGCGTTTATCCGTGTGACGGATCACGGCGCCGGCATGAGCGAGGCGTTTATCCGCCAGCGATTGTTCAAGCCGTTTGAGACGACGAAAAAAAAGGGGATGGGGATAGGCCTGTATCAATGCCGTCAGGTGATTGAAGGGCATGGCGGCCGTATCGAGGTGCAAAGCCAGCCCGGGGTTGGTTCGACGTTCACTTTGTGGTTGCCTGTTGAGATGTAAGTCGTGTTTTTCCCAAAAGGGAAACCGAAAAAAAAGATAAGGACATTTCGTGGAAAAATTACTCATCGTTGACGACAGCTCAGAAATTTGCAAACAGCTGAAGTGGGGGTTGAATAAAGATTACGACGTTTTGCTGGCTGAAGATGTTGGCGGCGCCCTGAAGCTGTTCAAGAAGCACACGCCCAAGGTGGTCACTCTGGATCTCGGTTTGCCGCCTGATGTCGATGGTGCCACCGAGGGGCTGCGCTGTTTGGAGGAGATTCTTCATCAGCAGCCGGACACCAAGGTTGTTGTGCTCTCCGGCAATGAAGATCGTAACAATGCTCTGAAAGCCGTGCAGCTCGGAGCCTATGATTTTTACCGCAAGCCTATTGATCTGGCCGAGTTGAAAATTATTCTGCAGCGTGCCTTTCAACTGGCGGCACTGGAAAGGGAAAACCGTCGTCTGCAGACGGCAGCGTCATCCAAACTCAGCAACTTGCACGGTATTCTCGGTCAGTGTCCGCAGATGGAGGAGGTGTTTACCACCATTCGCAAGATCGCTTCAGCAGATATTCCAGTTTTGATTCTTGGCGAAAACGGCACCGGCAAAGAGCTGGTCGCCAAGGCGGTCCATGCCCAGAGTTTGCGCAATAAGGGCGAGCTGATTCCAATCAACTGTGGCGCGATTCCGGAAAATTTGCTTGAGGCTGAGTTGTTCGGTCATGAGAAGGGCGCATTTACCGGTGCGGTCGGCCAGGTGAAAGGCAAGGTGGAATACGCTCATGAAGGCACACTGTTCCTCGATGAAATTGGCGAACTGCCCTTGCCGTTGCAGGTGAAACTGCTGCGTTTTCTTCAGGAGAAAACCATCCAGCGTGTCGGTGGCCGGGATGAAATTATCGTTGATTCGCGCATTGTGGCGGCAACCAATGTTGATATCGAACAGGCCATTGAGCAGGGCGTCTTTCGCGAAGATCTGTATTACCGGATAGGCGTCATCACCATTAATTTGCCGCCGTTGCGTGAGCGTGGCGATGATATCTGTCTGCTGGCAAACTTTTTCCTCAACCGCTATGTTACGGAGTTTTCCAAGAAAATTAAGGGATACAGCTCTGCGGCTGAGCATGCGTTAAAAGAGTATTCCTGGCCCGGAAATGTTCGGGAGTTGGAAAACAAAGTGAAACGGGCCATTTTAATGGCTGATGGCCCGGTACTGGAACCTTGCGATCTTGGTTTTGAAGATAATGCTGCCCCGGAATTTGAATTTTCGACACAGGGCTTAACCCTGAAAGAGGCGCGTGATCGACTCGAGCGCGATATGCTGGTTGCCTGTTTGAAAAACCATAACGGCAATGTCGCCAAGGCCTCTGAAGAGCTGGGGGTCAGCCGGCCAACGTTCTATGATATGATGAAAAAACACCACCTCCATAACGGTTAGCAAGCAGACTTGCGCCAATCATGGCAGGGCAATCCGAACCCTGATCAATGAAGAAAAATGTTAAGTAGCGTGTCCGTGCTGAGAACAGTGCGGGAAGAATGATCCAATAAATCACAGCATAACGAAATCTTTAACGCAAAAACAGCGTTGCGAGAGGTCTTTATCGTTTTATCCTTTTGCGGTTATTTCCCTGATAGCGCCCCTTGGTGGGGGGGGGGGAGCACAACGGGAAAATGCTTATTTTTCAAGGGGCGGGTAACTGTCTCTTGCTATTTGTTGCACGTTGGAATTGTTTGATGGTTTCCGCTTGTTGAGAAGAGTCCTATTTGTTTGAAACAATTAAGTAATTTGTTGGGTCCTTTTTGGTAAATGAAAGATTGCGCCTTGATTAGAGCTCGTCCGGGGCGTACATTGACTATGATGCTTTGTTGATTTGTTAAACTCGCCATGGAGAACCCCGTCATGAAAGCTCTGGTGTTCTGCGTTAAGCACAGACGTGAGGAGATCGCGTTTCTTCTTAGTCAGATCGATGTGTTGACTGAGGTGAAAATTGTCAGTCCGACGGCAATTATCGGTATTGATGATTGCGATATTTTTATTGTTGTTGCCGGTGTGGACCAGAAACAACAGGTCTACCTCAATCTGTATTTGAGTTCGATTTCGCGCGGTATTCCCGTCGTTTATCTTTCCTCGTTAAATGATCCGAGTCGTGCAGAAGTTCTTGAGCTTGGTTGCTCTGATTGCCTGGCGTTTGAAATGGATCTGTCTGAAATTTCTGCCAGGCTGAAGATTGCGGTGGCTGGCAAACGTGAGATCAAACGTTTGTCGCAGGACAAGCAGAGCATGAGCCAGACGATGATGGAAGACTCTCTCACCGGATTGCGTAATCGCAAAGCGTTTGATCGGGCGATTCAGATAGAATTAGCCCGCTTTAAGCGACAGTCAATCCCCTTTGGTCTGGTCATTCTGGATATTGATTATTTTAAGCGCGTCAATGACAACTATGGGCATCAGGTGGGTGATCATGTTCTCAAGGCGGTTTCCAACCGCATTGCCGGCAGTCTGCGAGAATTGGATATCCCGTGCCGGTATGGGGGCGAGGAATTTGCCGTGATTCTGCCTGGTTTGACAGCGACGGAAGCCTATGCCGCAGCAGAACGGGTGCGCAAGTTGATTGAAACCATCCCCGCCTATGACCTCCAGGGCCCGCCGCAGGTGACCGCCAGCCTTGGTGTCTGTTCGACCCATATCGTTGAAGACCGTCAGAAGGTGACGGCTGAGAAACTGATCGAATGGGCGGACTTGGCTCTTTATGAGGCAAAACACCAGGGGCGCAACCGCGTCGAAAAAGCAACACGCGGTCAAGCCAAAGCGGTCTGGATTGACGCTGAGGCTTAAAGGGAAACGAGCCGTTTCTTACAACGCCTTGATCCGTTTGGCCATCCCTTCAACGCCGATTATCTGTGCACTGAGTCGTTTCCCCGTCTTTTTTTCACCGAGCATTTTGACATGAATGGTTCCCGCTCGCGGATAGTAACCAGCCCGGGTGCGGCCTTTGTTGGTTGCCGTGGCATAGCCAATATCAAGGTGTTGCAGCTCGTTTCTTCAGCTGCAGCACACCCGGTTACGTCCCATCTCTTTGGCTCGGTACAACGCTACGTCGGCATTTTTAAACAACACATCGAATGGCAGATCCTGTTGTTCCGGTGAGCAGACACCGAAGGAGCAGGTGAGGTGGTTGACAGTGGTGAACGGATAGGCGGCAATGCTGGAGCGCAGTTTTTCGGCAATACGTCGTGCCTCATCAAGGACAGAAGTTTCGCACAACAAAATGAATTCCTCACCGCCCCAGCGGGCAAACAGATCCTGATTGCGGATCAGCTGTTGAATTAACTCGGCCAGCTCTTTAAGGACGACATCACCCACATCATGGCCGTAGGTGTCGTTGACGGTTTTGAAATGGTCAATGTCGATAATAATGACCGACATCGGGGTCGCTGGGGCTTGGCGGCGAATTTTTTCCAGCGCGCCGCGGCGATTATGCACCTTGGTCAGAGGGTCAAAATAAACTTGGGATTGCAGTGATTTGTTCGATGCGACCAGTTCCACCTGCCGGTCGCGCAGGCGGATCAGCAGGTAGTTGAAAAAGCGGGCAACCACCCCAACTTCAGTGCCGCGCTCCTCATGTATTTTTTTATGCAGATTGCCGGAGCGCATGATTTTAATGATGCTCTCGATGGTGTCCACCCAGGGCAATCGGGCCTGGTGCTCGGTGACGTTGAGTCCCAATGCCTCGTGGCGTCGTGACACGCGCAGGGCGGTAAAGCTTTTGAGCAGCATAAAGACGATCAAGCCGCTGGAAAACGCCAGGACAAAGGCAGCGATAACACCAGTGGCCTGAATCTGGATATAGCCACCGCGACTGAGTCCTGCTGGCAGTTCACCATAAAACGCAACGGCCAGTGTCCCCCAGACGCCGGTAAATCCGTGGATTGCCACCACGCTGAGGGGATCATCAATACGCAGTCGCAATAACGCACGATCAGCAAGGAACATGACAATGGCTGAAACAAAACCAACCCAAGCCGATTGCTGAGCGGTGAATTCAGCGCAACCCGCAGTAATGCCAACCAGACCGGCAATGATGCCGAAACTGAACAACTCGACACCAACCTGGCGGGTAAAAAGCAGGCTGATCAGGTAGGCGCTGATGCCACCGGTGGCACCGGAGAGCAGGGTGTTCATCAAAATCGATGCGACCGAGGGTGCAAACGACAGCAAACTGCCTGCGTTGAAGCCAAACCAGGAGAACCATAAAACAAACACGCCGAAAACAATAAAGTTATGATTGCTCGGTGCAAAAATACGGATTTGATCGCGATGGAATTTTCCCAGCCGCGGTCCGAGAATCAGCGCACCTGCCAAGCCGACCCAGGCACCCATAGAATGCACCACCGTTGATCCGGCAAAATCGACAAAGCCCATCTCTCTGAGCCAGCCGCCGTTGCCCCAGGCCCAATGGCCGAACAGCGGGTAGATCAACGATGTAACAATGATGGCGGTAATGATGTAACCGCTGAATTTCATCCGTTCGGCAACCGCTCCAGAGACAATGGTCGCAGAGGTTGTGGCAAACATGGCCTGAAAGAAAAAGAAGGCACTTTGGGAGAAGTCTGTGCCGTCAATCATGAAATGAGACGTCCCAAAGAGACCGCTATGGTCACGGCCGAACATCAATCCATAACCGATGAGCCAGAAGAAAACAAAGCCAAACGTCGCGTCAGCCAGGTTTTTCATGGCCACATTGATAGTGTTTTTGGAGCGGACGCAGCCGGTTTCTACCATGGCGAAACCCAGTTGCATCATAAAAACCAGGAACGCACACAGAATAATCCAGTGGTAGTCGAGTTCGTTATGTAACGTCATGACAGAGCCTCACAGGAGACTTGGTGGACACTGTGGAGAGGGGAGCCAACGGAGTCCGGCAAGATGATTTCTAAGAAATTGCACCTATATTATTGGATTTTCAGCAAACATGAAAGGTTAAACTTCAGCATTTGTGAAAGTTAGTTATTACGATTTTTGATGCGATCGGGAGGATTAATTGCGGAACACGTGAAAAAAATATCGGGTTACCTCCCCGTTTTGAGAATTTCTGCGGTGATTATTTCATGCCATGATGAGATCTGTGTGAAAGCTTGAGCAAGGCTTTACCTGGTGTTGTGGCGAAAAGATGTGCTATTTGCGCGCGCTGTGGAATTTATCGTTGTGCGATAAGTGGTAAGGAATTACAATTTGACAGTGGGGAAGCTGTAATTGTATACAGAAGCGCTGGCTTTTTTATTTGATGATGTGATCTGTTTCAGGGATACGGATTTCGGGCGTTAGTTGTTCCAGCCAATTGGAGGACGCGTCCGCTGTAATAATTGCGATGACGGATAATGCACAGGCGAACCTGAAAAACCTCTACCGGATCTTTACGATACCGGAAGCACCTGAGTCGACGCTCGGTAGCATCGACCAGGCCATTACCGACAATCTTGCCGGTTTCCTGCAGGAGCACATCGTTGCTCTGGAACGTGATCTCGAAGAGATAGAGCGAGACTTCACCGACACCGCGATACCTGAACAGCCCACCTTTGTTTCCGATTATACCGAGTTTGTCAAAAAAAAGCTGGTTGCCCAATCGGTGCACACCGCGTCTCCGGGATTTGTCGGCCACATGACCTCGGCTATGCCCTACTTCATGTTGCCGCTGTCGCGAATCATGATTGCTCTGAACCAGAATTTGGTCAAAGTTGAAACCTCCAAAGTGTTCACGCCGCTGGAGAGACAGGTTCTGGCCATGCTCAACCGGTTGGTTTACAACTATGATGACACGTTTTATCAACGCTGGATTCACGACAGTCAGAGTGCCCTCGGCGCTTTTTGCTCGGGGGGCACCATCGCCAATATCACCGCATTGTGGACGGCGCGTAATCAACTGTGTGGTCCGGATGGCGATTTTCAGGGGATTGCCCAAGAGGGACTGTTCGCAGCGCTCAAGCATCTCAACTGTGAAGGATTGGTGGTTCTCGCCTCGCGACGTGCCCACTATTCGTTGGGTAAAGCTGTCGACTTACTCGGGCTGGGCCGCAACAATCTGATCGCCGTTGATACCGACGACAACAGTCGCGTTGATATGCGGCAGTTGCGCAATCAGTGTCATCGGGTTCAAAACGAGGGCAAACGGGTCATGGCTTTGGTGGGGATTGCCGGAACCACGGAAACCGGTAATGTTGATCCACTTGAAGAGATGGCTGATCTTGCTGAAGAACTCGGTTGCCATTTCCATGTTGATGCGGCCTGGGGCGGTCCTACCCTGTTTTCCGAAACACACCGCTGGCGGTTACGCGGTATCGAACGTGCTGATTCTGTGACCATTGATGCCCATAAGCAACTTTATGTGCCGATGGGGGCCGGGATGGTGTTGTTCAAAGATCCGGCCGCTCTGTCCGCCATAGAGCATCATGCCGCCTATATCCTGCGTCATGGTTCCAAAGATCTCGGCAGTCACACTCTCGAAGGTTCGCGTCCCGGTAAAGCACTGCTGGTACATGCAGGTTTGTCGATCATCGGTCGGCGTGGCTACGAGCTGTTGATCGATCAAGGCATTGCCCGGGCGCAAGGTTTTGCTGACCGCATTGTCGCCCACGCTGATTTCGAGCTGGTAACGCCGCCGGAGCTTAATATCCTCACGTACCGCTATAATCCGTCATGGTTGCAGAGTGTGATGGCTCAGGCTCCCGAAGAGACCGTCAAAGAGATTAATATCCTCCTTGATCAAATCACCCAGAGTATCCAAAAAGATCAGCGCGAGTCCGGAAAAACCTTTGTATCGCGTACCCGCCTTGAACCCACCCGCTATCATGGTGAAACCATTACCGTGTTCCGCGTTGTGCTGGCCAACCCCCTGACTACGGATGAAATTCTTGATGCCGTGCTTGAGGAGCAGTGTGAGCTGGCTTGTCAGGAATCGTTGCGTGAACGGTTTGACCAGTTACGACAACTCGCTTCCGGGTGTCGCGTCGAGCGCCTGGCACTGTAATTTTTTAACTCTGTGCGCGCCAGTGCATAAGTTAGAATGTCCCCTTCCTTCTGTTTTATCTGGCGTTCTCAGCGCCAAAAACATCACGGATGCAAAAAAACGATTAGAACACGTTATACGCTGACCGACAGGGCTTCCCGAATGGCGCCAGTTTAAGCACTTCCGCAGCAAACTCGGGACTGTCCCAAGCGCTATCTGGGGCTGTCGTTTTTGCAGTTTTTTCCCTTTAAACTAGCGCCATTTCAGGGCTTCACTGATTCTTCACAAGGTTGATCCTTCAACAAAAAACAGATTTTTCTATAGTTAGTAGCCAATTTTCCAATTGTCAGCTAATATTCCTAAATACGTGAATTTCCATGAGGTACTGCCGTGCAACGTTTTCGTTCAACGAAGACTTTGGAAAAGCTGTCGCTGAAACCGGTGCGCTATTTTTTAGCGTTCTTTGTGATGCTTGCCCTGTTGGCTGCCATTGTCTTTCTTGTCAACAGTTATCAGACCACGCTGACTGAACATCGCCAGCGCCTTGCCTATCTCAATCACCTCGAAGTTCAAGATACTCTGTTGACCTTGCAACAATATGAATCTCTGTTGCGCATTGCCGGCAACCGGTTGGTTGAAGCCGGCGTGGATAGGAATCCGGAAAACGGCCGTAATTCCATTGAGGCGATGAAATCCATCAACAAAGGGTTAGGTGGATTCGGCATTGCCCGTCCTGACGGTCAATTGTTGCTTGTTTCAACGATTCCTCCCGGCATGCCACTGCCCAACCTGCTGGCAAAGGAGGAGAGCCGTGCCGGTTATCAAGAGGCTTTGGCAAGGGATTACCTTGTTTTGGGGCGGACCTATTTTATGCCCGAACTCGGCCGTTGGGTTTTGCCGATGCGCGTTGCCCTGCGGGATCCGAAAACCCATAAAGTTCATCATGTCATGATTGCCGGGCTGGCTTTAGCCAACCACACAACACTGTGGCACCATGGCGCTCTCGATAAAGGGTTGGTGACTCAGGTGATCCGGGAAAACGATGGCTACATCGTTGCCCGCAATCCGCTGGACATCGATCCTAATCGTGTGTTTTTGCAGCCGCTGGGCGATGAAACCCTTGAGGCGTTGCGCCGCTATCGATTGCAGCCGGATCAGTTGGTTGAACTCAATAAAGGGCACCATTGCCTGGTGTCCTATGTTGAAAAATATGGTCTGTACATTGTTACCGAGGAACCTCTGGATCTGCTGTATCGAGCCTGGTTGCAGAATTCATTGCCGGTGTTGGGTGCGTTATTAGCCGTCAACCTGTTATGTTTTGTCGTCTTTCGCTATATCTCCAATCTTTATCGACGTACCCAGGCGCAGATTCTCTTTCAGGCGACGCATGATGCATTGACCGGTTTGCCCAACCGACGCATGGTCTATGAAGAGATCTCCCGAACCATTGCAGACTGTGAGATGACATGTCTCCGCTTTGCCGTGCTGTTTCTTGATCTGGACAACTTCAAACGGATCAATGATAATTTCGGTCACGCCATCGGTGATGAAGCGCTGAAAAAAATGGCCCAGCAGCTCAGCGAGAATTCCCAATGTCATCTGGTTGGTCGCCAGGGCGGCGATGAATTCATTGTCATAACGCCGCAGATTGCTGATCATCGAGGGATTCAGAAGATTGTGCGAAACGTTTTACAGTCGGCGCAAAAGACCCTGACCATTGACTATTACGAAATCAACCTCGGTACCAGCATCGGTGTTGGCGTGTATCCCGATGATGGCGATAATGCGGAAGCCCTGTTGCGCTGTGCCGACCTGGCCCTGTATAAATCCAAAACAGTCAAACGCGGTGAGTTTTTGTTCTACAGCACTGAGATGAACGAACAGGCCCAGCGGCGCTTGTTGGTGGAGAACCAACTGAGCAAGAGTTTGGAACGCGAAGAACTGACGGTTTATTATCAGCCGCAGTATCAGCCACAAGCCGATCAGGTGACCTGTTGTGAAGCCCTGTTACGTTGGAACAGCCCGGAACTCGGCCAGGTGCGTCCCGATGAATTTATCGAAGTGGCTGAAGAGAGTGGCCAGATTGAGGCGCTGGGCCAGTTTGTCCTCAATCAGGCGTTAAAGGATATCCGCCAATTGAACCTTCAGCGCCATCTCCCGATGCAGGTCGCCGTCAATATCAGTGCCAAGCAACTGCTGTACAGTCCGATTGTTGAACAGCTTCAGCAGGCATTGTCGCACCAGTCGCTGGATGCGTCCCTGCTGAAAATCGAGATCACCGAATCGGTGCTGATTGCTGATTTTGAAACCGCCGTTACGGTGTTGCGCCAGATTCGCCAACTGGGCGTGCAGGTGGCTCTCGACGATTTTGGGACCGGTTACAGTTCGCTGGCGTATTTGTCGCGGCTGCCTTGTGAAGAGATCAAGATCGACAAAGAGTTTGTCCAGAATATGCTTATTCATCGCGATGACGAAAATCTGGTCCAGTCCATTATCGCCATGGCCAAAGCGCTCAACCGCAGAGTTGTCGCCGAAGGTGTCGAGACTCTGGAACACCTGGAAAAACTGACCCTGTTCGGTTGTGACTACATCCAGGGCTATTACATCAGTCCTCCGGTTCCCCTCGATGCGTTTTCCCGCTTCCTTGACGATATGGCCTCTGCACGCAACGATGAAGATTTATAATCCTGACCACCATGTTATTTAAGGTCGGTTTTGCGGATAGAAACTCGGCAATGTTGTCGCAGATTCTTCTGTGCTGGCCGGTGTCCATTGCTTCAACGCGTCAATCAGGGCACCTCCCTGCCAGCTGTCGTGATTGGCCGCGTACAGGCAGCGTTGCAGCCGGAGAACCTCCTCGGCGACCTGCGCATCACCACACTCCTGCCAGTAGTCGGCTCCTGTCACATGTCCGCTAGCCAGGTGTTGTCCCCATTGACATAACGCATCATAGGTTGCACGAGCGTCATTCGTCTGCGCCGCTTTGACAGCGGCTGCTTTGCCTCCCTGAGATGGACTCTGCATGGTGACGCTAGGTGGTGTCGCTGCCTTGGGTTGCTTTTGACACCGTTGTCGCCACCACAGCACAGCCGTGATCAGCCATCCGACAGCACAGGCCGCAGTGACCCACTGCCATAGCCGAGGCTCGTGTCGGGCAGGTGTTTCTGGCGGTGGCGGTGTGGTTGAAGGCTGTTCCGCAACACTTTTGGTTGCGACCGGCGACGGCGCTGGTGGCTCCTGGTCGGGAAGCACCGATGAGGCGGGCAGTGCTGTTGCCTGACGCTCGGCCGGCAGGACATCGACACTGATGGCGGGCAGGGTCTCCTCGCGCCAGCGTGATGCCGTGATATCCCACCAATAGAGGGACAGTGGCGGCAGCTCAAAACGTCCGGCATGAGTGGGCACCACGGCGACTTTTTGCACCAAAACACCACTGAGGCCGGTGGGACTGCTGACATCTTCGCGCGCGGGCTGGTCTGGATAGCTTTTAAACCCTTGTGGAACTTTCAAGGCGAACTCAGGCAGTTGGGCTGCTGTGACTCCGGCGCCGCGGACGGTGATGGTGCGTGTCGCCGGTTCGCCGACTGTGAGCGTCGGTGGCTGCTGTTGCCAGTCATCTTCGAGACGTAAGCCAAGAGCTGGAAGCCAAGGATGTTCGGTAGAGGCCGGTGGGATCACCTGCAAATCCAGGCTGTTGCTGCGCTGGCGGATGATGCGGCTCTGAAGATCAAACGGATTGCGCCCGTTCTGCAGCACAGCCTCAAACTCTAATGGCGGCAGGTGAAGTTTCCCCGATTGTTGGGGGAACAGTGCGTAGTGACGTTCAATGACCTGATAACGCCAACCGTTGCGGTAGGTTTCGGAGCGCTGGTCTTCACCAAGCTTTTGCACCAGAGTTTCCACGCCCTGCGGTTGCGGCGGACTGAGGCTGGCCTGGGCCACCGGCTGGCGGAGCAATAACCGTACTGTGTAAAGCACTTGCCCCTGGACAACCGTGCGCTCAGCCGGCTGACTTTTCACCTCAACTAGAACATCGGCATTGGCCACATCCTGCTCTGTTTGCGGCATGACTGTGACGCTCACGGGTTGTGAACACTCCTGTCCGGAACAGAGTGGCGGGATGGACAGGGTGCCGCTGCGACGGGGCATAAGCGATAACGACCATTTGGTGCTACGGTTCATCTCGCCGTTGATGATCTGAATCTGCGAGCTTTGTGAACGACCGCGGATCTCGAAGTCCTTTTCCAGCGGGGTCAGGTCCGGGTCACCGTCGTTGTCGCCGGACAGGACAATCTCCACCACCAGACTATCGTTGATACTCAGCTGGTTGCGAGATGCCGAGACCGAGATTTCCGCCCAACTGCTGCCCAAGGTGCATAACAGCAGCACGAGTGTCAGTAACAACCGTCCTACCATGGTTTCTCTCCCGAAGTGTGCTGATCGCGCTGGTTGTATTGGTATAAAAATTTACGTCGCAGCAGACCGCCTGGATCATCCGGAATGCGGCGCAGTAGCTGTTTTTGGGCCTCGGTGAAATCCTGCTGATTGTCGGATTCCGATTCCGTCGCTTGTTGCATCTGCTGATCCTGCTGATCCTGCTGATCCTGCTGATCCTGCTGATCCTGCTGATCCTGCTGATCCTGCTGATCCTGCTGATCCTGCTGATCCTGCTGATCCTGCTGATCCTGCTGATCCTGCTGATCCTGCTGATCCTGCTGATCCTGCTGATCCTGCTGATCCTGCTGATCCTGCTGATCCTGCTGATCCTGCTGATCCTGCTGATCCTGCTGATCCTGCTGATCCTGCTGATCCTGCTGATCCTGCTGATCCTGCTGATCCTGCTGATCCTGCTGATCCTGTTGATCCTGTTGATCCTGTTGATCCTGTTGATCCTGTTGATCCTGTTGATCCTGTTGATCCTGTTGATCCTGTTGATCCTGTTGATCCTGTTGATCCTGTTGATCCTGTTGATCCTGTTGATCCTGTTGATCCTGTTGATCCTGTTGATCCTGTTGATCCTGTTGATCCTGTTGATCTTGCTGATTCTTGAGGAACTCTTCAACCGCCTTTTTGTTGGCCAGGGCATCGTCATGGTCGCCAGCGCGCTGCAGGGCTTCTTCATAGGCGTTAATCGCCTGTTGATACTGACCCGATTTGGCCAGGGCATTGCCACGGTTGTACCAGGCATCAGCCGTATCGTTGTCCTGCCACAGTTTCTCGGCCTGCTCAAAATTCCCCTGACGATAGAGGGCCGATGCTTTCCAGGCGGGATCATCAAATTGCTCTTCGGCGGTGGCATAATCCTGTTGTTCGAAGGCCTGTTGGCCGCGTTGATTGTCGTTGCGCCATAGCTCCTGCCATTGCAGGGCGTGGGCCGGTTGCGGCAGCCACACCAGCAGGCATAGCATCAGCAGCCAGCCACGCCGAAAGCCTGCGGCCACAAGGACGGCAAGGGGCCAGAGCAGCCACGGTCCTTCATCCTGCCAACGTTTGGTGGTTGAGTGACTGGACTCCTGTTGCGGATCTTCTGTGCGGGTTCCCAGGCGGCTGAGCAGCGTATCCAAGTCGCGGTTGTCGATGGTCAGATCGTGATACAGGCCACCTCCGGCTTGCGCCAAATCCTTGAGTGCCGAACTGTTGAGACGCGGCAGCACCATCTGGCCGCTGGCATCTTTGACAAATCCTCCCTGTTTCAGGGGGATGGGTGCTCCCTCTTTGCTGCCGATACCGAGCACGGACAGAGCATAGCCCGCCTGCTGGGCGGCGTTCGCCGCCGCCGTTGCGGTTTGTGGAGTATCGTCATCCGTGACCAGCAGCAGCAAGCCCTGTTTGGCTCCCGCCTGCTGAAAAAGTTGTACCCCGAGGTTGATTGCGCGCTGGGGCTGGCTGCCTTGTGCCGGCATCAGTTCAGGTTGCAAACTGTTGAGCAGGGCGGTGATGGTGTGGGTGTCTTCAGTCAGCGGCACAACGGTGAAGGCATCGGCGGCAAAGGCGATCAGGGCGGTCTGTCCTTCGCGGCGTTCGCGCAGCAGGTCGGTGATTTTCAGCCGCGCCAGAGTCAGTCGGTTGGGTTTGAGGTCGGTGGCATTCATCGACTGGGACAAATCCAGTAAAATAACCAGCGCGGATTGCTGGCGAAAAATCGGTTGTGGTTGCTCCTGCCAGGTTGGTCCGGCCAGGGCAATGGGCGTCAAGGTCGCGGTCAGCCACAACAGAAGGATAGGGAGGGAGCTGCGCCGGGCTGCGGTGCCGATGAGAATATGGGGCAGCAGTTCTGCGTCGCATTGTTGTTGCCAGCCGCTGCGTTGACGACGGCGCTGCAGCCACCAGCATACCCACCATAGCAGGGGTAACGCCACGAGCCAGAGCGGTCGGATGAAATGGAAGGTGTCGATCATGCTCTTTCCTCCCGGCTATGTGCCGCGCCAATCAGCAACGCGGTTATCAGTGCTGCTGCCAGCGGGTAGAGATACAGCTCCGTGTAGGGCCGATAAACTTGTTTGTCTTTCTCCACCGGTTCCAGTTGGTCGAGCTGTTGATAGATTTGCGCCAGTTCTTCGGTGTCGCGAGCGCGGAAGTAGCGGCCGCCGGTGGTCTCGGCAATGGCTTTGAGGGTTTTTTCGTCCAGATCAAGAGACGGGTTGACCGTGCGTTTGAAGAAGAACGACCCTACCTCGACGGCTTCGGCACCGATACCGATGGTGTACACTTTTAACCCGCGTTGCGCGGCCAGTTTCGCTGCTTTGAGCGGGTCAAGGCTGCCCGAGTTGCTGGCGCCGTCGGTGAGCAGGATCAGCACGTTTTTTGCCTGGGGGTCCTTGCGTAGTCGCTTCACGGCCAGGCCGATGGCATCGCCGATGGCGGTCTTGTTGCCGGCCAGGCCGACGACGGCTTCATGAAGCAGTCGGGTCACGGTGTTGTGGTCAAACGTCAGTGGTGCCTGAATGTAGGGCTGCTCTCCAAACAGAATCAGGCCGATACGATCACCCTGGCGCTGGTCAATAAAGTCTCCGGCCACGGCTTTGAGCGCGGTCAGGCGATCAACGGAACGCCCGGACAGCTGGAAATCATCGGTACGCATACTGCCCGACAGATCCACTGCCAACATCAGGTCGCGACCACTGACCGGCAGTTCAATGGGTTCTCCGAGCCATTGCGGGCGTGTGCAGGAGAGCACCAGCAGCACCCAGACGAGGATGGTGAGCCACTTAAGCCAGCGCCGTTGCGGTTTGACGCCGCTGTGCTGTGATGCGCCCTGATAGGGCGACAGCGTTGGCACCCATAACGCGGCGTCATTGTTTTGCCGGGCGCGTGGAACCAGGCGATAAACCAGATAAGGCAGTGGCAGCAGGGCCAGCGCCCATGGCCAGGCAAAGGCAATCATGGCATCCTCCGTGGCTTGACGGCTGGCAGGTGGTTGATCCAGCGGCGACACAGGCTGATCAGCTGATCTGGATGTTCCAGTTGCTCCTGACGCTGATACGGTCCCCGTGCCAACACCTGGCCGACACCGGTGGTGAAGGGGGCATCGTCAAAGGGCTGATCGAGAAATGTCAGCCACTGCTGCCCCTCAAGTCCAGCGCAGTTGTGAGATGGATAATGGAGGATGGCCATGTGGCGCAGAAGGCGTGACAGCTCGGGGATTAATGCCACCTCTTGCGGTGTTTGGCGACAGCGCTCTTCGAGCTCGGCCAGTTGACTCAGGGCGATGCGGCGGTAATAACGGCACTGATGACGGTGACGCCACCAGGCTCCGATAACCACCAGCATGATGAACAAGCCAACGACCACCCACCAGCCGGGTGCCGGCGGCCACCAGCTTATCGGGGCAGGAAGGTGGATGTCGCGTAATTGCAACGCCGCCGGGTTCATGAGCGGCCTCCGTTGTCACGACCATGCCCGGTGCCGCGCAGACAGTCCATGGGCTGGTCTGTGGTGGCGCACAGCAGCAGGCTGGCGCGCTGTTGCTGACAAAACTGGCTCAGTACATCAAGGTGGTCGGTGAAGCGTTGCTGATAGTGATGACGAAAACTGTGGTCGTCACTGTTGAGCAGACCCTGGTCATGACCATCGCTGATCGGATAACAGCCGTTTTGCGGCAGAGAGGCTTCCAGCGGGTCGTAGCAGAAAATCAGCCTTAACGAACAATGGCGTGCCAGCAGGATCAACTGTTCCTCGACCTGATGGTCCCACTGGGAAAAATCGCTGATCAGGGTGACCAGACTGCCGGGGCGGGCAACGCGGCGCAAACGGATCAGGGTGTTGAACAGGCGTTGCTGCGGAGCAAACGGTTGATGGGCCGGGCGTTGCCAGGCTGGAGCGTTGACCATCTGTTGCAGCAGACGCAGCACGCCACGTTTGCCGGACTGCGGGCGCAGCTCAACATGGCGCTCTTCTGAGAACAGAAACGCGCCAAGGCGATCGCCGTTTTTGTGCGCCTGCCAGCCGATCAGGGCCGCCAGATGGGAGGCCTGCACGGCTTTAAAACAGCCGCGGGTGGCAAAGAACATGGGGCGACGATAATCAAGGGCTACCAGCACCGGTCGCTCCCGTTCCTCCTGAAACAGCTTGGTGTGCGGTTTGCCGGTGCGTGCCGTGACTCGCCAATCAATGGTACGGATATCATCACCGTTCTGGTAGCTGCGCACTTCGGCGAACTCCATACCGCGTCCGCGCTGCTGGGAACGGTAGCTGCCGCTGAGTCGGGCACGACTCAAAGCCGGACGGCGCACACTGGCCTCCAACTGTTCGCGCAAGGCGATCAGTTGCGGCAAGGTAATGGTGATGCGTGAATTCATGTCCAAATCAGGTTTCATGATGATCCTGACGCAAGAATGGTGCAGTAACGACGATGAACAACAGTGGATGATTAAGGGATCGGGATGCGCTGCAGCAGTTGTCGCACGAATTGATCCACGGTGATGCCCTGAGCTTCCGCCTCGTAGGTGAGCAGAATGCGGTGGCGCAACACATCGTAAGCCAGGTTCTGGATATCTTCGGGAGTGACGAAATCACGTCCCTGCAGCCAGGCGCGGCTACGGGCACAGCGGTCCAAAGCAATGGTGGCGCGCGGACTGGCACCGTACTGAATCCACCCGGCCAGATCGTCGCCATAAGCACGCGGATCGCGTGTCGCAAGGATGATCTGCAGCAGATATTCTTCCAGAGCATCGGCCAGATAGACATCGAGAACCGCAGCCCGCGCTTGCTTAAGCTGGCTGCGGGTCAGTTGCTCCAGCGGCGCTTCCGGGACATGAGCGGCTTCGCGACGGGCCAGTTGGAGGATCTGCCGTTCGGCCTCGGCGTTGGGGTAGTCGATCATCACATGGAGCAGAAAGCGGTCGAGTTGCGCTTCGGGCAACGGATAGGTGCCCTCCTGCTCAATGGGGTTCTGGGTGGCCATGACCAGGAACGGTTCTTTGAGCGGATAGGTGGTCTGACCCACGGTGATCTGGCGTTCGGCCATGGCTTCGAGCAGTGCCGACTGCACCTTGGCCGGGGCACGGTTGATCTCGTCGGCCAGCACCAGATTGTGAAACAGCGGGCCCTGCTGGAATTCAAACTGGCCCTGCTGGGGGCGGTAGATCTCGGTGCCGGTCAAGTCGGCGGGCAGCAGGTCAGGGGTGAACTGAATGCGGTGAAAGCTGCCTTCGAGATGATCACCCAGCAGGCGGATGGCGCGGGTTTTGGCCAGGCCGGGAGCGCCTTCCACCAGCAGGTGGCCATCGGCGAGCAGGGCGATCAGCAGACGTTCAATCAGTAGAGGTTGGCCGATGATCTGCTGATCAAGGCGCTGACTGAGCTGAACCAAGTGCTGTTGAATTGTTTCCATGAATTATTCTCCATAGTTACACAGAATACTGCAGGTCAGGGTTCACGCTAATCATGCAATGGCGTAAATTCAAGGGGGTGTTGCGTAACTTATTGTTACAGGGTGGAAACAGTTGTACTCCTGCAATCGACAAGGGAAAAGGTGCAAATGCACAGTTCAGGGTTGTACTTTAAAAAAAACAGCAACATGCTATGATGCTTTGCCCTGTGGCTGTACAGTGTGGATGTGTGAAGGGCTTTTTTTGGATAAGGACAGAGCATGAGCGATTTAACCGAAATCCCGCTGGGCAAGACCACCGAATACCCGAGTCAGTATGATGCGGGATTGCTGTATCCGGTGCCACGCTGTCTCAAGCGCGATGAACTGGGGATTGGCGAGCCGTTGCCGTTTTATGGCGAAGATGTGTGGAACAGCTATGAACTGTCGTGGCTCAACCGCAAGGGTAAGCCGGTGGTGGCATTGGCTGTGTTCCGTTTTTCCTGTCAGACGCCCAATCTGGTCGAGTCCAAATCGTTCAAGCTGTATCTCAACTCTCTCAATCAAACCCGCTTTGAGGATCAACAGGCGGTGATCGATTGTCTGCGACGCGATTTGAGCCAGGCCAGCGGCGGCTCAGTGACGGTTGAACTCTCTTCCCTCGATGATCAGAGCCTGTGGCAGGTGCAGACCTTGCCGGGCGAATGCCTTGACAGCCTTGATCTCGATGTGGAACATTATCAGCTCAATGCCGATCTGTTGCGCGATGCCGCAGATTCAGCCGACCCGGTTGAAGAAATCCTCTATAGTCACCTGCTTAAAAGCAATTGTTTGATTACGTCACAGCCCGATTGGGCCAGTGTGTGGATCTCGTATCGCGGTGGTCGTCTCGATCGTCAGGCGCTGTTGGCGTATCTGATTTCGTTTCGGCAGCACAACGAATTTCATGAACAGTGCGTGGAGCGGATTTTTACTGATCTGTTGCGTCACTGTCATCCACAATCCCTGACGGTTTACGCCCGTTATACCCGCCGTGGCGGCCTGGATATCAATCCCTGGCGCAGCACGGAGCCTGGAACCGCCCCTCAGTGGCGGTTGAGCCGTCAGTAACATTCTTAGACCACCGGTCTTCCCCGTCGGGAGGAACCTGGATTTTTCAAGGAGTTACGTTATGGAAGAGATGTCATCTGTTGTGTCGTCGTGCGTCGATCTCAGCGGCGACGACGGTTGGACCCCGTTTGATGCGCCGTCGCTGGTTGGGGCGTCGTTGCGTTTTGTTTCCGGTGAGCCGGATGGCAATCGTTACCGAGTACGCTATTACCGCAATGCCGAAGGGGAGTTGCGGGCGCGGATCTGGTTCGGCCCGGAAACCGAAGGCCCTCCGGGGCACTCACATGGTGGCGCCATGGCCGCGGTTTTTGACGAGGTGCTCGGTCTCGCGGCTTGGACCGCCGGTTATGGCATCGTTGTCGGCAATCTCAATGTCAGCTTTCGCAACATGCTGCCGCTGGGAACGGTTGCTACTGTCGAGAGTACGGTGCTGTCGGCTGAAGGGCGTAAGATCAAGGTTCAAGGGCGTCTGGTGCATGGGGAGACGGTGTTTGCCGAGGCGGAGTGTTTGTGTATTACGTTGCCGGAGAAGTTTTAAACGGAAGTAAGTGGTTCCTGAGATAGGGCTGCTTGCTCCGGCCATCTTCATCCGTTTGCCTTGATGGTACGCACGTGACGTGGGCTTCCGCGCCCACACGTCGGGGCACTTTTGCGTCGACAAAAGTACCACAAAATCGACTCCCGGGCTTCGCGCTCTTCGAGTCCCCTCACTTCAGTCGCTTGCGCCGTGATATCGGCAAAAACTCGCTGACGCTCAAACAGTTTGCCGAAAACCATCACGACGACGCTCCTTGTGCTCGGCGCTGCAGTACGGGAGGGCTTGGGTGCTAAATAACACAATTCTGTAGGGTGGCCACCGGCCACCCGTTTAACTCGTGCCACGGAAGAGATAGGGAAAGACACAGGATAGTTATCAACGTTTTACGCCAAAGATGATGGTTGCAAGATTTGCCGAGCTAAAGGGAGGCAAACCGAACCTGCAATGCATAACAGAAACAGACTCAGTGTAGGTTAATCCAGGTCCAGGAGAAGTTCAGCCGGTTTTTGCATCCTTTTGAGCGGCAAGTCAAAAGGATGTCGCCTGCCGGGGCGAGTCCCGGCGACCTTGACTTTGATCTTGAATCGTTTTGAAGTGCCACATTGAAAGACTCTCTCACAGCCCCGCATCTAACCGCTGCCGCAAATAAACCGGAAACTTCGGCAGCCCCGATTGATACATCCCATAAAATTTATAGGTGATCACACTGCCGACAGCAGGTGGAGCCAGCCGCTCCTCATCACTGAAGCCACTGCCGATTTTGAACTGGACACCATCAGCCCGCTTTACCCGCAACGCCCCCAATCGTCCCTGATTTCTCCCTGTTCCGGCAAGGTGTTCCACAACCACCGCTTCAGCATCCTCATAGCGTTTCACTTTAAGAATGGAATTGCTGCGCCCCGCTGTGTAACCAGCCTGCGGATCGCGGACGATCAAACCTTCACCACCTGCTTGAAGGATGCGTTCCAGTTCCGCTTCCATATGGCTGACCGATTGAATGGGAATCTGGGAGATGACATAGGCGTATGGTGATGGATGGTGTTGAAACCAATCCTGCGCCTTGACAATGCGCTGTTGAAACGAGCCTTGTTCCTGAGGAACATCAAAGATTGCCAGTCGTAACGTCAACCAGCCGGGATGGGGATTGTCCTGCATGACCATGCTGACGGTGTTTTCAAAACGGTTGCGGCCTGCCCACAATTCACCTTCAACGGCAAACGGTGGCAATCCGGCAATGAATTCTGCTGGAGGGTGGAGTGGGTGGCCGTTTTTCGACCACAACGTCTCTCCATCCCAAAAGCCGCGCACGCCGTCAAGTTTTTCACTCATCCACCAGCCCGTGACCGAAACGGTGTCGTCATAGCTGTGTGGCCGCATCAGGGTGGCAGGCTCCATGGCCTGAGCTCTGTCAGCCAACCTGAATGGGCTGAAGACAAGTGCAACAATCAGCAGGATGCGGATCATGAGAGGTCGGGGAGTGGCAGTCGCACGTAGGAGGTGGTGCCTTGGTGGAAGGTACTCTCGACCCAGATCTCACCATGATGGGCCTCAACAATATGTTTGGCAATGGACATCCCCAGACCGAGTCCGCCGACAGCGGTATTGGTGCCATCGACGCGGTAGAATTTGTTGAAAATCCGTTCTACCTGAGCCGGGGTCATGCCGATCCCTTGATCCGCAATGGTCAGCAAAAAGCCGTCCGGCCCTTGTCGGGTCTCAATCACAATATTGCCCCCCTCGGGAGAATATTTTACCGCATTACTGAGCAGGTTCTCAATGACCTGGGCCATCTTGTTTTCATCGATGAACAGCACCCTGTCGCTGTCGTTGAGGTGGGTGATAAATTGATGGTCTGGGCAACTGTCGCGATATTGTTCGATCAGTCCGACCAAGGTTGAGTGCAGGGGGGTCGGCTTTTGATCCAGGGTGATCAGGCGGCCGGATTCAATGCGACTCAGGTCGAGAAGATCATCGACAATAGCAGCAAGGCTTTCAGATTTACTGGAGATGATCTGCAGATATTCCCGGCGTTCCTTTTCAGAAATATCCGGTGATTCCAGCAGCAGATCGGAAAAGCCAAGCATGGCGGTCAGTGGGGTGCGCAGCTCATGGGCTGCTGTGGAGATAAATTCACTTTTCAGCTGGGCCATTTCACGACTACGGGTGACATCTTGCAGCAGGGTAATGGCGCCGCTGGGGATTGATTCGTTGTCATAAATGGCAGAAAAACGAGCCTGAATCACACGCATCTCCTGGAGGGATTGATCCATCATTTCCACGTCAATGGTTGCGGTTGTTTTTTCCTGGGAGAGGATTGAGCCGAGTTCGTCGCTGAACACCTGGGCGTCGACAATCGTTTCAACGAGCTGGCCGATCGCCTGGTTTTCATCAACATCCAGCAACTTTTGTGCGGCACGGTTGATCATGGTGATGTGGTGGTTACGGTCTGAAACGATCATCCCATCGGTCAATGAGGTGAGGATGGCGTTGATGTTGTTGCGTCCTTCCTCCGATTCCTGAAGGGCTTTTTTTAAAGCATGTTCAGTGGCTTTTTGCTGCGAAATATCTTTGTGGGTTCCGGTCAGGCGCAGCGGGTTGCCCTGCTGATCGCGGCTGACCACCATGCCGCGACCGAGAATCCATTTCCAGCCGCCCTGCTTGGTTCTCATGCGGAATTCTGAGGCAAAATGGGAGATTTCACCACGCATACAGCGTTCGTGAATCGGGCGAGTGGATTTCAAGTCATCCGGGTGAACCAGTTTCTCCCATTGCTCCAATCTCTGTTCGAGTTCATCCGGTTCATAGCCGAGCATACGACACCAGCGCTCATCGACGATATTGCTGCCGGTAGAGACATCCCAGTCCCAGAATCCATCCTGTGAGCCATCCAGAGCCAGGCGCAGCCGTTCCTCTTTTTCGTAGATAACCCGTTCGGCGATTTTACGAATGTGCAGGTTCCACAACAACAGGCCGATCAGCACCATTAACAGGACTCCGGCAACGCCAAGCAGCCAGAAATCCTGCTTGGCCACCGGATAAAACCTGGCTGGTTTGTTGATGCATCGGCTGTTGGCCGGCAGTTGGTCGGCTGTAATGCCGAAGCGTTTGAGTTCGACATCGTCGAACAGATACACGTTGGCATCACCGGTGATGACAGGCAGCTGACTCATCGGAACCCCGGAAAGAATTTGCTGAGCCAGGTGGGCTGCTTCCCGTCCCTGAGCTTCGCTACTGACAAGCTTACCGCCGACCAGGCCATAACCGAGAGAGAAATCCCAAAAACTGTAGATGGGCACTGGGCAATTGTCATGTAATGCGGTCATTGATTCATGAAACGATAAAACTGTTCCGTTACGGCGGGTCAACACACTGCTGAGGAAAACCAGTTGTCCCGGTTTGAGGGTGGCGGCTTTTTTCTGCAGTTTTTCGATGGGGATATCGCGCCATATGGTGATTTTGAGGCCCTGGCTGTAACGGCGCAGGCTGCTCTCGATATCGTGATTGATGGCCAGGTCCGTGGCTCCAAGCCGGCTGCCGATCAGGATCAGTTCCCGGCTGTTCGGATGTAGGGACAAGGCAACATCCAGGGTTTCTTCGACGCTGAGATCTTCCGCAACGCCGGTGATGTTCTGTTCGGCGGTAACATCGCGCGGATGAAAATCATTGACGCCGCAGAAGACGATGGGGCGGTCCGCAAACAGATCGTTACGGTGTTGCACCGCCAGATTGTAGGCATCATTATCCGTAACCAGAACCAGATCAAAATCGAGGTGGCGCAATTTGTATTGAAGAAGAGTGAAATACCGCTGAAGGTAATCGTTACCGGGATTGCGCTTGGTGTCCATGTACTCGACATAAAGGTGGACCGGCATGGAGCTGTTGTCAAAATACTGCTCAATGCCTCTTTGCAGGCCATCGGTCCACGCTAATCCAGCATGGTAGGAGTGAAGTACCAGGATGTTATGGAGGCGCTCTTGTGCGTGCAGCCCGCTGGGGATCAATAAAAAGGCCCACAGACTCAGCTGAATGATCGTGCGCAAGATTGTGGTTGTGAAAAAATGCATGAAACTTCCCAATGAACAAAAAAGTGTGAACGATGCGTATAAGTATGGCAAAAAAAAAGGAAGTTGTGCTTTTTTTAATGATCTTGTCCTGTTTTGCCGTATGGATCGGTTGTATGGTAACTTTGTCGGCTGCATGATAGAATGCGCCATTTGCCGTGCAGGAGAACCTGGACCCAACGGGTGCCAGGTTGGAAACGCGGTCATCTCATTGAATTGTCAACGTTGTTCCTTGAGCGCCACGCCTCGAAGGATTCTATTTTAAGGACGCTATGGCCGAGAAAAATTTGCGATTTGCTACCCTGAGTGTGGTGTGCGTCGCGCACTTCCTGATGCCGTTTATGATGTCGGCCGTGGGTGTGGCGTTGCCGGTTATCGGCCGGGAATTCCATGCCAGCGCCGTACAGCTTGGCCTGATTGAGACCAGTTATGTGGCCTCGGCATCGATTTTTTTACTGGCCATGGGCCGACTTGGCGACATTGTCGGCCGCCGCAAAATCTTTCAGATCGGTCTTGGCCTGTTTACCCTGGCTGGTGGTTTGATCTCGCAGGCCTGGGCGGTTGATGTTGTGATCGGACTGCGTTTTTTTCAGGGCATGGGTGGGGCCATGGTCATGGCGACCACCATGGCGATTGTTGTGGCCGTGTTTCCGGAAAAAGATCGGGGCAAGGCTTTGGGCATTGCCGTTGCCAGTGTCTATGCTGGAATCTCCTGCGGGCCGTTTATCGGCGGCACCCTGGTGTCGATTCTCGGTTGGCGATCAATTTTTTATCTGTGTATACCCTTGGGCTTGACAGCTCTACTGACCACCACACTTCTGTTGCGCGATGAATGGGTTGGCGCGGCGGGAGAGCCGTTTGACTGGCAGGGTTGGTTGATCTATGCGGTGTCCATTGCGTCACTGGTTGTCGGGGCCACTCATCTTGCCGAAGGGGTGTTGTTTCGCGTGTTGCTGGCGGGTGGCGTTTGCGGTGTGGTTCTGTTCCTGTGGTTTGAGTCGCGACGCCGTTTCCCCTTGCTGAATATGGATTTGCTGCTGCACAACCGGGTGTTCGCCTTGAGTAATCTTGCGGCCATGTTCAACTATGCCGGAACCTTCAGCATGACCTTTTTCCTCAGTTTATTTTTGCAGGTGGTGCTCGGTTTTGCGCCGCATGAGGCGGGCGGTGTCCTGATTATTCAACCCTTAGTGCAGACGCTGTTTTCGCCGGTTTGTGGGCGCCTGTCTGATCGCTATCCCGCAGACTGGGTGGCAACGGCAGGCATGGCCTTGTGTGCGCTGGGTATCGGCATGGCCGCGACCTTGACGGCGGTCTCGCCGTTGTCTTTTATTGTGGTGATCCTGGTGGTGCTGGGGCTTGGCTTTGCCCTGTTCTCCTCACCGAACACGCGGGTGATCATGACCAGTGTTGCTGAGCGTGACCTGGGCGTGGCGTCCGGATTTTCCGCCAGCATGCGCACGCTCGGCATGATGGGCAGTATGACCATTGTCACAGTGATTTTTTCCTGGCAGATGGCTGGCCAGCCAATCACCCCGCAGACCCAGGATTTATTTATTCAAAGCATGCACATCGCCCTGCTGATCTTCAGTGGGTTGTGTGCGATTGCTGTTTTCAGCTCGTTTGGTCGTCACCAATCCCCTTCAAAACAATCAGGAGTACTCAATGATGAGTGATCATCGCATCCCCCGCACCGAATCAGCTTACACCTATCCCTTGTTGATCAAACATCTGTTGCAATCGCCACTGGTGCATCATCCACAACAGGAGATCGTCTACCGCGACCAGTTGCGTTATACGTATCGTGATCTGCATGAGCGGGTGTGTCGATTGGCCAACGCCTTGTTGTCTTCCGGAGTCAAGGCCGGTGATACGGTGGCCGTGATGGACTGGGACAGCCACCGCTATCTGGAATGCTTTTTTGCCGTGCCGATGATTGGTGCGGTGTTGCATACGGTAAATGTCAAACTTTCTGCTGAGCAGATTCTTTACACCATTGACCATGCCGAAGACAACATATTGCTGGTCCATCGTGATTTTGTGCCGATCATTGAACAGATCAAGGGGCGCATCGATATGGTGGATCATTATATTCTCCTCAACGACGGCGCGGCGGCGCTGGACAGCTCGATACCGTTTACGGCTGAATACGAATCATGGCTGGCTGATGCCTCGCCTTACGCGGAATTCCCCGATTTTGATGAGAACACCCGGGCGACCACCTTTTACACCACCGGCACCACCGGCCTGCCCAAGGGGGTGTACTTCAGCCATCGTCAGCTGGTCCTGCATACCATGGGCGTCCTTGCCGCCCTCGGGACACCGCAGCACCAGGGCCGACTCCACCAAGGCGATGTCTATATGCCGATCACCCCCATGTTTCATGTGCACGCCTGGGGGCTGCCCTATGTGGCTACGGCTCTGGGCGTCAAACAGGTGTATCCGGGGCGCTATGCTCCAGAGGTGCTGTTGGAGCTGATCGATCGGGAGCAGGTGACTTTTTCCCACTGTGTGCCAACCATTCTACATATGCTGTTGAAAAGTTCCCATGTCGACCAGGTGGACCTGAGTCACTGGAAAGTGATTATCGGTGGTTCGGCCATGTCGCGCAGTCTGTGCCTCGAAGCGATGCAGCGCGGGATTGACCTCTTTACCGGTTACGGCATGTCGGAAACCTGTCCGATTCTCTCTCTGGCGCATCTCGACGCTGAGATGCTTGAGCTGGAGGATGATGCCCAGGCGGAAATTCGCTGCAAAACCGGCCGCGCCATGCCGCTGGTCGATGTGCGGGTGGTTGATGAACAGATGCAGGAAGTGCCCCGCGATGGTCTCTCCACAGGTGAAATTGTTGTGCGTGCGCCGTGGCTAACCCAGGGTTATCTCAAAGATACCCGCAATTCTGAACAGTTGTGGCAGGGCGGCTATCTGCACACCGGCGATGTAGCCACCCGCGATACTAAAAACTATCTGAAAATTACCGACCGCACTAAAGACGTGATCAAAAGCGGCGGCGAGTGGATCTCCTCACTGGAACTCGAAGACATCTTTTCCCATCATTCGGCTGTGGCCGAAGTGGCGGTCATTGCCCAGCCCGACGAAAAGTGGGGCGAACGGCCCCTGGCCCTGGTGGTGCTCAAGCCGGATCTGGAAACACCACCGGGGAAAAAGGAATTACTGGCGCTGCTGCATGAATATACCGATACCGGCGTGATCTCCAAACAGGTGGTTCTGACCCGGTTTAAATTTGTCGATGCCATTGACAAGACCAGTGTCGGAAAAACAGATAAACGCAGCCTGCGCGAGAAACATCTGTGAGGTAACCACCCAGATATGCTTGAAAAAAAGTGCCGGGAGGGCTAGAGTACTCGACGACATGTTAACGGGGATGGAGTTCTCCCGGTAACCGTCTGTCGATTTTTGCAGGCTGATGACTCCTGTATGAAGGCTTTGTTTGCAAAGCTTTCGTACAGGAGTTTTTTGTGGACGGCTTTTTGTCAAAGGATTTGTTTTATCCATTTTTCCGTGATCATTGTGGGATCACAATTGTGTTCAAGGAGAAATTATCATGCCGATACGCTGGGATGTGCGTGAACATTTGAGCCTCGGCTGGTTTGTGGTGCGCTGGTTGCTGATGATCGCACCGGTTGCCGCCCTGATCGGTTCCAGTGTGGCTTTTTTCCTCTGGTTGCTGGCCGAGGCCACTCAGACGCGTTGGGCGCACCCTGAGCTGGTGTTTGGGTTGCCGCTGGCCGGTATCTTTATTGTCTGGTGCTATCACTCCATGGGCAGTACTGCCGGGGGCGGCAACAATCTGGTTATGGAGCAGATCCACCAACCCGGTGCCGGGATTCCCAAACGGATGATGCCGCTGGTGTTGTTTGCCACGGTGATCACCCACCTGTTCGGCGGTTCGGCCGGTCGCGAGGGAACTGCCGTGCAGATGGGCGGCAGCATTGCCCAGGTGTTCAGTCGGCCATTTCGTCTCAGCGAGGAGGATACGCGTATTCTCCTCACCTGCGGGGTGGCCGCTGGTTTTGGCGCGGTTTTCGGCACGCCTTTGGCCGGAGCGATCTTTGCTCTGGAAGTTCTCGCCGTAGGCAAGATGCGTTACGAGGCTTTGATCCCGTGCCTGATGGCCAGTTTGCTCGGTGATCTGGTGTGTACCGCCTGGGGCATTGGTCATACCCAATATCAGATTGTTGCCCCGGAGCTGCATATTGACGCAGCGGTTGCCCATGTATCGCTGGTGTTGGCGGCCAAGGTGATGCTGGCGTCGATTCTGTTCGGCCTGGCCGGGTTCCTGTTTGCCGAGATCACCCATGCGTTGTCCGGGCTGTTTAAAAAATACGTGCCTCGCTACTGGTTGCGTCCGGTGATTGGTGCGGTTGTTGTCCTTGGCATCAGTTTTCTGCTCGGTACCCGCGATTATCTGGGTCTTGGTGTCGGTTCGGCAAGTGGCGACGGCATCTCCATTGTCAATGCCTTTTCCGGAGTCGGCGTCACGCCGTGGAGCTGGTGGTGGAAACTGCTGCTGACCGCCATTACCTTGAGCAGTGGCTTCAAGGGTGGCGAAGTGACGCCGTTGTTTTTTGTCGGCGCAACTCTGGGCGCGGCATTGGCCGGGGTCCTCGACGTGCCAGTGGATTTACTGGCCGGCATTGGGTTCATTGCCGTGTTCGCCGGTGCCACCAACACACCACTGGCGTGTACCCTGATGGGTGTGGAACTGTTTGGTGCTCAGTATCTGGAGTATTTTGCCATCGCCTGTTTTTTGTCCTATCTGTTCAGTGGTCACTCCAGTATTTATCTGTCACAACAGATTGCCGCACCCAAGGGCGGTGTTTTTCGATATCGGGGGGTGGATACCCTCAAGTCGGCGCGTGATGCTCGCCGTTTCTGGTGGCGTCGCCAGTCGCCTGATGAATAGGGAGTTGTCATCATAATGTCTGAAATGAATGCCACACTCGAAACGATAGTCCGGCGTCACAGTATTCGTAAATTTACCGATCAACCGGTGAGTGAAGAGATGCTACAAACCATTCTGCATGCTGCCAACCAAGCGCCTTCTGCGCATAATCAGCAATCCTGGCGCTTTGTCGTGGTGACGGGAGAGAGGAAACGTCAACTGGCGGAACTGGTCAAACAACGCGCAACAGATTTTCCCAAAGCGTCCTCAGCTCTGCTGCGCATGGCCGCACGCAGCATCGCAACCGCTCCGGTGGTGGTGGCCGTGGCCAATACTGGTGAGCTGATCGAGCATGGTACCAAACTCTTTCAATTGGAAGATGCCCATATCAGCCTGGATTTTTTCCGCACCATGGAGATTCAAAGTTCCGCGGCAGCCGTGGAAAATATGTTGTTGGCGGCCACCGCTTTGGGGCTTGGCAGCGTCTGGTTGGGTGTTTTGTTTTTGATCAAGGATGACGTGATGGCATTGCTTGGTGAAAGACAGGGCGAGTTTATGGCGGTTGTTCCCATTGGTTATGCTGAGCGGGACAGCCAGGGGCCGAAAAAAAGAGCCACCGATGTGGTGATGCGACGGCTGGATTAATTTTAATAAAATGTAATGCCTGTGCGCTTGAGTCCATGAAATTGTGGTGTTACATTAAAAAATGGAAAATATTGTTGAGCTGTTTTATTTAGTTTATTTGATATGACAAGGATACTTTTATTGGGTGTGCCCGAAAGGGTGCGCTGCTTTGACTCCCTCTTTTAGGTTCGGAGACCCTTCCATGAAAAACTTGTCCATCAAAGTCAAGATCATAGGCGTTAGTATCCTGCTGCCCACACTGCTGTTGTGTGGCCTGTTCGTCGCTTATGTGGTTCAGGAAAAGAACACGGCTGTTGCGACTTATGTTGACAAAGCCCGTACCATTACCGTGACGGTTGAATCCACCCGTGAAGGGATGGAAGATCTGTATCAGAAAAGTGTTTTTACGCCGCAGATGTTGCGCGAGTTTGCCGATAGTGGCCATGCGGATAAATTGCTTGCTTCTGTGCCTGTGGTGTCGTCGTGGAATGCGGCCATGCGCAAGGCCCGTGAAGGGGGCTATGAATTCAAGGTGCCCAAATTCAGTCCGCGTAATCCAGCCAACGAGCCGGATGCTGTGGAAGCCCGGGCTTTGAAGAAAATGAAAGCGGAAAATCTCAGCGAATATTACGAGATTGATGAACAGCTCAACGCGGTGCGCTATTTTCGCCCGGTCCGCTTGAGCGAAATTTGCCTGACTTGTCATGGCGATCCAGCAACCTCCGCACAAGTCTGGGGTAACGAACAGGGGCTTGATCCCACCGGCGCTCGAATGGAGAACTGGCATGTTGGTGAAATTCACGGCGCCTTTGAGGTCGTCCAGTCCCTGGATGCTGCTGATGCCCAACTGGCGGCGTCGTTGTGGAAGGGCGGTGGCGCCGTCGCCGGTGGTTTGATTATTTTTGCTGTTTTGTTGACCTTGTTTGTCATGCAGAATCTGATCCAGCCGTTGAGCAAAAGTGTCGCTATGATCGAGGCCATGGGCGAAGGGAAGCTTGACCAGCGTCTGAGCTTTAAAAATAACGACGAAATGGGTCGTATGGGCCGGGCCATGGATGCCTTTGCCGACAGCCTTCAGCATGAAATTCTCACCGCTTTCAACAAGTTGGCCCAGGGTGATTTTACGTTTGCCGCCCACGGTTTGATCAAGCAACCACTGGCGCAAGCTAACGATGCGTTGAACGACAGCATGGGGCAGGTGCAATTGGCCGGCAACCAGATCTCCTCCGGTGCCGACCAGATTTCCGATACCAGCCAGGCACTGTCACAGGCCGCCACCGAGCAGGCCAGCTCACTCGAAGAGATCTCTGCATCCATGAGCGAAATGGCGTCGCGGACCAAGCAGAATGCCGATAATGCCGTGCAGGCCAACCTGTTGGCGGCTCAGGCCAGTACTGCGGCATCCAAAGGCAATGAACAAATGCAGGAGATGGTGGGGGCCATGGGTGAAATTAACGAATCGGCCCAAAATATTTCCCGTATCATCAAGGTTATTGACGAGATTGCTTTTCAGACCAACCTGCTGGCATTGAATGCTGCTGTTGAAGCGGCGCGTGCCGGCCAACACGGCAAAGGTTTTGCCGTTGTCGCCGAGGAGGTTCGTAACCTGGCGGCCCGCAGCGCCAAAGCGGCCAGTGAAACGGCCGAATTGATTGAAGGAGCTGTTCAGAAAGCCGGCAACGGTACCCAGATTGCCGAAAGCACTGCCGAGGCCCTGGACGGTATTGTTACAGGGATTACCAAGGTCTCTGACCTGGTCGGTGAAATTGCCGCCGCTTCCGACGAACAGACTCAGGGCATTTCGCAGGTCAGTATCGGCCTGACACAGATTGATGAAGTGACCCAGCAAAATACCGCTAATGCCGTGCAGTGTGCCGCAACCTCTGAGCAGTTGGCTGCACAGGCTGCGCAACTGCAGGAGATGCTGGCAGGATTCACCCTCTATTCGACACGGCAACAGCCCCCTGTGAGCGTGAAGCCGGTGTCTGCGCCGCAACCGGCGTTGACGTCACCGCCAGCGGTTCAGTCGACCGCAGCGCCACAGCAGACAGCAAACAGCTCTTCCGACAGTGGATGGGGTGGTGTGGTTGATAATGGCAGTGATTTCATTGCCTTGGACGATGATGAGTTCGGAAAATATTGAGATTCTTCCTCAGGGAATAACTAAAAAGGCCCGCACCGTGTGTGGGCCTTTTTAGTTGGAACCGCTCAAAACTACGGTTTATCAAATAACGCGATAACGAACGTCGGTCAGCGTCTGGGTGAAGATGGTGGCCAGAGCCACAGCGGATTCGTCGTTTTCAGCTTTGATCACCGATGCCATAGCGGCAATGGCACCACCGCCGCAGATAGCGGTTCCGCAGGAGGTCCGCATCCCGTTGCAGGTGGGTCATAGCGACCAGATTGAACAGGCGGTTCATGACGGCCAACTTGATGTCGGACTCATTGAAAGACCGTGTCACCTGAAAAGCTTTGAGTGTCGCTACTGGCGGTACAAACCGAACTGGAGCATGGTTGGTTGCTGTGCAGATGTCTTTGGATTTCGTCAGCTCAGTGTGCTGATCAGCCCGGACCGTCTTGCAGCGTTGGATTGAGGCGATTGATGACGCTGCAACAGAGAAAGAAGCGCGGTTAAAGCTGTGCAATCACTTCACAACGGTTTTTTCCGTTCTGCTTGGCGATGTACAGAGCCTGATCTGACCGTTTCAGTAAGGTGTCGGGGCTATCCTGATCACGGTATTCCACCACGCCGAAGCTGGCCGTGGTGTACAACGTTTTTTCTTCGTAGTCGATGGCATAAGCCTGAATGGCCAGTCGAATCGACTCAGCACGCTTCAGAGCATCGTCGAGCTGGCAATGCTTCAGCAGTACGAGAAACTCTTCGCCTCCCCAGCGGCCGACAACATCACAACCACGCAGCTCTTTTGACACAATGTCGGCGACGTTCTGCAACACCGCGTCGCCGGCCATGTGGCCATGGGTGTCGTTGATCTGTTTGAAATTATCGAGATCAAACAGGATGACACTGAACGGAACCTGATGACGCTGTTGCTCTCTGAACAGTTGCAACAGGTGAAGGTCGATGGCCTGACGATTGGCAATGCGCGTCAGCTTGTCGGTCAGGGCCATCTCTTCCAAACGTTTCTGATAACGGTTGATGTTTATCTGCGTCAGTGAGACGACAATCAGGGTGACCGTGAAGCAAATCGTCAGATTTATCAGCAGAGTCAGGCGAATCTGCCGCAGCATCGCCTCCTCTGATTGTTCCACCATCAAGTACCAGCCAAATTCAGAAATGTAGCGGGTATTGAGGTGAAAGGTTTCGCCGTCACGTTGGTAAATCAAGGTGTTCTGCTGTTCGTTGAGCAGTTGATCCACATGCGCGTTTAAGCCGTCAATATCGGTTAGAGAGGTGATTGTTGCCGGGAAATCCTTGCCGGCCAGAGTCAGTACGCCTTGCGGGTCGACAAAGAAAATCGTTCGCTGATAATCCCGTTGGTAGGTTGCAATCAGGGTTTTTACCGCAGAAACGGTGAGTCCGACACCGGTGGCGCCGATAAACTGGCCCTGATAATCCTTCACCCGGTAATTGATGAAAATGGTCATGCTGTCGTGATTGGCCATGTCCGGGTCGACATTGATTTCGTAGTCCTCTTGCATGTCGCGGACGCGGAAATACCACAAATCGCGCGGTTCATCCGGTGATACGTTTTTCAGAATACCATCGGCATAGTAGTAGCGATAGGTGCGATCCGAGACAAAGAAACTGGTAAAGGTCCCGTAGCGCTGCTTGATCTCGTTGAGGTAGCGGACCATTTTGTCTGCGTGCTGTTCCCCTTCCGTGACCCAATCACGCAAAAACGTATCACTGGCCATCAGCGATGAGATAAACAGAGGCTGCAGCAGATCGCGCTGAATCTCCGAATAGATGGTGTCACTGGTCAGCGGCAGCTCACTGTCGTCAATCCGCGCGCGCAAGGCGTTGAGCGCAGCATAATAGCTCGCCAGGCTGGTGAGGAGAAATCCACTGGCCAAAAGCAGGGTTAAGATAACAATGAGGCGGCGTTTGCTGATCATTCATACGGTCCAGTGCGCAAGGGTGGATCAAAAAATTGAGGCAATGCGTTCGTAGGATTTGCTCAAGCGTTTACTTGTCATCTTTAATAGCCCCTTGAGCAACTTCAGACCCAATGTGGGGTTGGTTTGAATTAATGCTTCAAATCTGTCGTTGGACAGAAACAGCAGCTCTACATCCGTAATCGCTTCAGCACTGACGGAACGGACATTGTCTGTCAGCAGGCACAGTTCACCGACGACAGAGCCGGGACCGTAAGTGCCGACGATAATATAGCGGTCGGAAAACTCGGTCATTTTCTTAATGCCCAGACGCCCCTTCAGAATAAACGCCACCTGATTATCATCGTCCCCTTCGTTCCACAGAGTTTCACCCGATTGAGCACGCTGATGGGTGCAGAACTTCAGCAAGCTGGAGATCTCCTCTTTGGGCATGTCGCGAAAAAAGCGAAATTTGTCTTGCGCTAACGCAGGTAAAGACGTCATGGTAACAGTCCATTATTTAATGTTAGAGGCAGGGGAATGTTAACGTTATTTGGCAATATGTCAATGAAAACCCGGCCCGTTCAATGGTATACAGAGAGAGGAAGGAGTTTTTTGCGTGGAGCAGTCTCAGGATGAGAAATTTATGCGCCGTGCCCTTGATCTGGCTCGCCAAGCTGAGCAACTCGGTGAGGTGCCGGTAGGCGCTGTCATCGTGCACGACGGCAAAGTTATTGCCGCTGCAGGTAATCGTCGCGAAACCTGGCAGGATCCCACCGCCCATGCCGAGTTGATCGCTCTGCGTGAGGCGGCGAAACGCATTGATTCCTGGCGTCTCGAAGAGACAACACTGTATGTTACTCTGGAACCCTGTGTCATGTGTATGGGTGGCATTATTCTGTCGCGAATTCCCCGCCTGGTTTTTGGTGCCCGCGATCCACGTGTCGGTGCCGTCGGCTCGGTATTTGACCTGGCTGACGACGAGCGTTTTAACCACCGGGTCGCGGTTTGTGAAGGCGTACTTGCCTCGGAATGCAGCGAAATTCTCACGGAATTTTTTCGTCAATTGCGTCAAAAGAAAAAGGCTGCTAGAATGCGCTCCGCAAACGACGAGTAAATCATGATTGCGGAGAGGTGTCCGAGCGGCCGAAGGTGATTGACTCGAAATCAATTGTCCCGAAAGGGACCGGGAGTTCGAATCTCCCCCTCTCCGCCATTAATAAACAAAAGGACGTTGCCCAACGGGTGACGTCCTTTTGTTTTTATACGCTGTTGGGAGATTCGAAGCGCAGCGAGCGCTGACTGAATGTCAGAAAAGCGGTCAGTGCTTGAACACAGTCAATTTTGTCATCGGAGTGCCCCCTGTAGGAGCGAATTTATTCGCGAATTGTTCTGGACATTGATCCTTTTCATGATGGGAATTCGCGGCTGAAGCCGCTCCTATAAGATACAATTTTAATTATGCTGAAGTACTAGGGACGGCCGCGTCAGCGAGCGAAGGGGAGCCGACGCAGTCAAACACAGGAAGTGTTTGGCGTAGTAGGCGAATCTCGCCCGCTCCGCCATTTAATAAACAAAAAGACGCTGCCCAACGGGTGACGTCCTTTTTGTTTTGGTGTCCTTGAGCGAGAGACCGCGTAGAAAAATGTCCCAACTCCCTTTAAAATCAAACGAAAGTCCTTCGGTGTTGAGTTTTTACGATAATCTCTTAAGTTTCAAAAAAAGAAGAAATTGAGAGACAAACAGATTTGAGCTTTAAGTTTTTATGTCAAATTCTTTTGAGTTTCAAAAAAAGAAGAAATTGAGAGACAAACAGATTTGAGCTTTAAGTTTTTATGCTAAACTGTTTTGCATCTCAAAAAAGCAAAAAAAATAATGACAAAGCTATTTGGAGATAATTTATTTGAATTTTCAATAGTCAAAGTGAGTGGGTAAAACATTATGGAACACAGTTTAGAAAATGCGGTTGGCTATCATTACGGAAAGTTTCCTCCTGAGAATCTTGATTATGGACGCCTGGTGCAACCTCTCGTAGAGGCAACCGATGCTTTAGCACGCTATGACCAGATGCTGAAAACTATGCACAATAGTGAAATATTGCTCGCACCTTTGCGAAATCAAGAGGCCGTCATTTCCTCGCGGATGGAGGGAACGGTGAGCACAATGGATGAAATTTTACAATATGAAGCGGACTATAGTGGTGAATCAGGTGAGGTCGGTGATGTGCGATCTGAGGTTATTGAAACAATCTTGTATCAACGTGCATTGAAGGCAACGCAGCAAGCTATATCAGATGGTTATGGCCTTTCGAAGTCTCTGATTAAATCAATCCATCAACGCTTGTTGTCTTTGGGGCGTGGAGCTAAAAAATCACCAGGACAATTTAAAACCGAACAAAATTATTTGGCGGATAAATTCAAAAAAAATATCCTGTTTGTGCCAATTTCTCCGGAATCATTGGAATCCGGTTTGGATCATCTTTTTGACTATGTCCATAACAGCACAGAACCTGTTTTAATCAAAACGGGGATCACTCATGTCGAGTTTGAAGCTCTTCATCCATTCAAAGACGGTAATGGCCGTATAGGGCGAATGCTTATTACATTGATGCTGTGGAATTGTGGTCTGATTTCCGCACCTCATTTTTATATCAGTGGCTTTTTCGAAGAGAATAAAGACACCTATATTGATACAATGCGAAGTGTTTCTGATACAGGAGACTGGGAGAGCTGGTGTGTCTTTTTTTTGAAAGCTTTAGAGCAGCAAGCGATTAGAAATTTAGAGATTGCTGAAAATATAAAAACTTTATATGAAGAAATGAAGTCTAAGTTTTCAGAATTGTTGTCTTCAAAATGGAGTGTAAATGCCTTGGATTTTGTTTTTACAAATCCAGTATTTAGAAATAACAAATTTACAAACAACAGCGAGATTCCTCCTGGAACTGCTGCCCGGTTTACACGTATTCTTTTAGATGAAGGACTGATTATTGCTAAAGAAGAAGCCTCTGGCCGCCGACCAGCGCTTTATTCTTTTGAGCCGTTAATGCAATTGGTCAGAGTTTAGAAAGGCGACTAATTCTATCGCAGGTTATTTTATAAATACGAAAAAGATGTTGTCGTGGGTTAGCGTCCTTCAAATCTTTGGGTTGTGAGAATTTCTACAAAGCCCGATGGTCATGTCCCGTCTTATCCAGATAGTATTCGTAATCCCCTTCGTAGGCCGTCATGCCGCCGTGGCGGATCTCAAACACCCGGTTAACCAGCGAGCGCAGAAAGTGGCGGTCGTGGCTGACCAGCAGCAGGGTGCCTTGAAAGCCCTGCAGGGCTTCCAGCAGCACCTCGCGCGACTGGATGTCGAGGTGGTTGGTCGGTTCGTCAAGGATCAGCAGATTGAGTGGCCGACCGAGCAACGTGGCCAGAACCAGACGCGACTTTTCCCCACCGGATAACTTATCCACACGTTTATCCACATCATCGCCTTGAAACAGAAACGCCGCACACAGGTTGCGCAGTACGCCGAGGGTCAGCTGGGGCAGGGCGTCCTGCACGGTTTCAAACACGGTCTTGTTCGGATCGAGCAGTTCCATGGAGTGCTGACTGAAGTAGCCGCTGTGGATATTGGCGCCGATGGTCACGTCACCTGTCGTCGGTTCGGTGTCGCCGTGAAGCAGCTTGAGGAAGGTGGACTTACCGGCGCCGTTCACCCCGACTACGGCGATTTTTTCACCGCGACGCACCAGGCCGCTGACATTGCTGAGCACCTGTTTTTCGTCGCCTTCCGGCTGGGGCCAGGTTTTTCCGAGAACGTTGAAGGCTAACACGTCGTCGCCGCTGCGCGGTGGCTCGGCGAATTCAAAGTGAATCCGCTTCTGTTCCGGCGGCAGCTCGATCCGTTCGATCTTTTCCAGTTTTTTGACCCGCGACTGCACTTGGGCAGCGTGAGAGGCACGGGCGGCAAAGCGGGCAATGAACTCTTCCTCTTTGGCGAGCATCTCCTGCTGGCGGCGGTGGCTGGCCAGCAGTTGCTCACGGCGGATTTCCCGCTCGGTCAGGTAAAAGTCGTAGTTGCCACTGTAGGTGGTGATGGTGCCGTTGCCGACCTCGATAATCCGACTGACCAGTCGATTCATAAAATCGCGGTCGTGGCTGGTCATGACCACGGCACCTGTGTAGTCGTCCATCAACCAGTTTTCCAGCCAGATGATCGATTCCATGTCGAGGTGGTTGGTGGGCTCGTCGAGCAACAGCACGTCGGGATTGAGAGTGAGGATGCGCGCCAGGGCAATACGCATTTTCCAGCCGCCGCTGAACTGTTCGACGGGCCGGGCATGATCCTGCGGGGCAATGCCGAGGCCGGTGAGTACGGCTTGGGCGCGTGATTCCAAATCGTAACCGCCGCGATGCTCAAACTCCTGCTGGACCTCGCCGTACTGTTCGAGCAGCGTGGCCATTTCATCATCGTCCAGCGGCTCGCACATGCGTGCCTCCATCTTTTTGAGACGCTCGCCGAGGGCTACGGTGGCTTCGGAGGCAGCGACCACCTCTTCAAGGGCCGAGCGACCGGACATGTCGCCGACATCCTGGGAAAAATAGCCGATGACGGTTTTTTTGTTGCAGGTGATGTCACCATTGTCCAACGCCTCTTCACCGGTGATCAGGCGAAAGATGGTGGATTTCCCGGCGCCGTTGGGGCCGACCAAGCCAGTGCGGCTACCCGCCGGGATCTGCAGACTGGCATGTTTGAACAGAACACGATTGCCATGTTGTTTGGTAATGTCGGTAAGATGAATCATGGTGGTTCCTTGCTGATCATGTCAGGTCACAGGTTGTGGTTAAGTGCGTGGGAATAGCATGGTTGACGACAAGACACAAGGATAAACGGGGTGTTACGGTCGAGAAACTGAAAACAACCCTGATGCGCTAAAAGACTCGACAAGCCGGCTCATTAGGCATTACTCTGCGATCTAACACGAATCTGACAAGGAGGCCTCCATGTGGGCGGATAATCCGATGGTTAACAGCCAGTTCCTGTTGATTTTAAAGTTGGTTTTGGCCTTTATTGCCGGCACCATGGTCGGTATTGAACGCGAGAAGCACGGCCGTCCGGCCGGGCTGCGCACCCATATTTTGGTGTGTGTCGGCGCGTGCCTGATGATGGTGGTGTCCGAAGGGGTGTTTTTCAAATTTGGCCATCTTTCAGCCGAAAGCGTGGTGCGCCTTGATCCGGGGCGTATCGGCGCACAGATTATTACCGGCATCGGTTTTCTCGGCGCCGGGGTGATCCTTAAAGAGGGGGTGTCGGTACGTGGACTGACCACGGCCGCCTGTCTGTGGTATGTGGCCGGTTTGGGCATGGCTTTCGGTATGGGCATGTTTCTCATTGGCGCGGTTGCCACAGCCCTGGCCCTGATCGCCCTGATTGCCATGAAAAAACTGGAACCGGTGCTGAAAAAGGATCGTTTTCTCAACCTGTGTGTGGTGACCGGCTCTGAGGTGGATGTGCTGGATCAATTGCAGCAGGTGTTTACCAACCATCAGGTGTTTGTTTTCAATATCGAGCAGGATATCAATCTGATGGAAAAGCAACGTCGCTACGACTTTGTCTTGACCCGCCATCAACAACGGATCGGCCGGGATCTGGTCGGAGAAATTCTCGAACTCAACGGTGTGATTCGAGTGCGTTACAAGTAGGTGGGGGAGCTGTTCCTGATGGTGAAAAGAGCGGCCGGGGGCCGTCCGCCAGCGGTGGTTTTCTGGACAGTGTGCTCCATGCATGCTACTTTGAAAGGCCTCTGGTCTTCGGACCTGCTTTGTTGTTTCTTTTTTGTCCTATCGCGCCCGTGGTTGTCGTGGTTTTATCCGCAGGGGAAAACTCCCGGGAAATCAAGACAGTCACGTCCCTGTATTCTCTAGGAGAGATACGCGGATGAAGGTTCCCTGTTTTTACCAAAGCACATCACTGTAAGAAGGCTTCCTGCTGAAGCCTTGGACGTGGCCTGGCCTGTTAACGGCTGGTCCGATCCACCCGTGTCGCGCAATTGGCGTGATGCTGTAGGATTCTTGCGCCCAAAATACAGTGTCAGGGGGCTTGGGATGAGGACGCGTTGGTTCTGGATGCCGCCACGGGAAACACTCTTGTGGCGCTGTCCACCAAGGGAGATTTTTCAATGATACGACGTTTTTATTTTTTCAGCGTTTTGGGTGCAGTGATCCTGTTGCTGACCACCGTCGGTTGCAAGCCTTATTTTGTGTTGGCCACCCAGCAGGACAAAATCATGCTGGAGCAGGTGCTGGATCAGGAGACACAGCAATTGGATCAGTTGGATACGCTGACCGGGCGCCTTGAATCGATGCAGGATGATCTGGTTGCCCATCAGTCGCAGTCCATTACTGAGCTCCAGCAGAGAATGGCGAACCAGGATAAACAGCTGATGGCGTTGAAAAATCAGCTGGCAGAACTGGATCAGGCCTTTGAAAACTTAAGGCAGGAGCATTCCGCAGAGCCGGTTCGCTACAACGACATGCAAAGTGTGGCGGTCGACACCGATACGACGGCCAAACAGGTGATTGGTGCGGTGGAGCAAGTGTATATTTCTCCGCCCGGTCTTTTGCTGAATGCTCGCATTGATACCGGTGCCACAACCTCCTCCATTGATGCCCGCAATGTCGAGCCGTTTGAGCGCGACGGCAAACGATGGGTCCGTTTTGAAATCACCGATCCGGAGAGTGACGAGCCGGTTGTGCTGGAGTGCCGGGTGGTGCGTCGGGTCAAAATTATTCAGGCCATCACCGAAGAGAAAGAGCGTCGCTATGTGGTGGAACTGCTGGTTGCCCTCGGCAATGTGACGCGCAGTGCCGAATTTACCTTGTCGGACCGTGATCATGTCGAATATCCGGTGTTGATTGGGCGCAATATCCTCATGGATTCAATGACCGTGGATGTCAGCAAGAAGTTCCTCTCCGTCCCGACCCATTCCTATTAACGGATTATCCCGATGCCTAGAGTTCTCTTTTACAGTGTTATTGTCGCGTTGTTTGTTCTCGGGCTGGGGTTGATGTGGGTACGGCATGCCCAGACCAATGTGCCGTTGCTTCCCGGCGAACAAGCCGAAGTGTGGCTGGTTGAGGCCAAAATCAATTTCAGTGCAAAAGGTGGCCCGGTTCGAGTCAGTCTGGATATTCCGGATCATCTGCCCCGTTTCAAGATGGTCAACGAGCAGGCCGCATCGCCCGGCTATGGTTATTCCGTGGTTGATGCCGGTGACGGCAACCGCCGGGCGGTGTGGACGATTCGTAATTCCACCGGCCCGCAAACGCTCTATTATAAGATCCAGGTGACTCCCGAACCGTTGTCCGAGGTCAGCCGGGTTGCCGCGCCGCGAGCACCGCTGGAAATTTTCTGGGAGGAATCCCAGTTCGGTGCGGCGCGCCATGTTCTGGAGCTTGCTCATGCTCGGTCGGATTCAGTCCTGACCATGTGCAGTGAATTGATCAAGCTTGTGAATGCCGGCGATAAAGACCAGAATGTTTCCCTGCTGCTGTCCTCAATGCCGGTGGAGATTCTGCTTGAAAGACTTTTTAATTACGCGGGGATTCCCACCCGGATTGTCAAAGGTCTTTACTTGGAAGAGAACCGCCATAACCTGAAGCTTGCCCCGGTGCTGATCGTCTATGACAGCGGCGGTTGGGTGATGTTTGATCCGGTCTCAGGGGTGCAGGGTCCCCCGGAAAATTTCATGCTGTGGAACCTTGATGATTTCTCGTTGCTTGATGTCAGCGGCGGGCGCAGCTCCAAGGTCAGTTTTGCCGTGACCCGCCAGAGTATTTCCGCCAAGCAGCTGGCGTTTGATGGTCCTGCGGAGACCCGTTTTTCCCTGTTTGACATGCAACGGCTGCCGGTAGAAGAGCAGAATATGCTCAAGGTGATGTTGCTGTTGCCGCTGGGGGCGCTGGTGGTGGTTTTTATGAATGTCATTGTCGGGGTCCGCACCTCCAGCACCTTTATGCCGATTTTGATCGCGTTGTCCTTTCTGCAGACTGCTTTGCTGCCCGGTTTGATCAGTTTTATCGCCATTGTTTCTTTTGGATTGTTGCTGCGCAGCTACTTGTCCCACTTCAATCTGTTGCTGGTGGCGCGCATCTCCACCATCGTTATCCTGGTGTTGATGATCATTGTCTTCTCCAGCCTGTTCGGTTATCGGATTGGCTTTAACACCGGTATGACCGTCACGTTTTTCCCGGTGATCATCATTGCCTGGACCATTGAACGTATGTCGATTCTGTGGGAAGACGAAGGGCCGCGTGAGGTGGTGGTGCAAGGTGGCGGCAGCTTGCTGGTGGCCATCTGTGCCTATCTGCTGATGAGCTGGTCAACGGCCGCCTATCTAAGCTTCAACTTTCCCGAACTCAACCTGATCGTCCTCGCCCTGATCATGACCATGGGCAATTACACCGGCTACAAGTGGACTGAGTTGCGTCGTTTCCGGGCGTTGCGGCTCAAGTTGAGGCTGTGATGTTGTTCAAAAGCTTGCGTGACATGGGCATTCTCGGCATGAACGCCCGCAATATTGAGTTCATTGGTCGTTACAATCAGCGCAGTCTCTATCCGCTGGTGGATGACAAACTCAAAACCAAGAAGCTTGCCCAGCGTTTTGATATCCCCGCGCCAAAGCTGCATTTTGTCATCCGTGAGCAGCACCGGCTGAGAAATGCGGAAAATCTGTTTCGCAAAATCGACGGCTTTGCCATCAAACCGGCTAAAGGCTCCGGCGGCAAAGGGATTCTGGTGATTCGTGCCCAGGAACAGGGTCGCTTTGTCACCACTTCGGGGGCGCGTCTTGATCTCAACGATATTAAACGGCATATCTCCAACATTCTGGCCGGGCTGTATTCTCTGGCCGGCACACCGGATGTAGCGATTGTCGAAGAGCTAGTGGCGTTTTCCGAGATGTTCACCGGCTACTCCTATCAAGGTGTTCCCGATATTCGTATTGTCGTGTTTCAGGGCTACCCGGTGATGGCCATGCTGCGCTTGGCCACCCAGCGCTCCGACGGCAAGGCCAATCTCCATCAGGGCGCCATTGGCGTCGGGCTCGATATCGCCACCGGCTCCTCTCTCGATGCTGTGCAGTTCTCCATGCCGCTGGAGATTCATCCCGACACCGGCAAATCGTTGGCGGGTATCGATATCCCCGGCTGGCAGGAGATCCTCTATCTGGCGGCACGCTGTTATGATATGACCGGTCTCGGCTATATCGGCACTGATATTGTTCTCGATAGCGGCAAGCGTCCGCTGTTGCTCGAACTCAACGCCCGTCCCGGCCTGTCGATCCAGGCCGCCAACGGCCAGGGGCTGTTACCGCGTCTGCGCCATATTGAGAACCTGACCGTTAAACACACCAGTGCCGAAGAGCGGGTTGACTACGTTCTTGCAACGTTCGGATCGACAGCTTCTGTCTCGCCTTATTCTTTTTAAATTTTTAGTGAAGCGGGTGCTTGATTATATTTTAGGTGCCCGCCTTCTTTCTTAAGTAGTGTTTTATGTTTATATCGTAGTAAAAACGTAGAAAACGTTTGACTCTTGCCTCCTGTTTTTGTATCTATTGTGTAACTTGGCGGATACGCATGGAGGCTGTCATGAAAAAAGAAGCTCTTTCGTCACGAGCAATTGCCCGTAATATTCCCTTGATTTTGGATGAACTTGGAAAAGCAGATCGAGCACGAATAACCGCAGTTTCAGAGTTATTCAAGGATGCAAAAGAGGTCAATCTGGGCCAATTGCTTCAAGAGCTTTTTCCTGATCAGCACTCGCGTGAGACCGCTCTTACCGCATTGCGTCAGTTTCGTAAACGATTGAGCGATGCCGCTGAAGAAGCTGGCATTCGGTTTAAGCTGGAAGTTGATAGTCTCAAGAAAAATTCTCCGGACGAAAGAACCTGCTGGTTTATCGGCGAAAGTGGTGCCGAGCAGGCTATTTCAAGATTGGTTGAAGGGGAAACGGCTTTAGTTGATCGTTCAAGCCAGGGGGCGTATGAAATTCGTGATGATAAAATTGTTATTCGCTATTTTGTGTCTTATGCACATAAGGACAAAAAGCTTAAACAAGACTTCTGTGAGAGACTGTCAGACCAGCTAAACGTTTCATCCAACTATTATTTTGAACAATGGAATGACGAACTGTTGCTGGTTGGTGATGACTGGAAAGATGAAATTGCCAAAGCAATTGAGAATTGTCATTTCGGTCTGCTGCTGGTTTCAAACAGCTTTTTGGCAAGTCGTTTTATTACAGAGCAAGAGCTACCCCATTTTGTCCCCAATAAGCTGGATCGCCCAGAGCCAGGTAAACGAGCTATTCCCGTCGCCTTATCCAAGGTTTTGTTGGATGGAAGCGTTGATCTTAAAGGGCTTCAAACATATCAGATTTTCCACGATCAAGAGGGAAAGCCTTTTTCTCAGAGGCGCGGAGAAAAAAAAGATCAATTTATCAATGAGCTTTTCCAGCAAATTGTTTCAGTAATAAGCACTCGCTTGGTCGTTCCTGAAAGAAAATCCTATAACTATAAGCGTAGTGAAGAGTTCGAAAGATGTTTTTGCCAAGCTATAGATGAGCGAAGTTTGGATTGCTATATCGACTCAACGGGATGTATGAGCTCTCTGGATAAATTAAGAGAAGAAGTTGATCCTGAAGAGTTTGATCAACGTATCGATGCCGTTACGCAGTTGCTTAATTGGTCCGAAAGCTCTGATTCTCCAGCATACTTTGCCTTGCTGGGCAGCTTGGGTATGGGTAAAACCAGTACCTGTCTTGAATTTGCCAAACGATTGCTCCATCATCGTAAAAAGAAACCTGAACTTCCCTTGCCAATCTATTTTGACCTGAGACTCCTTGGCGAAAAAGCAAAACAAGAGCCTGATCTATCCACCATTATCGAAACCGTATTACGGAAAAGTTGGCGTGGTGGTCTAGAACCCACAGATTTTTCAGCAGCCGAAATCATTGATCTCGTTCAGCTGCAAGGTGCTATTGCCATCTGGGACGGGATTGATGAAGTTCTTGTTCATTTGACTCCTGCAGGAGGGCAAAGTTTTATTCGTGAATTGCTTCGGTTGTTGCCACCTTCCGTCATTCAAAAGAACTCGACTCACGGGAAAATGCTTTTCAGTTGTCGAACGCACTATTTCAGAACGCTCCGAGAACAGAAAAACTTTTTTTTGGGAGAAGAGCGCGAGGGGATGAAGGTTGAAGATTACCGCGCCTTGATTTTATTGCCTTTTTCCGAAGAGCAGATTCTTCAATATCTTGAAGAGCATGTTCCTGATCGAGAACCTGAAGAGCTGTTAGATATTATTCAGTCAATTCATAACCTTTCAGAGATGGCAGAGCGTCCCTATACGCTTCGGTTGATCGCGGATCAGATTTCTCACTTGGAGCAATTAAAGTTGCAGGGTGTGACAGTCACTGGCGTAACGCTTTATCGTCATATGGTGGAATCGTGGCTTGAAAGAGATATTGGCAAACATCAACTGACCCCTCATCACAAGCAGTTGCTGATGGAGTTTCTAGCTGCTGAGCTGTGGACACAGGGGCGACGGGACTGGGAAATTGATGATCTTGAACAATGGTTAATTGACTTTTTTGAAAGTCATCCTTCGATTGCCGCTCACTATCATGGAAAAAATCGTGAACTCATAAAAGAAGATTTACGTACGGCGACATTTCTTGTCCGCGAAGGAGAGAAAACTTTTCGTTTTGCACACAGCTCTTTATTAGAGTTCTTTTTAGCCTGCTACTTGTATCGAGCTCTTTGCGAAAATCAGATAGAGCGTTGGGACATTGAAGTGGTTAGTCCTGAAACAATTGATTTTTTAGGGCAATTGTTGCTTGAAAGCAATCAAAGAAAAAAAGAAATAGCTCTTAAGAGTATGTCTGCCATAGCGCGGATGCCTTTAGCACTCAAAGCGAAGAAACTGGTGCTGTCTTATTTTTTAAAATCTTATGGCACAAGTTATCCGAAGGCTTCGCTTATGGGAGGTGTTTTTGACAAGATTGATCTGAGTGGTGTGAATATAGAAGGTCGTGCGGAACAAAAAATCAACTTTCGATCAACTTCCTGGCGAGATAGCAATTTGACACAAGCTCGATTTCGTCATGTTGATTTTGGATCAGCTATTTTCAGCGGAAGTGATCTTGTGCGAACAGAGTTTATTGATTGTGACATGGTGAGAAATGATTTTAATCATTGCGAATTGGTTGGAACGGTTTTTCGCAAATGTGATTTGACCGCATCATGTTTAGACGATATCAGGTCTTATCGCTGTAAATTTTTGTATTGCAGGATGGATCAGATGGAAGCCCTGAATCTGAGTCCGCCCTCCATTTTTACTGTGCCAATTGCAAATCAACGTGTTGAAAAAGTCTTTCAACAAAAGAACAAAAGGCTATTGATAGCAGGAGGACAGATAGGGTCGATAACAACTTTTTGTTTTATTAAAAGTACTTTCTTAGCTTCTGGCGGATTAGATGGAACGATAAGACTATGGGATCTGCGTAGCGGAGAATGCCTTCAGCTCTTTGAAGGGCATGAAGGGGAGGTCAGCAGTGTTGCCTTTGGTGAGAATGGTCAACTAGTATCCAGCGGATTTGATGGGACGATTCGGTTGTGGAATGTGAGCAAAGGAACGTCTTCCAATGTTCTCAAGGGGCATGATGGTGGGGTTAACAGTGTAGCCTTTGGAGGTGATGGGTCTCTGGTCTCCTGCGGGGATGATGGAACGATACGGTTATGGGATATCGACAGAGGGGTCTGCCGACAAATTTTAAATGGTCACGATGGTGGGGTTAACAGGATACTCTTTGGAGGTGATGGGTCTCTGGTCTCCTGTGGATTTGACGGAACTATCCGGATGTGGGACGTGTGCAGTGGAGCATGCTGTCAAGTTTTTAGAGGTCATGATGGTGAGGTCACTAGCATAGCCTTAGAAAATGACTATTTGGTCTCAGGCGGGGTAGACGGAACAATTAAGCTATGGAGTGTGAGCAGTGGAGTATGCCACAAAGTTTTTGAGGCTCATGATGAATGGGTTTCTGATGTAGCCTTTGGAGATGATGGGGTTTTGGCTTCCTGCGGATTTGACGGAACTATCCGGCTGTGGGACATGTGCAGTGGCGTATGCGATCAAGTTCTTAAAGGTCATAATGGTGAGGTTCACAGTGTGGCTTATAGCGATAGTGGTTTTTTGGTCTCCTGTGGAGAGGATGGAACTGTCCGATTGTGGGATGTAGGCAGTGGTGTGTGTCACCAGGTTCTCAGAGGCTATGGATGGATGGTTACCAGTGTAGCCTTAAGGGGAGGCCGTTTAGTTACCGCTGGATTGGATGGGACGATTCGACTTTGGGATGTGAAGAGCGGCACGTGCTTCATGAATCTCAAGGGTCACGGAGTGTTGATTAACAGCGTAGCCTTTGGAGATGATGGGGTCCTGGCTTCTTGCGGATTTGACGGAACAGTCCGGCTGTGGGATGTAAGTACTGGAATATGCCGATATATCCTCGATGGTCACGATCAGTGGGTAAATAGTATTGCTTTTGGAGAAGGCGGTCGCTTGGCCTCTGGTGGCTCAGATGGGACGATACAGTTATGGGATATAGAAAGTGGAGCCTGCCACCAGATTTTTAAGGGGCACGATGGACAGGTTCTTAGCATGGCTTTTGGTAAAAATGGGGATCTCGCTTCTGGCGGAGCTGATGGATCGATAAAATTATGGGATGTGGGTGATGGAACATGTCGACGGATCCTTGAAGGACATAAAAATGAGATTAACAGTATAGTCTTTTGTGATAATGATGCCTTAGCTTCTTGCGGAATAGATGGAGCGATTTTTTTATGGAATGTAGATAGTGGGGCATGCCGCCAAATTTTTAAGGAAAATGATAGCTGGCAAAACAGCTTGGCCTTTGATAAGAGGGGCCGACTGGCTTCCGCCGGGGCCGATGGGACAGTTCGATTATGGGATGTGGAGAGCGGAGCATGCCTTAAAATTCTAAAGGGTCATCATGGGTGGGGTTCTGATGTAGCCTTTGGAGAAGGGGAAACTCTGGTTTCCAGCGGAGTAGACGGGGTTGTTCGGCTGTGGGATGTTGCGACAGAGACCGAGAAACTGATCCTTGCTTTTTTTGATAAGCACTCTTGGGCCGCTATTGATCCTGTTACTGAAAATATTTTGCAAGTTTATGGAGACTTTTGGCGTTATCTTTCTTGGAACGTTCCTTATTTAGAAACATCGAATATAGAAATCTTACCCATAGAAAGTTTCGGCCCTTTGCCCTTAGAGGCAGAAGTCAGAAGTTGTAACTGACATGATTGCTTAATTGGGAGGAATATCCATGTCAAAACCGGTCAGCATGGGACTGAGCAAATCACTGCTGCTTAAGGGGTTTCAATGCCCGAAAGCATTGTGGCTTACCAAGCGGCCACCGGAGTTCGTGCTGCCCGAGCGCCCCGATCTCGAAGCCAAGTTTCGCGCAGGCACCGAAGTGGGTATCCTTGCCCAACAGCTTTATCCCGGCGGGGTCGAAGTGCCTTATGAAGGGCTGACCGTTCCGGCCCAGCTGGCCAAGACCAAAGAACTGATCGAGCAGGGGGCGGACGTCATTTACGAGGCGTCGTTTTCGTTTTCCGCCATCTTTGTCAAGGTCGACCTGCTGGTGCGTGACGGCGATCAGTGGCAGATTCATGAAGTGAAAATGGGCACCTCGGTTAAGGATGTCAATCTCGACGATGTGGCGATCCAGCACTATGTGTTGAATGGCTGCGGGCTGTCGATTTCCAAATCCTTCCTCGTCCATATCGACAACAGCTACGTGCGTCACGGTGAGATTGACGTGCAGCAGCTGTTTTGCAGCGAAGAGGTCACCACCCAAGTCAAGGTGCGTCTGCAGCACATTCCCGACGGCGTGCGCGAGCTGCGCGAAACCCTGCGCCAGCTCAACGAGCCGGACCTCGACATCGGCCCGCACTGTACCGATCCGTTTGAGTGTGATTTCATCCCCTACTGCTGGCAGCACATTCCACCCAACTCGGTGTTCGATCTGCGCGGGCGCGGCATCAACACGTTTGACCTCTACCGGCGCGGCGTGGTGACCTTTGACGAGATTCCCCTCGACGAACTCAATGCCAAGCAGCGCCAGCAGGTGGAAGCGACGTTACACCAGCAGGACACAATTCATGCCGAGGGCGTGCAGGCGTTTCTCGACACCCTGTGGTATCCGCTCTATCACCTCGATTTTGAAACCTTCAGCACGCCGATCCCCAAATTTGATGGCACCCGTCCCTATCAGCAGGTGTCGTTTCAATATTCCATCCACGCCCAACAGTCTACCGGGGCTGAAGCACAGCATTTTGACTATCTGGCCCCGCCCAACATTGACCCGCGTCGCGAACTGGTCGAGCAGCTGCTGGCGGTGATCCCGGCAGAGGCGTGCATCCTTACCTACAACCAGAGTTTCGAAAAGGGGGTGTTGCGTGAGCTGGCCAACCTGTTTCCCGATCTGGCCGACGCCCTCCACCAGCGCATTGACAACATCCGCGACCTGATGGAGCCGTTTCGCAAGCGCGACCTGTACCGTTGGCAGATGCAGGGCTCCTACTCCATCAAGGAGGTGTTGCCCGCCATGGTGCCGGAGCTGAATTACCAGGAGCTGACCATTGCCGACGGCTCAGCCGCCATGCAGGCCTATCACACCATGTGCGCCATGGAGCCGAGTGAAGAGCTGGACCAGCTGCGCCGCGACCTGCTGCGTTACTGTGAGATGGACACCTGGGCCATGGTCAAGGTGCTGGAGGCGTTGATTGAGGTGTCTGTTCCCCACGGAGACACGGAGGCACGGAGAAGTTCAAAACCAGACTAAAAAGAGATACCGGACCAGTGCTCGGACACACTCCATTTTGTCATCGAAAAGAGCATCTGTAGGAGCGAATTTATTCGCGAATTGTTCTGGTCATTGATCCTTATCATGATGGGAATTCGCGGCTGAAGCCGCTCCTACAATGTACAATTTTAAATATGCTGACGTACGAGCAGGATGTTGAAAAAGTCCCGTCCGGGGATTTTTCAACGACGCAAGCCGAAAATGCAATTTCTGTCTTGCTCACAAAATCAAGGACTTGAAAACCTTTCCTTGACTTTGATCGCCCGTCCATGGGCTCCACAATCTGTTTTACAACAGCCTGCTAGAAGAGTTTCAGAAGTTTTTAGCTTTAAGGTTTTCCTCCGTGTCTCAGTATCTCGTGGTAGAAAAGGCTTTCAATAAAAACAATCCCATCATAATGGACTCCTGATGCGTTTTATTCATACTTCTGACATTCACCTCGGCAAAACCTACCGCAATGCACCTGGCGAAACCGAGCGTTACGATGACTTTTTCACCTGTCTGGCCCAGATCGTTGCCGATGCCGTGACCGAACAGGTTGATGCGCTGCTGATCGGCGGCGATCTGTTTCATGTCGGCCAGATTTTGCCCAAGACCTTTGCCAAAACCATTGAAACCCTGCAGCCGCTCAAAGATGCTGGCATCCCTTGCATTGCCATTGAGGGCAACCACGACTGGATTCACCGCCGTGACAGTATTTCGTGGATGGAGGCGCTGTCGCAGATGGGCTATATCAAGCTGCTGCGTCCGGCACGCACCGACGAGGGCGGCTATCACTTTGCGACCTTTGACGAGGAAGCCGGTATGGGCGGCCACGTCAAAATCGGTGATGTGAATATCTACGGCCTCGGTTATATCGGTGCCCAGGCGGGCAGCCATGTTGAGCGGATTTGTCAGGCCGTAACCACGGACAACAACCTGTTGTTGTTCCATGTCGGTATCTGGAGTTATTCGCCGGTGGAGATCGGCAACATGAAGCCGGACGAAGCCCATCCGCTGGCGGAGACATTCAGCTACGTGGCACTGGGCCATGGCCATAAACCCTACGTGGTGAAAACGCCCGACGGCACGCCCTATGCCTACAATCCCGGCTCGCCGGAACGGGTCAATTTCGGTGAAGAAACGTATGACAAAGGCTATTACTTCGTCAGTATTGAGGATGGCCATGTCTCGGTAGAGTTCAAAACCACCATGCCACGGCCGATGATGGTGGCGACCATTGATCTGGGCGGTGCCCCGCATGCTGATGAGGCCATGGATTCCTTTGCTCGTCAGGTGCAGGAACTTGTCGCTGAGAAGACGGATAACCGCCGCCCATTGCTGGAACTGAAGCTGGTTGGCAAGGTGGGCTTCCATCCGTTTGAATTGGGCCGCGAGCGGTTGCGTGCCGCCCTCGACGACATCGCCCAGCCTTTGCATGTCGAAATCAAAAATCATCTATCGCTGGTCACCCGCGCCAAAGACAACGCTACCGCCAAGAAGAGCCTGAGCGAGATTGAGCAGGATGTGTTGCATGAGCTGGTGGGCGCGTCGAGTGACTATCAAGGCCGCGAAGAGGAACTGGTAAAGCTGTCTTTGCTGTTGCGCGATGCCGTGCAGAAGGGCGATGTCGATGGCGATGAGCTGTTGGCGTTGCTCGATGGGGAGGGAGCGTAACATGCAAATTCTTTCCATCCATCTGAAAAACATCAAATCCCACCGCGATACCACGCTGAACTTTGCGCTTGGCATCAATGTGTTGTCCGGCCCCAACGGTGTCGGCAAGAGTACCGTGTTTGAAGCAATCGGCTATGCATTGTTCGGCGTGGATGCTCAGAGCTTTGTCGGCAAGGTGGATCGGTTTGTCTCCATTGGTGCCAAACGTGGCGAGATTGGTGTCACCTTTATGGTGGGCGAGGAGAATTATCAGGTCAGCCGCACCGTGGGTACGCCGAGCAAGTGGCTGTTGGCCAAGGAGGTCGGCGGTGATTTCGAGGTGGAGGAGCACAAGGACATCAAGGAAACCGAGGCACGGCTCAAAGAATTGCTCGGGCTGGACAACGGTCGCTCCCTGGCGGAGCAGTTTGAGTTGGTGATCGGTCCGTTTCAGAATGAATTCCTCGGCCCGTTCGTTGAAAAGCGGCCGACAACACGGCGCAACAAGTTTGACGAGATTCTCGGCATTGACTCATGGCGTAAGACGTTCAGCGAGACCAATGCCTTGCAAAAAGCGATCAAAAATAAGGTCGAGGTGTTGGAAGGGGCCATCGGACCGCTCAAGGATCAGGTGGCACTGTTGCCGGAAAAACGGGGTGCGCATAAAGCCGCCAAGCAGGATCACGCGACAACGGCCAAAGAGCTGACCGATAAACAGCAGAAACTCCAGCAGCTTCTGGAACAGCTCAAGGCCTTTGATGATCGTGAACAGGCCCTGCGTCAGGTGACGGTCGAGGTGGAAAAACTCGCCGAGCGCATTGACAACGGCCATGAAAAAATTACCCGGCAAAAGATCTTGATCGTTGAGGCGGAGAAGTCACGCCAGCTTGTTGCCGACAACGCGGCCGGAAAGCAGGCTTATGAACAGGCGGAGCAGCGTTTGACCGGGTTGCGCGAACAACAGAAGCAACAACGGCGTCTTGAGCAGGAGCTGGCCGCCTTGACCAATCAGAGTTCCGCGTTGACCGCCAGTATTGAGACGGAGACCAAAGGGATTGCCGTGGCCCGTCAGGAGCTGGTTGCAGAACGGGAGGCGCTGAAACAGAAATCTGCGCTGCTGAATATTGCCGAGACGGTGCAGCAACGAGCCGAGCAGTTGCCGCAGTTGCGTGAGACCATCAAGCAACAGCGCGACCAGTTGGGTCGTCTGGATGGTCGTCGCTTTGGTTTGGAAGAGGGCCGTGACAAGCTCGGTGAAGGGGTGTGCCCGTTTTTTCAGGAAAAATGCCTGAACCTCGCCGAAAGTCCGTCCGCAGATGTGTTTTCCGTCAAGCTGGATGAGCTGGCAGGGGCGCGCAGCCGCGTGCAGGAAGAGTTGCTTGATCTGGAGCGGCAAGAAGCTGAAGCGGTGAAGGCCCATGAGCAGATCCAGGCGCTTGTGGTGCAGCGGAAGGCCGTGGAGGAACAGGTGGGACAGCTGGAAGGCCGTGGTAAAGAGCTTGATCGTCGTGAGTCTGCTCTGTCTAGCACACAAAAAGAGCTTGAATTGTTGCGTCAACGTCTGGCCGCCAAACAGGAAGAACTGGCGACCTTTACCTCGCTCACTGCGGAGATTGAAACGGCTGAAGCCGCTGTGAAGCTTCATCAGCAGGCACGTGATCTTTACGTGGCCCATCAGGGGCAGGCGGCTAAGCTGGAAGGGTTGCAGCTGGAGTTGGCTAAATTTGAGGCGTTTCTAAAACAGCTTCAGGGTGAACTGGCGACGAAACAGCAGGAACAGAAGACTCTCGCCGAACACTATGATGCTAAAGCGCACCAGTCCTTGCGTGACGAAAAGGATGGCCTTGGTCGTGACGTCGGTTCGCTGGGGACGAAGTTGCAAAGCCTGGCGCAGGACATGACGCGGTTGGCCGCTGAAATCGACGCCTTGAAGGCCATCGAACACGAGATTATGGCCAAACAGGCCCAAATCAAAGCCTATGGCGAGAAAGAAGAACTGGTCAAATTTCTGCGCAACAGGGTGTTCAACAAAGTGTCGGCGTCCTTATCGGAGCGCTTTCGTGAAGAGATCAGCCAGCGAGCCAATCAAATTTACCGCATCATTGCCGAGGTCGATGAGGAACTGGCCTGGGGTGACAACTACCAGATCGTGCTGCGTGACATGGTCGATGGCGAACTGCGCGAGCGCGCTGATGATCAGCTCTCCGGTGGCCAGACCATGAGTGCGGTGGTCGCCCTGCGCTTGGCGATGTTGCAGACCATTGGCGCACGCATTGCCTTTTTTGACGAGCCGACCTCCAATCTGGATGCCGCCCGCCGCGAAAACCTGGCCCATGCTTTTCGTGCCATCGATGTCGGCAAGGAAGAGGTGACGGAGCACTGGTACGACCAGCTGTTTCTCATCAGCCACGATGTGGCATTCACTGAAGTGACCGACCAGATGATCGACTTGGATCGCATGGATTCATGCCAAGAAGAAGACGTGTCATGCCGTACGTGAATATCCAAAATTACCAAAGAGGGGGCGACGGCCGAACAGAACGAAACCATTACCGTTTGTCGTCAGCAGGGGAAATAGTGCCTGCCCTGTTATAAGCTGTTTTTTTATGTGGACGCCTGTTGAAGGCGTTTCTCCAGGGCATTGACCAGTTGATGGGATAGCAGGTTGATAAACGGCTGATGGTCACCGTTGTGCGCCGCACGGACGGCACTCAGGTACGCGTCACGTTGATCGGGGGGGATCACAGCCATGGGGTAGCCACATTGCAACAAGGCCAGATTGAGCAGCAGGCGGGCGACGATGTCATTGGCGGTGGCGAACGGGTGGATGGCCATGCATTGGTTGTGCAGCCAGGCGGCATAAACCAGGGGGGCGCTTTGCTGACGTTGTTGTTCGCACTGACCGATCAGGGCGTTGACTGCTGCGGGGATTTCGGCTGGTGACGGTGGCATAAAGCTGGTTTCGCTGATCGTTACATGTTCTGAGCGAAATTTTCCGGCCAGCTCGGCATCAAGGCGGTAGCTGTACAGTTGATGCAGGGCGCAGATATGGGCTGACTCCAGGCCGTCAAGACGGGCCAGAAGATAGAGCATATTAAACGCTTCGCTGTGGCCGAGAATCTGCACGTGGTGACTGAGCGGTTTGCCGCCGATGGCGATATCTTCAGTAAGAATTCGGCGGGTTTCTTCAAGAGTAAGCTGATTGCCTGCCAGAGCTGTACTGCTCCAGGTCAAAGCCAGGCGATCCACTTCACGTTGGTGGCGTTGCTGTTGTACGGTTAACGGCGGCAGCAGGCGGCAGGCTTCGGCCAGTTTTGCAACCTGTAAACTTTTGTCAGAATAAACCATGGGACTCCCTGGTGAAGTGGAAAAGCACCCCCCAACAATAGCATGGAAACACTACGGTGATGGCGTGATCCTCTAAAAATGTAAGAAAAACACTTTCGACTTTCGCTGAATCAGGTACTATTTTAATTTTCTGTGTCTATTCATGTGAGGGCTCTGTGGCGGAACAACGACGGATAATCACGCTGTTTTTGGTGATGATACTGGTAGCGGTAGGTGTTGGTGGTGCTACCATGTGGACGCTTTATCGTGTGGAAGTGGGCGATGAGGTCTCCCATCTGCGCTCTATTGCCTATAGTCAGGCGCGTTTTATTGAACGGGCGGTTGACTTTGTCCTCCATGATGTCGATGGCGTCAACAAGGATCAGGCTCTGGACCTGATCCGTTCCTGTTATCACGGTATGCTCAAAGATGACCAGCGTGGCGAATTTGTTATTGGCCGCCGTCATCTTGATGAAATTGAGTTTATTGTCCATCGCCAGGCTGCGAGTCTTTGCAAAGGGACAGTGATCCCATTTTCTTCCGGTCAAGCTGAGCCGATGCGGCGCGCATTGCTTGGTGAAAGTGGTGTGATGGAGTTCAGCGATTGCGATGGGGGGTTGTCGCTTGCCGCCTATGAACCGATCCATCGTCTTAACCTCGGGCTGGTGGTTAAAGTTGAACTGTCCAGCCTGAAGCAGCCCTTTTTAGACGCCACCCCCTACCTGTCGTTAGTGGCTGGGGTGCTGGTGCTGACCGGTACCTTTCTGTTCTGGAAAATCACCCGTCCCCTTCTGCGCGAACTGGAAAACAAGGAGCTGCGTTACCGGACTCTGTTTGAAAACACAGCCGATGGCGTGTTTGTTGTTAAAGGGGGAACAATCCTTAAAACCAACGGCCAGGGCTGTCTGTTGCTCGACCACTGTGAGGATGATGTTGTCGGTCAGGAGGTGAGTTCCTTTGCTCCGGAATTTCAACCTGACGGGCGTAGTTCTTTATCGGTAGCGCGTCATTATGCCGAAATAGCGATGCGTGAAGGAACACAGTTTTTTTCCTGGCAATATTTGCGTGGCGGCAATCTGCGTGAGGCGGACGTTGTGCTACAGCCGTTGCGGCTTGATGGCGATGATGTGGTTTTGGCCACCATGCGCGATGTCACTGATTTTCGTGAGGTGGAGCGTTCCTTGCGCGAACGCGAGCGCCATTATCGGGCGATTTTTGAATTGGGCTCCAACGGTTTCATGCTCTACCGCAGAAATGGTCAGTTGGTGGATGCCAACCCGGCGGCCTGCCGCATGTATGGTTACGAACTGGAGGAGTTGCTCAGTTTGACCCTCAGCGAACGGATTCGTGCCGACGATTGTGCCAATTATCTGGATAGTGTCGCCCAGACCATCCGTTCGGATGAGGGCTGTCATATGGAGCTACGCGGTATCCATCGCGACGGCAGCCTGATCCATTTTGATGTTTGTCTGGAATCGTTCTCCTGGCGGGGGGAGATCTTGTGCCTGACCACGGTTGTGGATGTCACCGAACGGAAGAAGGCCGAACGTTCTGCCCAATGTGAAGAGATTCGGATGGAAGCGCTGCTCACGTTGCAGCAGATGCTCGAGTTTCCGGAAAAACAGGTGTGCCATTACATTCTCGGCCAGGCATTGCGTATTTGTGACAGCCATGGCGGTTTTTTGGCGGTGACAGGTGGCGGTTGTGCCGAGCTGACCATTAAGGCGAGCAATCTCAAGGACGGCAGTGACTGGTTTGAACGACAGATTGGTCTGCCGGATTGCCGCCAGCCGCAATTGTACAATCATCGCCTGCAGGAATGGTTGGATCGAGATCTGAACTATGATCGTTACCTGCAGGTGCCGCTACTGGAAAACGGTCATATTGTTGCCGTGATTGGTTTGCTTGACAAGGATGAACCGTACAGCGATTTTGATATCCGCCAGATGATGTTGTTGTTACAGGGAACCTGGCAGCGGCTGCAACGCAATCGCTCCATTCTGGCCATGCGTCAGGCCAAAGAGGAAGCCGAGGCTGCCAACCAGGCCAAGAGTGAGTTTCTGGCGGTGGTCAGCCATGAGATTCGTACGCCGATGACGGTGACCATCGCTGCTTTGCAACAGGTGTTGGAGTCGTCGCTGGATGATGAGCAGCGTCAATACCTGACCATGGCGAATGATGCGTCCGATTCGTTGTTAAGCTTGATCAACGATATTCTTGATTTTTCCAAAATCGAAGCAGAAAAGCTGGTGCTGGAGGAGTCACCGTTTAACTTGCGTGAATGTATTGAAAATGTGGTGGCGATTCTCGGTGTTAATGCCCGTCAGAAAGGATTACGCCTTGAGCTGGCCGACAATGCCTCGTTGCCCGATCTGTTGCTGGGCGATCAGCATCGGGTGCGACAGATCCTCGTCAACCTGGTGAGCAATGCGATTAAATTTACCGAACAGGGCCGAGTGTGTGTCAAGGTCGACGCTGAAGAGCAGGATGGCCATTACCTGATCCATGTGGCGGTGTGTGATACGGGCATCGGTATTGACGAGTCATTGCGTGAGCGGGTGTTTGAAAGCTTCAGCCAGGCGGACAGCTCGACGACGCGTAAATATGGCGGCACCGGTCTGGGCCTGGCCATTTGTAAAGGATTGGTGGAGCAAATGGGGGGGACGATTGGCGTGGAGAGCTGTCAGGACGATACGCAGGGCAGTTGCTTCTACTTTTTATTGCCGATGCGCGTTGCCGATGGTGCCTTGGTTGCACCGACGGACAGAGCGACACCGCGACCACCGGTCAAAAATTGTATGGGGCGTCGTGTGTTGTTGGTTGAAGATGATGATGCCACTGCGACCCTGATGAAAGTGCGGCTGCAGGAGTTCCATCTGTGTGTTGATCGGGTCAGTGACGGGCTGGCGGCCGTTGAACGCTGTCTGAAGCGGTCTTACGATCTGGTGTTGATGGATTACCACATGCCGCAGATGGATGGACTGACCGCCACCGAACAGATTCGCAATGCCGGAGTAACCGTCCCCATCGTCGGACTGACGGCCTTTTCCGATGGTCGCCAATGGGACGAATTTCAACAGGTGGGACTCAATGCCTGTCTGACCAAGCCGGTCAAAGTTGAACAGTTGCGTCAGTTGGTTGCGAAATTCCTCAATACGCACGATGGTGGGGAGAACCTATGAGTGTGACGAAGCTGCTGCAACGCTGGTTGCCACAGCGCTACGGCTACAATCTGGTTGTTGTCGGTGCCGGTGCCGCCGGACTCGTCAGCGCCTATCTGGCCGCTGCGGCCGGGGCGCGAGTGGCGCTGATTGAACAGGCACGCATGGGCGGTGATTGCCTCAATCGTGGCTGCGTGCCGAGCAAAGCACTGCTCCGCGCAGCTCATCTGGCCCAGCAGATGCGCCAGGCGGACCGCTACGGCCTGCCGAGGCAAGACATCGAGGTCGATTTTGCCCAGGTTATGGAGCGGGTCCAACAGGCCATTCGTACAATTGAACCGCACGATTCCGTTGAACGTTACCAGGCGTTGGGAGTGGACTGTTTTCACGGCCAGGCGCGTCTGCTTTCCGGGCATGAGGTGGCGGTCGGTGATCGGGTGCTGACGACACGCAGGATCGTGTTGGCCACGGGGGCAACGCCTGTGGTTCCGGAGTTGCCGGGTTTGGACAGTGTTGACTATTATACCTCAGACACCATCTGGTCGTTGCGGCGGCAGCCGCGCCGTTTGATTGTCGTGGGAGGTGGCCCCATCGGTTGTGAATTGGCCCAGGCGTTCAACCGGCTTGGCAGTCAGGTGGTTCAGGTGGTGCATGGCGAACGGTTGCTGAAGCGGGAGGATCGCGCCGTTTCCGAACTGGTTCAGCAGGTGTTCCATGGCGAAGGGGTTGAACTGTGTCTGAACCATGAGGGGCTGCAGGTGGCCAGCCAACAGGGCGAGATTGTTTTGACCTGCCGTGTTGGTGAAGAGACACGCACAATTCATGGTGATGCCCTGTTATTTGCCGTTGGCCGCCAACCGATGACACAGGGCCTGGGTCTTGATGCGCTGGAAGTGACTGTTGAACGACATGGCGCGTTGCAGGCCGATGGGATGTTACGCACCTCTGTGCCGAGCATTTATTGTGCCGGAGATGTGGTCGGACCGTATCAGTTTACCCACATGGCCGCCCATCAGGCGGCAACGGCCAGTATGAATGCGTTATTTGATCGTGTCTGGCGACGACGCGTTGATCAGAGCCTGGTGCCCTGGACCACTTTTGTCGATCCGGAAGTTGCGCGTGTCGGCGTCAACGAACAGGAGGCGCAGCGCCAGGGACTCGCTTATGAACTCAGCCGGTTTGATTACGGCGAACTGGATCGTGCGGTGACGGATGGTCATACGCGCGGCTGGATTCAGGTGTTGACCGTGCCCGGCAAAGACACCATCCTCGGTGTGACTATTGTCGGAGCTCATGCCGGTGATTGTCTGGCGGAATTTGTTCTGGCCATGAAAAACGGTCTCGGTCTGAAGAAAATTCTTGCCGCGATTCATGTTTATCCCACGTTGGCTGAAGGAAATAAACTGGTGGCGGGGGACTGGCAGCGCCGCCATCTTCCGGCTGCGCTCATGCCTTGGCTGAAGCGTTTTCATGGCTGGATGCGGAGAGTTTCGTGACCCGTTGTTTTTTGATTGCGCTGTTGCTGATGTTCCCCTTAACGTCCCATGCCTTTGATCAGAGCCATGCGCAGTGGACCGACCAGTTGCAAAAATATGTGGTCTGGGTGCACAACGGGGTGGCCTCCAAAGTTAATTATGCGGCTTGGAAAAAAGATCGTGGCAATTTAAACCGCTATCTGGAGCAGCTTTCCAATGTCAGCAAACAGGAGTACCAGCGCTGGTCTCGTGACCAACAGCTGGCCTTTCTTATCAATGCCTACAACGCGTTTACCGTGGCCCTGGTGCTGAAAAATTATCCGGTAGATTCGATCAAAGAGATCGGGTTCTGGTTCCGTTCACCATGGAAACAGCGATTTTTTACGCTGCTCGGTGAGGACCGTTCACTCGATGATATTGAGCACCGGATGATTCGCGGACGTAGCGGCTTTGACGAGCCAAGGATCCATTTTGCCCTGGTGTGTGCCTCGGTCGGCTGTCCGGCGTTGCCGAACGAGGCGTTTGTTGCCGTTGACCTTGACAAAAAACTTGATGAAGCGGTGTCCCGTTTTCTCTCGGACCGGCAACGCAATCGGTTTAATGTCACAACAGGACAGCTGGAGGTCTCGTCTATTTTCGATTGGTACGGCAACGATTTTATCGGTTTTCGCGGCAGTAAGACATTGCAAGATTTTTTTCGCCCTTATGCGCCACAGCTCAGTGGCGACCTGGTGGGGCAAAAACGGATTCGTGAGGGAACAGCCCCGTTGTCGTTTTTGCCGTATGACTGGACGCTTAATGATTATCGCTGACCGAGGCGATATTATTGCCCGGCACGACAGGTAAGAAAAAGTCTTTACAGCGTCGGCAATGCTGTGTACTATTTGCGCCTCATGTAATGCGGAGAGGTGACCGAGCGGTCGAAGGTGCTCGCCTGGAAAGCGGGTGTAGTGCAAGCTACCGAGGGTTCGAATCCCTCCCTCTCCGCCATTTACATGACAACGAAGCGGGCGAATCTTACCCTCTTCGTGAAGATTTTCATACAATTGAAGTCGCACGCAGGGCTTCAGAGTCGGTGCTGTTACAGCCCGTCGCCAAAGCGTAGTTCGGTCGGCAGGCCAATGCGCTGTTTTTGTTTGTAGGGTGGAATCCATTGCCGTCAGAAGCGGCAGTCAGGTCCCGCGCAACGGACGGTCGTGAACCCCGTCAGGCCCGGAAGGGAGCAGCGGTAACGATTTAGTCGGTGTGCCGCGGGGGTGCCTGGCTGCCACTTGTGGCGGCAATTTTGTTTTGGTGTTACCCGTTCCGTTTGTTCCATGACGGATAGCCGTTGATTTTGCCGGTGATTCCCCGCATACTGAGGGCCCAGCGGTCGGTCCGCTCCGACAGTGCTGCACGGTCATTTTCTTTAACCTGAATCAGTGGATGGTTCCGGTTTAGCCCAAGGTTGCTCTTCATGTCCTATCTGGTTATGGCGCGAAAGTGGCGTCCGCAAACATTTGCTGATCTGGTCGGTCAGGAACATGTCAGTCGTACATTGGCCAATGCGATTGCCAGTGGCCGTGTCCATCATGCCTTTCTGTTTACCGGAGCGCGTGGCGTCGGCAAAACCTCGGCGGCGCGGATTCTCGCTAAAGCGCTGAACTGCGAAAATGGACCGTCGGCGGAACCGTGCAATCAGTGCCGGCATTGTGAAGAGATCTCCAGCGGTCACAGTGTCGATGTGTTTGAGATCGATGGCGCCTCCAATACCGGCGTTGATGATGTGCGTGAACTGCGAGAAACACTGCGCTACATGCCGTCACAGTGCCGCTATAAGATTTTCATCATTGACGAAGTGCACATGCTGTCGATCAATGCCTTTAATGCTCTACTTAAGACCCTCGAAGAACCTCCTGAGCACGTCAAATTCATCTTTGCCACCACGGAACCGCATAAAATTCCCGTCACTATTCTGTCGCGCTGCCAACGCTTTGATTTTCGTAAAATTCCTGCGCCGAAGGTTGTGGCGCAATTGCGGCGTATTGTCGATGCCGAGAATATTACCATCTCTGATCGTGCCCTGGCCTTGATTGCCCAGCGCGGCGGCGGCAGCATGCGTGACAGTCTGTCCACCCTCGATCAGGTGGTGGCATTCTGTTCCGAGCAGGTGGCCGACGAAGATGTCCAGGGCTTGCTGGGTATGGTGGATCGTCGCTTGTTGTTTGATGCCTTGGAAGGGTGTATGCGTCAGGATTGCTCCATGGTGCTCAATGTGGTGCGGCGTGTTGATGATCTCGGACACTCTTTCCGACAGTTCTGCCAGGAGTTGGTTGAAACGGTGCGCCAGGCGATTCTCTGTTCTCTGGTTGAAAACCCTGAGGAAGATCTGGGGGTGTTTGGTGATGAGCTTCATGCTCTCAAGGCACTGAGCGCTCTGGCTGGCCAGGATGACTGGCAACGGTTGCTCAGCATGTTGATTAAGGTTGAAACGGAACTGTCCGCCTCCTCTTTTCCGCGTCTGCTGGTCGAAATGGCCTTGGTGCGGGCGGCGAGTCTGCCACCGGCTAAAGATATTGCCGGTCTGATTCGTAAAGTGGAGGCCCTCGAAGGAGGCTATTCTTCGGGGACGATTCCGCGGCCGCAATCGGAGCAGGCACCGCCGGTATCAGCGATGATGCCAACGGATTCTGCTGCTCCTGTGTCGCCGGCTCCGGCCGCTGCCCCGCAACCAGCGCCCTCACCCGCTCCGTCGGCGTCGGTTGCTGTGGAACCGCAACCGGCTGCACCCGTTGTCGCTGAGGCGCCTGCACCGATGGCTGATCCGCCACCGGTCGCGACACGGCAGGGCGGAGCAGCTCCGAGCGATTGGTCGCAGTTGGTCGCTGGTGTTCGAGGGAAGTCGCCTTCGCTGGCGTCGCTGTTGGAATACGGTAGTCTGATGAAGATGGCGCTGCCGGAATTGGTGATCGGCTACCCCTCGTCGTCGTTTCATCTGCAACAGATGAATGATGTCGAATCCCGCGAGCGTCTGACACAGCTGGTGCGTGACTTATACGGGCTGGAGCTGGATCTGAAAATTCAGGCGCTGACCAATGACGCTTCCGGGCCGCCGTCTCTGGTCGAAACGAAAAAAAAAAAGGAGAGTGACCGCGAGCGACGCTTGCGTGAAGACGCTCTGACCCACCCGACGGTGAAGAGGGCAATTGAAATATTTTCCGGTGATATTGAGTCGGTGACCCCGATTGATAAAGGTTTTGTTTAACGTTTAAAAGGAGAGAATGATGGCAAAAGGGTTAGGAAACATGATGAAGCAGGCCCAGCAGATGCAGCAGAAAATGGCGCGCATCCAGGAAGAGGTGGCCAAGCAGGAGATCGAAGCCAGCGCCGGTGGCGGAATGGTTACCGTGGTGGTGAATGGCAAGCAGGAGATTTTGTCGATCAAGATTGATCCGAATGTTGTTGATCCTCAGGATGTTGATATGTTGCAGGATCTGATTCTGGTGGCGACCAATGAAGCGGTTCGCAAAAGCCAGGATATCATGCAGCAGGAGATGTCGAAATTGACCGGCGGGATGAATATCCCCGGTCTGTTTTAACGCCGTTCCATATGGATTTAAAACATCAGCCACTGTCGCGCCTTTAGCCGATAGTGGCTTTTGTTTTTGTGTTTTCAGCGAGTTAATGTCGTGTTTACCGAAGGTATTTTCTTTGGCACACGATATGGTAAAATACGTTTTAAGTTTTATTTTTGCTGAAAAAAGTACACTTTCCTTAAAAAATAGAACGCTATTTTAAATTGTTGGATTTTCTGAGGACTTCATGCTAGACTCAATTCCCTCATTGAACCGATTGATCGTGGAGCTGGGAAAGTTCCCCGGTATCGGGCGTAAAACAGCAACCCGACTTGCTTTTCACGTGATGCAGCAGTCGGACGAGCAGTCACAGGCTCTGGTCGAAGCCATTCAGAATCTGAAACAGCGTGTTCAGTTTTGTTCGACCTGCTTTCATGTGACGGAGCAGGATCCCTGTGTGTTGTGCACCAGCACCAGTCGTGACGACAGCCTGCTGTGTGTGGTGGAGCAGCCGCAGGATCTGATGGCCATAGAACGCGGCCACAGTTACCGCGGGCGTTACCATGTGCTGCATGGCGTGCTGTCACCGCTTGATGGTGTCGGCCCGGATGATTTGAAGATTGCCGAGCTGATTGAGCGGGTGCGGCAGGGAAACTTCAACGAGGTGATCGTCGCCACCAATTTCTCCATTGAGGGGGAAGCAACGGCTCTGTATTTGAGCCGATTGTTGCAGCCGTTTGGGGTGCGGATCACACGGCTGGCTCATGGCATTCCTATGGGCAGCGATCTTGAGTATGTTGATGATGCGACTGTCGGGCGCGCGATTGAAGGTCGTCGCGATTTGTAAGGCAGTCGATTGCATGTGAAGTGATGAAGGACATATCTGGTTTGACGGATCAGCGTTGATCGTCGAAGTTTTTGACACCATTAAAAGGAGGAACACATGTCGCGTAAGATGGTAAACATCGATGGCAATACCGCCGCGGCTCATGTCGCTCATGCGACCAATGAGGTCGTTGCGATTTATCCCATCACCCCGTCTTCGGTTATGGGTGAAATTTCCGACGCCAAAAGTGCGGCGGGCGAGAAAAACATCTGGGGGACGATCCCCAAAGTTGTTGAGATGCAATCCGAAGGCGGTGCTTCCGGTGCTGTCCACGGTGCTCTGCAGGCTGGTGCGCTGACCACGACCTTTACCGCGTCGCAAGGTCTGTTGCTGATGATCCCCAACATGTACAAGATTGCCGGTGAGTTGACCTCAACGGTTTTTCATGTTTCAGCCCGTGCCATTTCGGCTCAGGCGCTGTCCATCTTCGGCGACCATTCCGACGTCATGTCCTGCCGCCCCTGCGGCTGGGGTATGCTGTGCTCCAACACCGTTCAGGAGGTCATGGACTTTGCTCTGTTGGCTCAGTCCACCACCCTGCGCACGCGCATCCCCTTCCTGCACTATTTTGACGGCTTCCGCACGTCCCACGAAGTTCAAAAGGTTGAAGAACTGACTCAGGATGATATGCGTGCCTTGATCGATGACGACCTGGTACGTGCCCATAAAGCGCGTTCCCTGTCTCCGGATCATCCGGTACTGCGTGGTACGGCTCAAAACCCGGACGTGTACTTCCAGGGCCGTGAGACCGTCACCAAGTTTTACGAGTCGATTCCTGACGTGCTGCAAGGCGAAATGGATAAGCTGGCCAAGCTGGTCGGTCGTCAGTACAAGCTGGTCGATTATGTTGGTGCTCCCGATGCCGAGAAGGTGATCATCGTTATGGGGTCCGGTGCCGACACGGTTGAAGAGCTGGTCGAGCATATGGCGTCTCAAGGTGAGAAGGTTGGTGTTCTCAAGGTGCGTCTGTTCTTGCCGTTCCCGACCAAGGCTTTTGCTGAAGCCATGCCGGCTTCCGTTAAGAAGATTGCTGTTCTTGATCGTACCAAGGAGCCCGGCTCCCTGGGTGAGCCTCTCTACCAGGCGGTACGTACTGCCATTGGCGAAGCCATGGAAGAAGGCATCTACAAAGGCGACGGTTACCCGAAAGTTGTCGGCGGCCGTTTCGGCCTTGGTTCCTACGAGTTTACTCCGGGTATGGCCAAGTCCGTGTTTGACAACCTCGATGCGGCGAAGTCCAAGAACCATTTTGTCGTTGGTATTAAAGACGATGTGACCGGCAACAGCCTCGATTTCGATCCCAACTTCAAAGTGCCTTCCGACTGCTACGCGGCGATGTTTTACGGTCTGGGTTCAGACGGTACGGTTGGTGCCAATAAAAACTCCATCAAGATTATCGGTGAGACCACGGACAATAAGGTTCAGGCCTACTTTGTCTATGACTCCAAAAAAGCGGGCAGCATGACCACCAGTCACCTGCGTTTCGGTAAGAAGGCCATCAAGTCGCCTTACCTGATCGACAGTGCTGATTTTATCGCTTGCCATAACTTCTCTTTCCTCGAGAAGTACGACATCCTCAGCAACATCAACGAGGGTGGCACCTTCCTCCTCAACAGCCCCTACGGCAAAGATGAGATCTGGAATAACATTCCCAAGGAAGTTCAGCAGCAGATTGTTGACAAGAAGCTGAAGTTCTTCGTTATCGACGGTGTGCGCCTCGGTGAGGAGATCGGCCTCGGTCCCCGCATCAACGTCATCATGCAAACGGCATTCTTCAAAATCTCCGGCATTATTCCGCTGGACACCGCGATTGCCGAAATCAAGGACGCCATTGTTAAATCTTACGGCAAAGCCGGTGAAAAAGTTGTCGCCATGAACCAGGAAGCGGTTGACCGCGCCCTGGAAGAGATCCATGAAGTGACTCCCGGCGCTGTCGGCAGCCAGCTGCACATTCACGGTGCGATCGAAGGGGAGGCTCCTGAGTTCGTTAAGAACACCACCGCTGCGATCATTGAAGGTAAAGGTCAGGATCTGCCCATCTCGGCCATGCCCGCTGACGGAACCTTCCCCACCGGCACCGCCAAATACGAGAAGCGTAACATTGCCGTTAACATCCCGGTATGGGAGCAGGATCTGTGTATTCAATGTGGTATCTGTTCCTTCGTCTGCCCTCATGCCTCAATCCGCATGAAGGCCTACGATCCGGCTGAGCTTGACGGTGCTCCCGAGACCTTTAAGTCTGTTGACGCCAAAGGCAAAGAGATGGCCGGCATGAAGTTCACCTTGCAGGTCGCTCCTGAGGACTGCACCGGTTGTGGTGCCTGTGTTCACAACTGCCCGGCCAAGAGCAAGGAAGAGGAAGGCAAGAAAGCCATCAATATGACCTTCCAGGCGCCGCTACGTGAGTCAGAGGCCGCTAACTGGGAGTTTTTCCTCAATCTTCCCGATCCTGACGAGAAGTTATTCAAGCGCCAGACCCTCAAAGGCAGCCAGTTCCTGCCGCCGACCTTTGAGTTTTCCGGTGCCTGTGCCGGTTGTGGTGAGACGCCGTTCGTCAAACTGCTTTCCCAGCTGTTTGGTGACCGTGCCCTGATCGCCAACGCCACCGGTTGTTCCTCCATCTATGGTGGTAACCTGCCGACCACCCCTTGGACCACGCGTAAAGACGGTCTGGGTCCGGCATGGAGTAACTCCCTGTTCGAGGACAACGCCGAATTTGGTTACGGCATGCGCCTGTCCGTCGACAAATTCAAGGAGTACGCTCAGGAGCTGCTTGCTGACGCTTCCGGCAAGCTGTGTGAAGCCGGCAGTGAGTATGCCGACCTGATCAAGGAGATCCAGGGTGCTGATCAAAGCACGCAGGAAGGGATCGACGCTCAGCGCGCCCGCATCGCTACGTTGAAGGCCGGTCTGGAAAAATGCCCGGACAACAACTCCAAGCAGCTGTTGTCTGTTGCCGATTATCTGGTTGAAAAATCAGTCTGGATTGTCGGTGGTGACGGCTGGGCCTATGACATCGGTTACGGCGGTCTGGACCATGTTCTTGCTTCCGGCGAGAATGTCAACGTGCTGGTTCTCGACACCGAGGTGTACTCCAACACCGGTGGTCAGGCGTCCAAGGCAACACCGCTTGGCGCGGTCGCTCAATTCGCCGCCGGTGGTAAGCGTATGGGCAAAAAGGACCTTGGCATGATCAGCATGACCTACGGCAATATTTATGTTGCTAAGGTGTCCATGGCCAACCCGGCTCAGTGCGTCAAGGCCTTCCTTGAAGCCGAAGCTTATGATGGCCCGTCCATTATCCTGGCCTACAGCCACTGCATCGCCCACGGTATCAACATGACCACCGCCGTAGACGAGTGTAAAAAGGCGGTTAACTCCGGTCACTGGCCGCTGTTCCGCTACGATCCCCGTCTGACCGAGCAAGGCAAGAATCCGTTGCAGCTCGACAGCAAGGATCCGAGCATCAGCTTTGAGGACTATGCTTACGGTGAGAACCGCTTCCGTGTCCTTAAGAAAGCCCAGCCGGAAGTGGCTGAGCGTCTGATGTCTCAGGCCACCAAGGAAACCTCAGCCCGTTTCGATCTGTACAAGAAACTGGCGGATATGGATCCGGATTGCGGTAAGTGATCCCGTCTTGAACTGTGATATTAAAAGCTCCCGGAGAACTCTTCGGGAGCTTTTTTTATGGCGAAAAGGGGGATGCTGTCCGGTTAATGTTTTGTTCAGCTCCCCTTAATGCTGTTGCGTGGATGACAGGCGAAATGCTATAACGAGTGTCTGGGCTTTGAAACCTCTGGCATAAGCCGACAAACCATGACCTTTGGGGAGACTGCGCATGTTTGGCTCTCAGGCTACCTTTGTTCTTTACGATGACGAAGTCGTCAAAGTAAAAGAAATACTCGATAATCTTCTAAAAGCGTCCAACGCAAAATCAATCTATCTGGTCGATAAAAACGGTCAGATGATTGCGACGTCCGGGGATGTCAGTGGTATGGATACCACCAGTCTGGCATCATTGACTGCGGGCAATATTGCCGCTACCGGAGGCTTGGCCAAGCTGGTTGGAGAGAAAGAGTTCGCCATACAGTTTCACGAAGGGGAGAAGGATAATATTCATATCTCCATTGTGGGTGGGCGCGTTATCTTGGTGATTATCTTTGATGAACGTAGTTCACTGGGGCTGGTACGACTCCGGGTTAAAAAAGCCAGCATGGCCCTTGGAGCGTTGTTTGATGAGATCAGCTCAAAAAGCAGTGACCAGGCGAGTGGTCGGGAGCGAAGCAATCCGTTCGCAGAGATTACCGACGATGATATCGACAATCTGTTCAGCTAAGGATCTTCACCATGTCTTTTATCAACTACGCCTCGCGTGAGATTAACTGCAAAATTGTTTATTACGGCCCCGGGTTGTGTGGAAAAACAACCAATTTGCAGCATGTCTACCAAAAAACGGCGCCGGATTCCAAGGGCAAGATGATCTCCCTGGCCACAGAATCGGAGCGGACGCTGTTTTTTGACTTTTTGCCCCTGGCTCTGGGCGAGGTGCGCGGCTTTAAAACCCGCTTTCATCTTTATACCGTCCCAGGTCAGGTGTTTTATGATGCCTCACGTAAATTGATCCTCAAGGGGGTCGATGGTGTGGTATTTGTTGCCGACTCTCAGGAAGAGCGGATGGACGCCAATATCGAGAGCCTTGAGAACCTGCGCGACAATCTCGAAGAGCAGGGCTACGATCTCGACAAACTGCCGTATGTGGTGCAGTACAATAAACAAGACCTGCCCAATTTGAGTCCGATCGAAGAGCTGCAGCGGTTTGTCAATCCGACCAAGGTTCCTGAATTCAAGGCCTGCGCCATGAGCGGGGTTGGAGTGTTCGAAACCCTTAAAGCCATTGCCAAACTTGTCCTACTCGATTTGAAAAAAGGTGGGCGATAAAAACGTTAAAAAACTGTTGACAAGGTTTTGGGGAAACAGTATATTCCCCGTCGTCGTAAAGACTGATCCCCGATAGCTCAGTTGGTAGAGCAGGTGACTGTTAATCACCCTGTCGCAAGTTCGAGTCTTGCTCGGGGAGCCAAAAAATCCAAGAGGCTGTGAATTTATTTTCACAGCCTCTTTTTTTATTTGTGCTGTACAGTTGTCTAAATCTCGCTATAGTTGGCGTTTATTTGCTTGAAGTTTCTCTTTTAATTTACGATAACTGTATTATGAGAAAATATTTCCCCTTCCGGATTGACGAAACCTGGTATGCCCTGCCGCTCGAGTTGGTGGAGACGGTGGTGCGTTCTGTGGCACTGATTACGCTGCCCGAGGCGGCCAGCGGTCTGCTGGGGTTGATCGATTATAAAGGGATCGTTTATCCGGTTGTGGATTTGCGTTTTCGGCTGCATAAGCCGTCCCAACCTGTTGGTGTGGACCAGAGAATCGTTTTGGCCCATCGTGGCGAGCAGATTGTGGCTTTCCTGGCGGATGAGGTGGAGTCGGTGATCGAAGTGTCAGACGCCCGGTTGAAACAGTCGGCTGACATTTTTCCGGACATGGACAGCTATGTGACGGCGATTCTCTGGCATGATGAAAAAAAGCTACAGTTATGCGATGCCGAGACTTTTTTGTACTTTGACCACGAATTGCTTGAGGGTTACAAGGACGAAACGGTCTCCTCGAAGCCGACAACAGACCAATAGCGGGGCAAATGGATGGATGCGGCACAGGTGGTTTCACCGGAGACATGTCATGAGCTCAGTGCGTTTGTGCACAAACGGTTCGGCATGTTTTTTCCTCCGGAACGCCATAACGACCTGTTGCGTGCTGTAAGTCGTGCCTGTGATGAATCGGGTTTTAGTGATCCGCAAGCCTATGTTGACTGGGTGCTAGCGGCACCGCACAGTGACAAAGAGCTGGAACCGCTGGTGACCAGCCTGACGATTGGTGAAACCTATTTTTTTCGTGATCCAGGATTGTTTGCCGCGTTGCGCGAAGTGGTCGTTCCGCAACGCATCCGTCAAGCCAGAGAAACCAAAACCTTACGGGTGTGGAGTGCGGGATGCAGTACCGGCGAAGAACCCTATTCCATCGCCATGTTGCTCGATCATTACGGCCTGATCAACAGTGACTGGTCGGTTGATTTGCTGGCCACGGATGTCAATGTCAAGTCGTTGCGCCATGCCCGTAAAGGCATCTATTCGCGTTGGTCGTTTCGCGGGCTGTCTGCACCGATGCAGCAGCGTTATTTTGATGCCGTTGATGACCATCACTGGCAGCTCAAGGAGTCAATCCGTCAACGGGTCGATTTCAGTTATCTGAATCTGGCCGCGCCGCCGTTTCGTATCGGCGACAATGCACGGTGTCGCTGTGATATTATCCTGTGCCGCAACGTCTTGATGTATTTCTCGCGTGAGCTGCGTGAACAGATTCTTGCCGAGCTGTCCCGCATGCTTGATGACGGCGGTTGGCTGGTGGTGAGTCCAAGTGAGGCGGGCCTGGTCGCGGTGGATGGTTTGCATTCGGTCCACATCAAGGGCATGGTGTTACACCGAAAAGGGGTGGGCGAGGTGCCGCAGTCTGTTTGCCCTCCGGTGCTGTTGAAGCGGGTTGTTGCATCTAAAAAAACGCAGATGAAGGCATCCGTGCCGCCTGCTAAAGATGCCAGGGCGGCAGTGAACGTACCCCGTCCTGCCATTCCTCCAGAGGAATTGCCGTTGACGGTGGATCATTGCATGGAGCTGGTTGAGCAAGGGGGATATACCCAGGCCATGGCGCAGCTGGAGAACCTGCTGTCTTGCTGTCAATCGGATCGGCGAGAGCTGGCGCGAGTTAACCTGCTGCTGGCCAAGTGCTATGCCAATGTCGGTCATACCGATCAGGCGCAGGAAAATCTGGAGGAGGCCTTGCGCCTCGATCAGATGAATCCGGCCGCCCATTATCTCAACGGCGTGATTGCGTTGGAAAAGCAGGATGTTGACCGGGCCAGGCAGAGTTTTGAACGAGCTCTCTATCTGGATGAGGGCTATATTATGGCCCAATTGTCCATGGGGATGTTGCAGGGCCAAAGTGGTGACATGACGCAAAAGAACAAATCGTTTGCTCGTATTCACGTGCTTCTTGACCGGTTGGCTGAGGATGCGGTGATCCCCGATTCCGGGGGGATGACAGCGGCGCATTTGCGTTTGTCGTTAAAAACTGACCATGAGTGAAAAGAGCAATGGCTGATTCGCGTGAACAACGGATTTTGCAACAGCGTGCCGAGCAGTTGGCGCGCCCGGACGACACCATCATGGTGGGACATCTGCTGCCGGTGGTCGAGTTCCGTCTTGCTCAGGAAGTGTATGCTTTTGAACTGGTGCAGGTGAAAAAGGTGGTGCCGGTGTCGGCTCTGGTCGCTTTGCCCGGAGCGCCGTCCTTTGTTGCCGGGATCACCCATTTCTCGGGCCAGATTCTGTCTGTGGTCGATTTGCGTAGTTTTTTTGAATTGCCGATGCCGAAGAACGACAGCCGCCAGAAGTTGATGATTCTACGTGACCGCGACATGCAGATGGCAGTACTCGCTGAAGAGATTCTCGGTGTCCGCGAGTTGGAAGAGCAGCGCCTGCAAACAGGATTGCCGACATTGACCGGAGTGCGTGAGCGTTATCTCAAGGGCGTGTCACCGGATCAGACCATTGTTCTTGATGTGGCGAAAATCCTGACTGATGAGCGATTGATTGTCGATCAGGCCTGAATAAATAAACCCGACCGGCGCGCTGGTGACAACGCATCTGGCGGAGTGTAACTTGTTGAATCTGGTGGAGGGATTCATGAATTTTTTGCGTACGAGCCTGAAAAAACGTTTGGTGCTTCAGTTCCTTCTTGTGGCACTGATTCCCATCGGCATTGTGGAGTTTCTCAGCTTTAACGCAACGCGCGATGCACTTGATAAAGCCGCGTTGGAGAAGGTGCAGATGGTCAACGATGTCAACCGGGAACGGTTGCTGGAGTACTTTGACGATCTGTTTACCGATCTGGAAGTGCTGGCGAGGTCGCAAGATGTTGATACGGCGCTGAGCCTGCTCGGCAATTATCACCAACGTACCGGCCAGAAGGGCAACGCCCCCTTTGATGTGACCTCCTCCTCATATCGCGAGATTTTTAAAAATATTGATCCCTTTCTGCGAGACTTCCTGATTAATTATGAATATCACGATCTGCTGTTGATTTGTGGCGAGCATGGTCATGTGATGTACAGCATTGAGCAGGAAAGTGACTTTGGTGCCAATCTCAGTCATGGCTCGTTAAGCAACAGTGCTCTGGCGACCGCCTGGAGTCAGGTGATGAACGGTAGCAAACAGGTGGTCCTTGATTTTGTCGATTACGAGCCGAGTGGTATGCCCATCGCGTTTGCCGCAGTGCCGGTTCTCAACGCGCAAGGCCAACCCAGAGCCGTGATTGCCGTCAAAATAAGCATTGATGCCATCAATGAGATTGTTGAAGACCACGGTCAGTTTGGTGCCACCGGCGAGAGCTATGTGGTCGGCAGTGATACCATGCTCCGCTCTGAGTTGCGCTTCGCCCCCGGTCAGGTGTTGAAGCAGCAGGTGGCGACACCGGCCATAGAGCAGGCCATTAACGACCAGGCCAGTCTCGGCTTTGAAACCAACTATGCCGGTAAAAATGTGCTTGGTGCCTATGATGGTGTCGGCTTTAACGAGCGTGGCTACGGTTTTGAATGGGTGGTGGTCAGTGAGATTGAGGTCGACGAAGCCCTGGCCCCGGTTTCTGTGCTGCGGTTGCATATCCTGTTGATAAGTATACCGGTGGCACTGCTGGCCTGCTGGTTCGGCTGGTGGGCCGCGGGCAAGATTGTTGCGCCGGTGCGTCGGATGCTGGTTAACTTTGAGCATCTGGCTGAGGGTGATTTGGAGCAGACCGATGCTCATGTGACCTGCCATGATGAATTGGGACGGATGCAAAAAGCGTTTGCCCGCATGTTGCGCAGCTTTCGTCAGCGCAACGAACAGATTGCCCGGATTGCCGCCGGTGACCTGAATGTCGATGTGGAGATCGCCTCCGAACGCGACAAGCTGGGACTGGCCATGCGGGAGATGGTCGACAGTCTCAAGACCATCACCGTCTCGGCACGGCATATCTCCGAAGGGGATCTGAGCGTCGAAATCGTTGAACGCAGTGACCACGATGAGCTGGGTCTGGCCTTGAAGATGATGATCACCAATTTGCGTGACATTATCGGTGAGCTGGTCTCAGGCACCACAACGCTGGCGGCGTCCGTCAGCCAGCTGTCCACCACTTCGTCGTTGCTTGCCGCCAGTGCGGCGGAAACGTCCAGCTCCATGGCTGAAGTCACGGCGACGGTTGATGAAGTGCGTCAGACCTCCCAGGTGTCGAGTGATCGTGCCCAAGATGTGGCCACCACATCGGAAGAGGCCAGCCGTTATTCGGAACAGGGCAGTGAAGCGACGCAGAAGACCGCCGCCGGCATGAGCGTCATCAAGGAGGAGATGGATTATATCGCCGAGAGCATTGTTTCACTCAGTGAGCAGAGCCAGAATGTCGGTGAGATTGTCGACACCGTGACCGATCTGGCGGATCAGTCAAACTTGCTGTCGGTAAATGCCTCTATTGAGGCGGCCAAGGCCGGTGAGCACGGCAAAGGGTTTACCGTGGTCGCTCAGGAGGTGAAATCTCTCGCCGCACAGTCCAAGCAGTCAACGGAACAGATCAAACGTATTCTCAGCGATATCCAAAAAGCCACCGGATCTGCGGTGATGGCCACTGAACGCGGTACCAAAGCAGTGCAGGCCGGGGTTGATCTGATGTCGCAGACCGAAGAAACCTTCCAGGTGATGACCGGGAATATCAATGCCTCGGCTGAATTTGCCATGCAAATCGCCTCCTCCAGTCAGCAGCAACTGGCTGGGGTTGAGCAGGTGGCTCAGGCGATGTTGACCATCAAAGATGCCGGGCAGCAGAATATGGACAGTGCCCGTCAGCTGGAAGATGCCACCCAGCGTCTTGAAGCCCTGGCCAACAACCTTAAGCAGCTCTCCGAGCGGTTTACCCTGTAACGGGAATGAACGATGGATGAGCAGCAACTGCTGATAATGCTCCGCGAGGCCTTCAAAGAGGAGGCCCTTGAGCGCCTGACCAGTCTTTCGTCCTGCCTGGTGCAACTGGAACGGGTAGAAGACGATATGGCGGGTAGTGACCCCCTTGAGGTCGCCTTTCGTGAAGCGCACAGCCTCAAAGGGGCGGCGCGGTCTGTGTCGCTAAGCGATATCGAGTCGTTGTGTCAGACCCTTGAAAGCGTGTTGTCGCAGGTCAAAAAAGGTCTGTGTACCCTGCAGACGGATGATTTTGATCTGTTGCACAATTGTGTGCGGGTCATGGAGGCATTTCTCGATCATTTTTCCACGACTCAGGAAGCGGATTACCGGAAACAGGTAGCACCGCTCATCAGCCAGTTACAGCAGCTGAGTGAACCTTGTAAACAGGTTGCAAAAGCGGTTGAGCCACAACCCGACAGTGAGGTGCAGCCTGCTGTTGAAGCCGCTGCCGTTGCGGCCCCCGACCCGGCAGACCCCTCCAAAGCGACTGCGCCTCATGTTTCCTCCGCAGTCCCACCTGACCCCGCTGAAAGAACCTCTCCATCCGTGGCAACTAAAGATGGGACGTTACGGGTTTCCATCCATCACCTTGACAGCGTGATGCAAAAGGCGGAAAGCCTGATTACCCTGAAATTGACCGTGTCCGAACGCCATCATGAGAGTCTGAGCATGGCCCAGGCGTTTGAGCTTTGGCACAAAGATTGGAATCAGGTGGCCCCCCAGTTGCGACGCTTGCAAAACCGTTCCGATGACCTGGACTGTGACGATGCACAACGGGCCATGGACAGTCTGCTCGGCTATATTGAGCGCACGCACAATGCTCTGCAGAGTCTGGAAACCCAGGTTTCCCGTCAGCAACAGCGTCTGCTGCAGGATAAAGCCACCACCGCCACCTTGATTGACGAACTGCTCGAAGAGATCAAAGAGATCATCATGGTGCCGTTTGCCAATCTGTCGGCCAGCTTTCCTCGCACCGTGCGCGAGGTGGCGCGAACTCAGGGCAAAGAGGTTGATCTGCTGGTGGAGGGGGATGAGACTGAAATTGACAAGCGGATTCTCGAGATGCTTTCATCACCGTTGACCCATCTGATTCGCAACGCGATTGATCACGGCATTGAATTGCCTCAGACCCGCCTGGCTGCCGGCAAACAAGCCAAGGCGCGGCTGCAGGTCTCTTTGGCCCGAACTCAGGGAGGTCGCGTCGAAGTGCGGATCTGTGATGACGGTGCCGGGATCGATCTTGACCGGGTGCGCGCTCAGGCCGTTGACAGGCAGTTGCTCACTGAGCAGGCTGCTGCCGAATTGAGTGATGAGGAGGCGGCATGGCTGATATTCAATTCCGGGCTGTCGACCAGTTCCATGATCACCGAGATTTCCGGGCGTGGCTTGGGTATGGCGATTGTTAAGGAAAAGGTTGAGGATCTTGGTGGTCATCTGCATGTTGAGACGCGGCAAGGTCAGGGAACCTGTTTCAAACTGCATGTTCCGGTGAGCCTGGCGGTATTCAAGGGTATTCTCATCCAGACGCGAGGTGCTGAGTTGATTGTGCCGACCGTCATGGTGGAGCGGGTCCTTAAAGTGTCCCGCCAGTCGATCCGCACGGTGGAAAACCGTGAAGTGATTTGTGTTGATGGTGAAAACCTGTCCCTGGTCAACCTCGGTGGCCTGTTGGCGATCACCGACCGCCCTATCACCCAGACCGACCAGATTCATGTAGTTGTGGTGCATGACAGTGAGCAACGGATCGGTTTCGTCGTCGATGACGTCGATGGTGAATATGAATTACTGGTCAAGGGACTCGGCGAGCAGTTGCGTCATGTGCGCTTTTTTTCCGGTGCGTCTGTGTTGGGTGACGGTCGGGTGGTGCCGGTTCTCGATGCCCGTGATCTGCTGTCTGCGCCGATGGAGGGTGCCGGGAAAATTCGCAACGATAACACCGACCAGCAGATGGCGCGGCGGATTCTTGCGGTGGATGACTCTATCACCTCACGCATGTTGATTAAAAACATTCTCGAAGCCGCAGGGTATCAGGTCACCACCGCGATTGACGGTGAAGATGCCTTTGACAAGCTGACGATCGGGGTATTTGACTTGGTGGTCAGTGACGTGGAAATGCCGCAGCTCGACGGTTTTGGACTAACCTCGCGCATCCGGGCGACGGAGAGTGTTCAGGAGATCCCGGTGATCCTGGTCACCAGCCTTGAATCGGCGGAAGACAAGGAAAAAGGCATTGTTGCCGGAGCCAATGCCTATATTGTCAAACGAAGCTTTGATCAAAGCAATCTGCTTGATACAATACAGCGATTGATTTAAATCGTGAAATGGATCAACCGCTTCGCTCATTGTGCGCCGTGGGGGAACGGTACGACGCGATGGCATCGGCGTGAATTTCAGCAGTAAGGGCCAGACTGACAACGAGGAACACATGCAGCAGCAGTTCAAAGTGTTATTGGTTGAGGACAGCCGTACCCAGGCATTGCGGTTCCAGTTTATGCTGGAAGCGCACGGCTTTAATGCGGTCGTGGTCTGTAATGGCCGCGAAGCCCTTGATCGCCTCAAACAGGAATATTTTCCGATCATCATCACCGACTGGGTGATGCCGGAGATGGATGGCGTCGAGCTGTGCCAGGCGATCCGCAGCCGCAAGTTCGATGGCTATGTGTTTATCTTCCTGGTCACTTCCAAGGATGATCCCGATGACATTGTCGCCGGTTTACAGGCCGGTGCAGACGATTACCTGACCAAGCCGGTCTCTGAACTGGAACTGATGGCGCGCCTCAATACCGCCAAGCGGGTCATTGACTTGGAACGTTCTTTGAAAAAGCGTAATGAAGAGGTGCTCCATCTGTCGGTGACCGACGCCTTGACTGAAGTTCACAATCGCAGTTATTTCAACACCCAATGTCCATCGTTTATCGCCCGCGCAGTGCGTTCACGCCAGCCGGTTTCGTGTATGATTTGTGATGCCGATCATTTTAAAAAAGTCAATGATACCTTTGGTCATTTGGCCGGTGATCGGGTGTTGCAGGCGTTTGCTGTCTGTCTCAAAGAACAGGTGCGCCAGGGACTTGACCTGCTGGTGCGCTATGGTGGTGAAGAGTTTGTCGTTGTTTTGTCCGATACCGACAGTGACATCGCGCTGGCTGTCGCCGAGCGGATGCGCCAGTCCATCGAAAAGTTATCCATCACCTGGGAGGACCAGACCATCTCTCTTACGGCCAGTTTTGGTGTTGTCAGCTACTTACCTGAAACCATATGCCATCTGCTTAGTGTTGAACAATTGATGGCGGCGGCGGATGAAGCACTTTATGCGGCCAAGGAAGCGGGGCGTAACTGCGTTCGCCGGGTGACGTTATGATCCGGGTGCTGATTGCCGAAGATTCCGCCTCTTCTCGTGCCTATCTCAAGTTTATCGTTGATTCCGCCGACGATATGGAAGTGGTGGCCGTGGCTGAAAACGGTGAGCAGGCTGCGGAATTGACCCGTCGTATGCATCCCGATGTGGTGGCCATGGATATCCATATGCCGGTTCTTGACGGTTGCAGCGCCACCCGCCAGATCATGGCCAGTTGTCCGACGCCGGTGGTGATTGTCAGCAGTCTGGTCAATGGCAGTGCGTCTCAGGAGACCTTTCGCATTCTCGAAGCCGGTGCGGTGGCCGCAGTGCCCAAACCCAGTGGTCCCAAAAGCAAGGCGGCGGTCGAGGATCGGCACAAGCTGCTATGCGCCCTGCGTCAGGTCGCCGGGCTGCAAGTCACCGCACCTGCGGAATCGTCCGCAACAACCGCAGTCGATTCGTCGGAAAAAAAGCCACCTGTCGTTATAAACTGGTTGTGGTTGGTGCCTCCACGGGCGGTCCGGTGGCTCTGCAAAATATGTTGCGCCAGTTGCCAGCCGGTTTTCCTTTGCCGATCCTGGTCGTCCAGCATATTTCTCCCGGTTTTGTTCCGGGGATGGTACAGTGGCTGCAAAATGACTGCGCTCTATCGCTGTGCGTGGCTGAAAACGGTCAGAGTATCAAACCGGGTGTGGTTTATTTTGCTCCGGACGATTTGCATATGGGCGTGACCTCCGCAGGGCGGATTGTTCTTAAAGAGGGGCCGATGATGCACAGTGTACGACCGGCGGTTTCCTATTTGTTTCAGTCCACGGCCCGCGCTTACGGCGGTGATGTGGTTGGTGTCCTGATGACCGGCATGGGCCGCGATGGTGCCGCAGAGTTACTGACGTTGCAGCAGCAGGGTGCCGTGACGCTGATTCAGAATAAAGACAGTTGCGTCGTCTACGGTATGCCCGGTGAAGCGGAGCGGCTCGGGGCCGGTATGTATAAACTGTGTCCGGAGCGGATTGGTCAGCAGTTGATTCACCTGTGTTGCCGTTAGCCGCGAGCGCGTGATTCTTTTTGATGTTAAAGGTAGGGTTATGAGTTTATTGCAGGCCCGAAATGTCGATATCCTGGTCGTTGAAGACAGTTATACCCAGGCCTTAAAGCTGGAGCAACTGTTTGAAGAAGAGGGGCTGAGCGTTGCCTGTGCCGATGGGTCATCGCGGGCTCTGTTGTGGCTGGAGAACTATCGTCCGGCACTGATTATCAGCGATGTGGTGATGCCTGATATGGATGGATTCGAGTTGTGCCGCCAGATCAAGGGACATGAAGGTACCCGCCAGGTTCCGGTGGTGTTGCTGACGCGACTTTCCGAACCCGAAGATATTGTTCGTGGACTGGAATGTGGTGCCGATCACTTTGTCACCAAGCCGTTCGACTGCAGTCTGCTGGTCTCTCAGGTGCACAACATCCTGTTGAATCAGAAAATTCGTCGCCAGAAGCACAGCGAAGACGGGGTGGAGATCTATTTTGCCGGCAAGAAACATGTGATCAACTCGGAGCGATCACAGATTCTTGACTTGCTGCTGTCCACCTACGAAGGGGCGTTGCAGCAAAAGCGTGAGCTGGAGCGGATGAACGAGCAGCTTAACGACGCGCTCGACACCATCAAAAAACGCAACGCCGAGATTGCCGAGCTGGCGGTGCGCGATTCCTTGACCGGCAGTTTTAACCGTGGCTATTTCAACGAGACGTTTCCCGGCGCGATTCGCCGCGCGCAACGTTATCAGCAGAGTTTGTCGCTGATCATGTGTGATATCGATCATTTCAAGTTGATCAATGACCACTATGGCCACCAGACCGGTGACCGGGTGATCAAAAGTGTCGCACAGGGCTTGGCTGAATCGCTGCGCCAGGGGGTTGACTGGCTGGCCCGCTATGGCGGTGAGGAGTTCGTCGTCGTTCTTCCAGAAACCAATCTGGAGGGAGCTCTGGTGGTGGCGGAACGGATGCGACAGAGTATTGCCGGCCAGGAGATCGCCTGTGATCCGCAGAGTATCCGTCTGACGGCCAGCTTTGGCGTGGCCGGATGTGATCCGGAACACGCCAGTATGCTGACGGCCAATGGCATGATTGCCGCGGCAGACCGTTGTCTGTATCAGTCTAAAAAAGAGGGGCGCAACTGCTGCTGCTCAAAAAGTCTCAAATAGCGGCATCCCGCTGGTGTCAAACCGATGGCGCTGAACGAGGTCGTTGTTATTGAAGCACATCCGGTCGGCCCAGGATCTCGTCGAGGGGGTTGTTCTCAACGACTTTTTTCGGTGTGATCTCTTCAACGTGAATCTCAAAGGTTAGCTCTTTGCCGGCCAGAGGGTGATTGGCGTCCAGAGTTATTTCCTCTTCCGTGGCCGCGGCCACCATCACATAAAACAGAGAACCGTCTTTATTGGTCACCTCGATCTGACTTCCCACCTTGTAGTGGATGTTGTCCGGCAGGCTGCTGCGATCGAGTGTTTCGATCAGAGACTTCTTGGTCGGGCCATAAGCTTTTTCTGCCGGGATGCTGACGGTTTTGGTTTCGCCGCGCACCATGCCGACGACTGCCTCGTCGAAACCTTCAATCACTTCCTGTTTGCCGATAATGAATGACAACGGATCCTTATCCGTTGAGGTGTCGAAAACCGTTCCGTCACTCAGAGTGCCGGTATAATGAACTTTGATGGTATCGCCTTTTTTTGCCACAAACATGAATTAAATCCTTTCGTAAAATGACGTGTTTCTGAGACTATGAGGATTTGTCGGGCATGTCAATGGTCGGAGTGTGTTTTTGTATACAATTCAATGAGGGAGGAGAGCATGACAGCGCAACAGCTTAACGATCAAATCAATCAGCAGCGGCAACCGGACCATGATTTCATCGCCTGGACAGAGTCTGGACAGAGTTCCGACCAGGTGGAACTGGTCGACTACTTTCTCTGCCATCATCTTGATAACATTGACGAAGTTGAGTCTTTTATCCTGATGACGCTCGAAGACCTGTGGCAACGCCTTCAGACGCTGCAAGGTGACAAACTCAGCCGTCATTGGCGCAAAAAAGTTGAAGTGATGGACTGGCAGGTGACCGAGGCGAATGGCCGCGAGCGCGTGCGCAGCTGTAGTTATCGCCCTGAAGGGGTGCTGGCTGTTTATGAAGAGATTCTTGCCCGGCAAACGCCTTAACGCGTCAATCCTAAACTTGAGTTTTTTGACCCATTGGTGATACAGTCCTCGGCGAATCCAATACTGCCCATAATACTATCCGATTTGTGGAGGGCCGACCGAGGATCACTCGGCCGACACCAGTGTTTTACGTTATGAGTTTTGACCATTCTTTATGGCAGCGGTTTGAGCACCGCTCCTGCCCGATTTATCTTCGCGACGATCAACCGGCCTGGTTTGTTCCTAATCGGGCTGGTGACGCCTTGCTTCAGCAGTTACGGACGGGAAGTCTTGATGTCGACACGCCCCGCGTCCAGCGTTTTCTCAATCGCCTGCCGGATGCCGTGGTCAGCCCCTATCCGGGACGTGGCACCTTGCTCGCAGCCGATCATCTTCGCGAATTGTGGTTGCACATCACAAACCGCTGTAACTTGAGCTGTCGCCATTGTCTGTTTACTTCCGGACCCAACAGTCAGGACGAACTGGCAACAGGCGAGATTGTCCGTCGAGTGGATGAGGCGTCCGAGCTGGGTTGCCGGGTGTTTGCCCTGACCGGCGGTGAGCCGTTTGTTCATCCCGACTTTGCCGACATTGTCCGGCACATCCTCAGCACGCCCAGCCACCATGTTGCGGTGCTCACCAACGGCATGACCCTGAGCCGCCAGCTCGATGGTGTTGACTGGGATCGCAGCCGTTTTCATTTGCAGATCAGTGTCGATGGGTTGCCCGAGCGACACGATCATCTGCGCGGGGATGGCATGTTCGCCCGTCTCCAACAGCAACTCGAGTGGTTGCGTGATAATCAGTTTCCATTTACCTTATCGATGTGCGTTGAACAGGACAATGTTGCCGATATGGCGGCCGTGGTCGATCTGGCGGCGGATTGCGGCGCCGGCAATGTCCATTTCATGTGGTACTTTGTGCGTGGTCGCGGTGCATCAACCCAAGTGCCGTCCGTCGAGACCATTCATCATCATCTCAATCAGGCCGCGGCACGGGCACACCAGCGCGGTATCAGCATCGACAACCTTGATGCCCTGAAAACCCAGATCTTTGCCCCCTCCGGAACCATTCATGACGGCAGTGGCAGCGGTTGGGAATCTGCGGCGATTGGACCGGATGGCCAGCTCTATCCCTCAGCAGCGCTGGTTGGTGTTGACGCTCTCAGAACCCCCCTGAGCGGTTCTCTGCAACAGGCCTGGAAGAACAGCAGCGTGCTCGATGCGATTCGCCACAGCAGCTGTCGTGACTGGGCCTCGCCGTGGCGCTATCTGCTTGGAGGTGGCGATATTGACCACAGCTACATCCACGCACAGATGTTTGTCGGTGATGATCCCTATCTGCCGCTCTATGAGCAGATGGCCCTCGACCTGATTGTCGAGGCCGCCGGTCGGCTCCCCGAGCGCGGCGAGCCGGGGCTGCGTCTCAAAATGGGCGATATGCTGGAGAGCTGTGGTGCCCATGGCAAGGTAGCATTGCTCCATTCCAACTGCCTGCTGTCGCTCACCCACGAAGACAGTCGCAGTGTGGTCAAAGATTTCTACAGCGAAGCCGTTGGCGATAAAAACGAAGATATTCTCAATCCGGTGTGCTACGAACCGGCCATGATCGATCATATCCCGCCCGCCTATCGCTTCCGCGGTTACGGTTGCGGTAGCCCGGTGCTCGATGCCGAGATTCAGGGCGGGGAGACCATCCTTGACTTGGGTTGCGGTAGTGGCGTGGAGTGTTTTCTTGCCGCACGTCTTACCGGTCACAAAGGGCGGGTAATTGGCGTTGACATGCTTGATCCCATGCTCGACCTGGCCCGCAAAGGTGCGGTGGGTGTAGCTGAAAACCTCGGCTATAACAATCTCGACTTTCGCAAAGGGTACCTCGAACAACTGCCGGTGGCATCAGACAGCATTGACCTGATCCTATCCAACTGCGTTCTCAACCTGTCAGCGGATAAACGCTTGCTGTTCAACGAAATTTTCCGTGTGTTAAAGCCGGGAGGTCGTCTGGTGGTCGCTGATGTGGTGTGTGAAAAGGAACCCGATGCCGCTATTCGCAACGATGAAGTGTTGCGTGGTGAATGCATTGCCGGTGCCCTGACCCAGAAGGATCTGGTTGGCCTGCTCAATGAGAGTGGCTTTGAAGGGGTGATGTGTAACAAACGGGTGCCCTACCGCCGCGTCCAGGACCATCCGTTTTTCTCGCTGACTTTCAGCGCCCGCAAGCCCGAACAGGATCAGGCGTTGGTGCGGGTGATGTACCCCGGCCCGTTCCCCAGTATCCGGCTGCCCGATGGGCGGATTCTGGTGCCGGGACAGATCGATGAGATTCCTGTTCACTTGGCCCGTAGTGCCGGAGCTCAACTTTATCAGCTTGATGATGATGGTCATGTGACCAACATAACCTTTACCATGAGCTGCAATTGCGCCATCACTCCTGAAATTCCCGACGATGCCGTGGATGATGTGCCGGTGTCACGTCAGCAAAGCGGCTGCATGGTCTGTGGTGCGCCGCTCAACTATGAAGTGGTGTTCACGCGTTATCAATGCAGTTATTGTGGACGCCATTTTGACGCCTCGGTGTGTTGCGAGCAGGGGCATTATGTCTGCGATGCCTGCCACAGTGAAGATGCGTTGGCCGTCATCGAAACCATGTGCCGTCACAGCCGGGAAACCGACATGTTCAAACTATTTCATCAGTTACGTCAGCACCCGGCGGTTCCGCTCCATGGTCCGGAATACCATGCTCTGGTACCGGCGGTGATCCTGACCTGTTACCGCAATATTGGTGGCAAGATGGGAGAATCGCTGTTGGAGGCGGGGTTGAGTCGTGGAGCGCAGGTGATCGGCGGCAGTTGCGCGTACAACGGTGCCTGCGGTGCCGCTGTTGGCGTGGGGATTGCCTTTAGTCTGATCCTCGAAGCCAATCCGCTCAAAGGCGACCAACGTCAGGTGGTGCAAAACGTGGTACAACAGGTGCTGGCGGACCTTGCGGAATTCAAAGCGGCGCGCTGCTGCAACCGTGATTGCGTGGTGTCGTTGCAAAAAGCCGCTGAATTGTCACAGCAGTATCTGCCGTTACCGCTTGCCGCCGCTGAATGGTTGCCCTGTGATCAACATGTGCGCAATCAGGAGTGCCTCGGCGCTGAGTGTCCGTTGTTCTGATCGGATAAAAAGTGACTCAATCGGGCGCGTATTGGCAGCAGCGTCTTGCAAAAAGAGCCGGGTATTTTAATATTGTTAACTGGAATAAACTCATATCATGGAGGTTGTTGATGCGTCTATTGACTCGATCCGATTTTGACGGGATCGCCTGTGCCGCTCTGCTCAAAGAGCTCGGGGTGATTGATCATATGGAGTACGCTCACCCCAAAGATCTGCAGGATGGCAAAATTGCGGTGACCAAGGATGATGTTTTAGCCAATGTGCCTTATGTGGCGGGCTGTGGATTATGGTTTGACCACCATTCCAGTGAACGGGAACGGCTGGCTCTTGAGGGACAATACGAAGGGCGCAGTGAACAGGCGCCCAGTGCTGCCCGGGTAATTTACGATTATTATCAAGACCCTTGTTTGGACAAATTTGACGAGATGCTCGAATATGTTGATCGGGTCGATTCGGCGGAGCTGACGGAAGAGGAGATCCTTAACCCTGCCGGCTGGGTGTTGCTTGGTTTTATCTGTGATCCACGCACCGGTCTGGGCTACCACAAAAGCTTTACCATCAGTAACCTGCAGTTGATGAAAAATCTGATGGAGGCGTTACGTACTCAGGGGATTGACGAGATCATGGCCAATCCCGATATTCAGGAGCGGGTCAAACTCTATTTTGAAAATGATGCCCGCTGCAAAGAATTCCTTAAAACCCATACCCAGGTTGATGGTCCGGTGGCAATCACCGATGCGCGTGGTTTGAGCGATCTGCCGCCGGGGAATCGGTTTCTTGTGTATTCCATGTTTCCCGAAACAAATATCTCCATCCGGCTGATTGACGGACGCGGTAAGGAGTTTGTCGCGATCTCTGTTGGCTACAGCATTCTCAATCGTACGTCCATGGTCGATGTCGGTTCTCTGATGCTAAAATACGGCGGTGGTGGCCATCGAGCCGTTGGCACCTGCCAGGTGCCCTATGCTGATGCGGATCAGGTTCTCAAGGAGTTGGTGGCGGCGATCAAAGCGCAAGACTGATTAAACGGACAACAAGAGCGCGTACCGAAAAAAACGCCATGGGAGTATCCCATGGCGTTTTTCTGTTGAGTGACCTGGACGCAGAGCTTCAAAGCGCGCGAAGCCTGGTATGTGCGGACTAACCGGCAGTTGAAAAAACAGCCTGCGGAGCCCATGGCCGGGCGACCAACATCCTGCTAAAATCATCGTTTGGCGAGCCACGGAAAATCAAGGTCAACACTGTGGCGTTTTATGCACCGCTACGGTTTTAGTCACAAATGGTGTACGTATTACGCCCGGAACGTTTGGCTTCATACATGGCTCCGTCAGCACATTTGAGCAGGTCGTCGATGGCGGTGCCGTGTTGCGGGTAGAAACACAGCCCGATACTGGCCGAAGTACGGATGGTTTCGTTGTTCAGGGTGATCGGCTTGCAAACCGACTCAATGAGTTGTTCGAGGAGGATGACGGCACTGTCGCGGTCTTTGAGGTCGCGCAGGATAAGGAGAAATTCGTCACCGCCGATACGGGCTACCGTGTCCGATTCTCGGACACAACCACTTAAGCGCCTGGCAACCACTTTGAGCAGCATATCGCCGGCTGCATGACCGTAGGCGTCATTGATGCTTTTAAACAGATCCAAGTCAAGAAAGGCGATGGCCCCGCAGCAGCTTTCCCGTTCACATTGGAGCAATGCCTGGTTCAGGCGGTCATGAAACAGGGCGCGATTTGGCAAGCCGGTTAGCGCATCATGGTAAGCCAGTTTGCGGATTTGCGCTTCCTGCTGCTTGTTCTCAGTGATATTGCGAGCAACCCGTACCACTTGAACGGGTTTGTTGTTGGCATTGTTAATTGGTGACGCAGACACGTCAAAATAATTGATGGTGTCACCGGTGGTGCAGAAACGCTCTTTACGGCAGGGTTGCTTGGTCTGAGCGGCGATCGTGCCGGGGCAACTGTCCACGGAGTCATCATCGAGGCTCTGACATTGTGTGACTTCATGACACAGGTGTCCGATCGCCTCACAGTAGGTGACATTGTGCATGTCGAGAAACGCCTGGTTGGCAGCAACAATTTTTGCAGTTTCACAGTCAATGACAGACACGGCATCGCTGATGTTATTGAGGATGGTCGAGGAGAATTCATGGGCTTTGAGGATCTCGGTTTCCCGTTCGGCAATCGCCGTCGACATTTGATTCATGGACAGAATCAGGTTGTCTAATTCGTCATTGCCACTGACATCGACGGTCGCGTCATCGTTCCCCGAACCGGTGTCCTGCGAGATGGCCCGCAGTATGTCGAGCTTGCGATGAATCAGACGGCGAAACAGCCACATGGTGCCGAAACCACACAGCGTCAGGCTGGCCAACAGGATCATCAGAGCCATGTTGTGGCGCTGAAGCGTCTGTATGCGTAAATGCTCGGCCGACAGGGTGATGCTTAACACGCCATTCAGATGACCGTCTTTCACCGTGGTGTTGGGATGGCAGGTGTTGCAGTAGGCGCGGAAATAGGTGGGTGAGAAATATTGGTAATAGAGCTGGTCCTCTTTGAGGATCGGCTCAAACAGTTCCTCGGTCTGCGGATGGGTCGAGAAAAAATCCAGAGCCCGTTTCTCCGGGTGGGTTGCCTTGGCCTGTTTATTGACCGGGGCCGTGGTAATGCTGCGAAAGCGGATGGAATTATCCGGTGAAAGCTCTGTCAGTTTCTCTGAGATTTTTCGCAAGGTGTGCGACGGCAGAAAAACTTGAGTCTGTTGATTGACGGAAAAATCGTTGGCGATAAATTCACCGTGGTAGACAAGGCGGGTTGCGCGGATGAGGCGGTCCAGTGAACGGGCTTGGCTGAGGAGGGTCTGTTCCATGGATTTTTCGCTGTGCCGGTGATCCGCGATAAAAAACAGCACGAAAAAAACGCCGAACAGTAGAAAAACCGGAACCAGGAATTTAAATTGAAGTTTCATGGCAACTCCAATATCTCATGATTCAATTACAACAATAATTGGCTCCGACCAATGAATGTTTCTTTTATTGAAACACGAAGCGCCATGAAAGACAATTCTATTTCACGTTAATCTGTTCACCGGAAAACTCCACCGTTTGCCCAGCGCGAATTTTACACCGTTTGCGCGTTTCAATCTGACCGTCAACGCGTACCTCACCGTCTTCGATCAGGCGTTTTGCCAGTCCGCCGCTATGGCACAATCCCGTGACTTTCAGCAGGTTGTTCAGCTCAATGTAATCATGTCCTTCAAGCTCAAACACTAATGACATGGCGGCTCCTGGAGGTTATCGAACTCCGCCAGAGTCATGGTCGGGTTAAATTCGATGATGTTGGCGCGTGCCACCTGATTTTTGACAAACGGGTCCAGGGCGACAACCTGTTCAATCGTTTCACGGTTGTCGGCTCGGGCGAGGATGATGCCGCCGGTGCGCGGCACCTTGCGTCCCGAAGCGATAAAGCGGTTCTGCTTATACTGGCTGTCGAGAAAATCGAGATGTGCCTTCATAAAAAAATCGATTTCATCGAGCGGGCGGATGTACGTCAATTCAATAATGAACATTGGGGGCTCCTGTTGGGCTACATCTGCTCACCGAGCAGCAGGGTGAACATCGGGGTGATGGCCTGCAGAGTGTAACGTGGGAAACGGAATTTCTCCTGACAGCATTTTTTCAGTCGGTGATATTCCGAAGGATCTTGTTTCTTGCCTTTGGCGTCTTTCCAACGGCCTTGAAAGTAGCGGACAATCTCTTTTCCGTTAATCTGACCACGGATGAAGATCACCTCGTCGCCTTCGGTTTCCCAACTGATTTTAACCTGATAGGACGTGCCGAGCCAGTTGACGGTTTGTGTCATGGTGTCGCGAGTCATAAAACTCCTTTGCTGATGCGTGAAAAATCAGCGGGGAAAGGCACCGTTGTTAATGTCGATGCAGGTACCGTTGATGTAGTCCGGGCTGTCGGTTCCCAGCCAGAACAAGGTGCGGGCCACTTCGTCGGCTGTGGCGAAACGTCCGCTGTACACAGCTGCCTTGATCGCCTTTTTACGTGGTTCGGGGATCACCTCCAGCATGTCGGTTTCCACCGGGCCGGGAGCAACCGCATTGATGATAATGCCCTGACCGCCAAGTTGCTTGGCGAAACTTTTGGTGGCATTGATCAGTCCGGCCTTGCTGATGCCGTACCAGATGTCGGGATGGCCGATCTGGCCGGCGATTGACGCATTGTTGACGATCCGTCCGCTACCGCGCTGGATCATGCCACGGCTGACTTCACGGATCAAGGCTACCGGCGCTTCAATGTTCAATTTCATCAGCATGGCGGCTTTGTCCGCCGGATAGTTGTCATAGGGCAGGGACAACATCACTCCCGCATTGTTGATCAGCACGTCGATATCCGGCAGGTGCGTGATTAGCGCCGGGATCTGGTCGATCTGGCATAAATCAAACGGGTGTAAGGTCAGGTTGGGATGATCCTCCACGAGTTCAGTTGAGCGAGCGACCACTGTGACCCGGTAGCCCGCGGCAAGAAACAGGCGGCTGCATTCGAGACCGATCCCTTTATTGCCTCCGGTAATCAAGACGTGGGCGGACATGTTTTCCTCCTTCTGGGGTGAGGGTGGGATTATGGCTAAGGAAAGCCAAAGCCAAAGCCAAAGCCAAAGGTCAAGGTCAAGGTCAAGGTCGCCGGGACTCGCCCCGGCAGGCGACATCCTTTTGACTGGCCGCTCAAAAGGATGCAAAAACCGGCTGAACTTCTCCTGGCCCTAGTGCTGTGTCACATCTTAATTTTCGGGTAGAGCGACTTCAATTTGTTGCGAGCGTTGTCAATTGTAAACTGCCAGTCAACGCCGCGTTGTTTCTTGTTGCTTGCGCTGGCCCAAGCCGCAGTTTCTTTGCGTAGCATCTCTATGCTTTCGATTCTGCGTCCCGACAGACACTGGCGAGTCATTGAACTCAGTTCGTTCTCCGCGATATTCAACCAGCTGCCATGTTTGGGTGTATAGTGAAACTCGACGCGTTTTACCAGTTCGCGGGCTTTTTCGGGTTCAAAAGCTTCATAAAATGCTCCGCGTGTATGGGTGTTGAGGTTATCACACACCACAATAACCTTCCGGGCTTTGGCATAGCGCGTTCGCAGCAGCTCTTCCATTTCCAAAGCCCAGTCGACTTTGGTTCGATGCGGACGAGCTGTCACGTTACGCCAACCGGATAATGGCTCTGTAAACATGAAAATACAGGCAGTTCCGGCCCGTTCATATTCATAATCCACGCGTCGCGGATGCTCTTTGGTCGCGGCAATCGGTGTGCGTGTTTCCCGGGTCAATTGAACAGGCTGTTCATCCATACAGATGACGGGGTAGGCCTCATCGTAGGGCTGGGCATAAACATCGAGGACATCCTCCATCGCGGCCGTAAACTCAGCATCAACATGTGGCGGGATGACCCAGTATTGTATTTTACGCGGTGTCATGCCCCCCTTTTTAACGTTCTGCGTAACGTTTCATGGCTGATCGATTCAACGATTCCAAGCTCCACGACGCGCTCAGCTAAAAGGCGTAACGACCAGTTGGCAAAGCCGCTGGGAGCCGGCCCCAAACGTAACGCGATGATTTCAGCTTCCTGTTTCCCGTCAAGTTTCTTTGCAATGGGCGGTGTTTCGCGTTTTTTACGATTCAGCACTGAATCAAAGCCCTCCAGAACAAATCTTTTTCTGAGATTTTCAACTGTGCGGGTACGGCAAGACAGGGCTTCGGCGATTTTGGCATCGTTCCAATGGGCTCCGTCTACATTCGCTTTAAGAAGAATGTTGGCTCGCCGTACCTTCTGTGACGACCCTTTTAGACGCTTGACGATTTCCTCTAAGTGTTGACGTTCTTGATCCGACAGGCGAACGATATATTTTTTGACCATGGTTTCTCCTCCAAAAAGATTTTGGAGGACGTATCGGCATAATCTATCCGAATCTTTAGCGGTGACACAGCACTAGGTTAACCGACACTGTGTCAGTTTCTCTAATGCGTGACTGATCCGGCTCGCCGCCCTTTAGGTCGGCGAATCGTGCGCGTCATCAGCTTTGGCGTAAAACGTTGAAAACAGGCTTACGGCGCGCTTTATTTTTTTCCGTGGCACCGGCAAAACGGGTGGTCGGTGCCCACCCTCCGGTCGTGTGTTATTTAGCTCTCCAGCCCCCCCCTCGTTCAGCAGCGCCGAACGAAGAGAACGGTCACCGCGATGGTCGTCGGCAACCTGTTTGAGTGCGGAAGCCCACGTCACGTGCGGACCAACTGTCGTTAACGGATGAAGCTCAATAGAAGGACGTCTCGGGTGGCCACTTGCAATCTTGACCTAAGGCGCCCCAATCAGAATCAGCCCTGCGGGCAACGCTTCCCCAAACTGCACCTCACGATCATCATCGCTCAACGGCACAAAATGAGCAACCTGATCAATGGCCAATTTATCCGCTTTTGATTCGCGCAGTTTGGCAACGATGAGCTGGCGTTCGCTGTTGTCGAGGTCGATGTCACGCTGGTCAGTACAGCGTGCCGCCATGGCAAACAGCCCACTCAGCCCTTTCCATGGCTCCTCACGCCAGTTTTTGTCTGCCACCTTGTCGAACAGGGTCATCACCTCACGCGGGTGGACAATACGGTCCGCTCCCGCATACAGCGGGGTGCGGCTGAGCAGGCGGCTGAGCGCCCAAATATAGGGCGCTTTGTGGCGAATCTTCTCTTTGAGCAGGCAGTTGGAAAAGCGTTGAATCAGCTCCACCTTGATCTGCGGGGAGATCCGTTCCAGGGCGGCGGCCAGATAAACCATCTCCGGCATGGGGTCACCACTGGATCGCAGGACCGGCAGGATTTTATCGAGGACCTGTTGTTGACGGGCTGCGTTGAGGCCACCGGTGACACGGCGCCACAGCAGGTACCAGTGGCTCTGGCTGCGTTTTTCCTTGGGGAAGGCCATGCCGAGGGACCATGTCCGCCACAACTCCTCCATGCGCGACTCATCGTGTTGAACACCGTATCCCGGCCGCAGGGTGAATCCGGCCAGATACAGCCAGGCCACTTCGTGATCGAGGCTTCGCGATTTGCGGGTCATGCCTCCGGCCAGCTCTATCCACAGGGTCCGCAGGGTGACACTGTTCCACTGGTCGCGCTCGCCGAGTTGCTTTTCAAGAGATTTGATGAGTTGCTTGGCCGGAATATCCGGCAGGTCTGCTCGTTTCTTTTTGCCGAAGATGGCAGTGATGTACGGCACGGCCTGCTCGCAGTGCGGGTCGGCGCTGAATTCTGTGGTTTGCGGCGCGGATTCCTGCTGTTCGTCCACCCCTTTGCGCAGGTTGAAATCGAGGCGCCAGCGGCCATCGCCCTGTTGCTCGACACAATAGAGCTGCAGCAGGCCCAGTTCATTGAGGGAGGCTTCCAGGCTGACGCGCAATCGATTGTTGGCTGGCGTCGGCGACTCCGGCGGTAGATGAATGGCGGTTTGCAAAGGCGGCAGGGCGTGAAATTCACGGTTGTTCCAGTCGAGAACCGTGCCGGCCCGATCCTGGTTGCGCTTTGAGGCATACCAGCATTGAAAACGGGCCGGTTGGTTGACCAGCAGGTCAAAGGAGGTTGCGTCGATGCGCACTGTCTGGCCTGCTTCGAGCCCTTTGGGCAGGATGCACACCAGTGACCGTTCCTTTTTCTTGCGCCCATGAACCACTTCAAGATACAGGGCATGGGCATGGCCACCACGAATGCGGCTTTCCTGTTCATTCTGGCGCAGAATCCAGCCGTAGCGCGCTGCGCCGCGGGCCACGGCCATGGAGATCGATTCGTTGTGCAGCACCACCGGCGGTTGCTCGGGTTGCCAGGAGCGGATCAGGTCGTGAAGACGTTGACGCAGCAGCAAGGGGGTTACGGTGCCGCCGTTGAACAGTACGGCATCGACGGGTTGACCATCGACAAATTCGGCCAGATGATGGGAGATCGCCGAATCTTCGGCATACGGCAGGCCCCATTCTTTTTGCATCTGTTGCGAACATTCTGGGCGTTGATGGCTTGGGCATTGAGGGAAGAACCCGTCGAGAATGGTGCGCTGAATCTCTTCGGCCTTTACCCGTGTCGACAGGGTGGACGCAAACAGGCCGGAACCGGAACCGGTCAGTGTTATCGTAAATGTCTGATCTGCGGCGACCTGGCTGTGCTGTTCCTCACCGCCGAGGATGCGCTCCTTGAGGTCGCGAGCCTGAGCCAGTAATTGATTCCATTGCCGCCCGGTCAGCTTTTTCCCAGGCTTTACCAGACGAGATTCCAGCGTGTGCGCCAAGCTCAGGTCGATGTTGTCACCGCCCAGCAACAGATGGTCGCTGACGGCGAGTCGCTTCAGGGCCAAGCCGGTGCGTGCCTGCTTATCGGTGCGCACGTCAAACAGACTCAGGTCGGTGGTGCCACCGCCGATGTCACACACCAGAATGCGCAGGCTGCTGCGTTGGCTTTGTTCGAGAAGGTCGTGAAGCTCACTGAGGTTTTTGTCGCGCCCCAACCAGAAATAAAAGGCCGCCTGCGGCTCTTCGATCAGGCGCAGGTTCTCGGGAAATCCGGCATGCTTAGCCGCCTTCAGCGTCAGCTCCTGGGCCACTTCATCAAAGGAGGCCGGAACCGTGATGACGATATCCTGCGCATCGAAATCGCTCCCCTCTTGATCGGCCATGCGTCGTTGCCAGATCTCCTTGAGCCAGCGCAAGTAGAGGGCACTGGCCTGCACCGGAGAGCATTTGTCCGTTTCGGCAATCTCCTCTGATTGCCATGGGAGAATCGCTGCTGCGCGGTCGATATTGGCATGGCATAACCATGATTTAGCCGAATGGATGACACGGCCGGGGCTGAAAGCCATCTGCTGACGTGCATAGATCCCGGCGATCCAACCGCTAATCGGTTCGGGCACCGCATCGCCGGTCGTGCTGAATTGGGGGCGCTCAGATGTTGTCGGAGTGTAAGCAAACGACGGCAGCGCCGGGTTTTCGATGCGGGTGGTGGCACTGTCCCACTGGTTGATGGCGAGAACTTGTGAGCCGCGTTGTGGTTGCTGACGATCAACGTAAGACAACACACAGTTGGTGGTACCAAGGTCAATGCCGATGCAGTAACGGGGTTGAGTCATGACGCGATCCCTCTATCTGGATTGCCGTATGGATAGGATAGGCTGTGACCATCGGCATAGGGGCCGCTGTTCACAGCTTTAACGTATTTGCGCTTAGTGGGTGACTTCCACCTCGGCTGGAGCAATGATCTCCTTGAGGCTGGGCGCATCCGCGACATCGGCCATTTGTGGACGGTTGATCGAGGTGGTCTTCCAGCCCCGATGCAGAACCTGACCTTCGTAGGGCGGTTGGTCGGGAACCTGACCGGTCAGGCGGTATTGGCTGCTGTCGTAGTTCTCCTCCAGGCGGATCTCTTCCATCTCCTCGCCACCGTGAACCGGCGCAATGGTGAAATAGTCGGCAACAACGTCACAGCACCCCTGGTGGACAATACGGGCTGCCGCTCCCACCGATTCGTTGTCATAGGCGGAGATATCGTCCATGACAAAATCGATCAGGCGACCCTTCTCCTGGAGGCGCGCCATGAGTTGAACCACGGCGGCATCACAGTCGTCACTGCTGTCATATTGGACAGCGGCAGCGGGTTGCGGCTCCTCAACGGACTCTGGCTCAGGTGTTTGAGCTGGTGCTGGAGTTTTGCCCATTTTGAGCAACGACTGCACCAGTTGCAGCAGCAGCAAAACCAGTGCGGCCATTTGCATCGGCTGTTGGAATTGGACGGGAACTTCGGCGTAAAACAACGTGCTGAGGACAGCAATCGTAAAAAGCGTTAATACGGGCATGGTGGGGACTCCTTGAGTACAGATACGATCAATATTTCAAATCGCTTACTCTACCATTGGCAGGGGGCTGTTTTGAATCCCTTAAATGCGCTTTGGGGCGTTTTCTTTTTTGATGGGAATATGGAGAGAGGCAGCGCCGGCAAAAAAAATGCAGCACACCTGAATCAGGTGTAGCTGCTTATATTTTTAATCGCCCAGTGTGTTGAACCGTTGGCGTCCAGTGGACGCAGTCAGGGCGAACAGTGCTGTATCAGCGTTGGATACGGGAAGGGCCTTTATTGTTCAATGGTTACCTCTATCGCATTCATACGATAGTTGTACGGCTTCCCGGTGTCAATTCCAAGCTCTTTGAGCAATTTCGCAACAGTGTTGGGTTTCTTACCAATGATTTTTTTTAAGGGGATGGTAATTGACATGGCATGTCCTCCTTTCTTCTGATTTATTTTGCTAAATATAACCGAAAAGGTTATTCTTGTCAAACCGTCTGTTGATAACTCTGTCGATAACTGTTGAAAAGCCGCTTTTCGGTTACGGTTAGAGTTAAGCAGTAACTGGGCCAAGTTGTTCGAGATAATATATTTTTATAGCTAAGTTGTTGTTTTTATACTGCATACCTTCCACAGTGCGTCGTTTTGCTGTACGATTAATTCACTTTTATGTTGTCCAAAAACAGGACGCCACGTGTTATGGCTGAACTTTTTTTCCGCAAATTAGCCAACATGCCCTGTTTTGCGCCTGTTTTTCATTTCGACTAAGATGAAATAAAAGTTTACTTTTTTGTCAAAATTGCTGCTGCAGCGTTGCGTGAAAAATCATTTTGAAGCCTGTTTATTGTCTTCGCGAAACAAGGGGAAATAGCCCTCGACAAGGCTTGAGTGCAGGTATTACTATAGATGATTCATTTTTGAGGTTTATGAAACGAAACCGTCCGTGCTTTTTGGCGTGAACGGTTTGTGGATATGAGGTTTTCAAGACAGTATAATAAACACCGGGTTGCAAACGCATCCGACTTTTTGGTCGCTCTTCCATGGGCTCCATGTGCCTTTTAGTAAAAGGCTCTTTTATTGATACTGTTGGCGAAGTTGACCCCTGGGAGCTCTTACGTTTTATGAGACTTGTTGCATTACTCGGGCATCACACGTTGCATTTTTTGGAAACTGCCGGACGGTTCGGCCTGTTCCTGCTCGTTTCTGTTTATTCCATGATCAAGCCTCCTTATAAAGTGAAGCCGATTGTGCGCCAGATCCATTTTATCGGTGCCAACTCACTGTTTGTCATCCTGTTCACCGGCCTGTTTACGGGGATGGTCTTGGGATTGCAAGGCTACTATACGCTGGCGAAATTTGGCTCGGTGGGATTTCTCGGTGGCGCGGTGTCATTGAGTTTGATCCGCGAACTGGGCCCGGTTTTGGCGGCACTGATGGTGATCGGTCGCGCCGGTTCGGCTATTTGTGCCGAGGTGGGCATCATGCGCAACAGTGAGCAGATCGATGCGTTGGAATGTATGGCCATTGATCCAATCAGTTACCTGATTGTTCCCAAACTGGTGGCCGGTTTGATCGCCATGCCGTTGCTGACGGCGATTTTCGATGTGATCGGCATTTTTGGCGGGTTCATGATCGGTGTGCAGTTGTTTGATGTCAGTGTTGGATCATACTTTCAAGGCATGTATTCCAGCGTGGTGTGGCTTGATATTGAAATGGGCCTGGTCAAGTCGCTGGTGTTCGGACTCCTGTTGGTGTGGATTTGCGCCGCTAAAGGATTTTATCTCCACCGCGAACGGGGTGGCGGTTTTGGTGCCGAAGGGGTCAGTCGCACCACCACCAGTGCGGTGGTGCTGGCGTCGGTCTCTGTTTTGGTGTGGGATTACCTGATCAGTGCGATTTTGTTGTAAGGGAGTGGTGCAATGACGACAGAGCGCGAAATTGTTATTGAACTGAATCAGGTTGAAAAGTCTTTTGGCGAACAGAAGGTGCTTGATGGCGTGACCCTGCAGGTGAAAGCCGGAACCACCACTGTTATTGTCGGGGCCAGCGGCCAGGGCAAAAGCGTCATCCTCAAACACATGCTGGGTCTGATGACGCCTGATGCCGGCGAGGTGCGGGTGTTCGGTGAAGATCTCAGCCGGGCCAATAAACACAAACTGCGTCAGATCCGCAGTTATTTTGGGGTGTTGTTTCAAAATGTCGCTCTGTTTGATTCCATGTCCGTGTATGACAATGTGGCCCTGCCGCTGCGTGAGCGCACCCATGACAACGAAGCGATGATTCGTGACAACGTTGAGGAGAAACTGGCTTTGATGGGGCTGGAGGGGCATGGCAAGAAGTTTCCCGCGCAACTCAGCGGCGGCATGCAGAAGCGTGTTGGCTTGGCCCGGGCTCTGGTGCTCAATCCAAAGGTGGTGTTTTTTGATGAACCGACCACCGGTCTAGATGTCAGTAAAAGTAATGAAATCTACCGGCTGTTTTTTGAGACCCAGGCACGACTCAATTATACCGCCGTTATTGTCAGTCATGATGTGCCGAAGATTTTTAAATTATCCGATTATGTGGCCCTGATGGCCGAGGGGAAGTTGCAGGGATGTATGTCCCCGGAAGCCTTTCAGCTTTCTGATAACCCGCTGATTCGCTCGTTTGTGACCGAAACCATGGGGCCCATTTACAGTAGTGAAACGGAGGAGTCTCTGCTCTATGAAACGCTTTAACCTGGAGATCGTTGTTGGTCTTTTTATGTTGTTGGGCTTTGCCAGCGTGGTCTATCTGTCGGTCAAGCTGGGCGATGTCTCCTTGTTTGATAACGACCATTACCGGGTCAAGGCGCGTTTTGGATCCGTGTCCGGGTTGAAACTCGGAGCCAGTGTCCAGATCGGTGGTGTTGATATCGGCAAAGTGGCGACCATTTCGTTGGACCCGAAAAGTTATGATGCCGTGGTGACTCTGGATATCAAAAACGGCATTGAGCTGCAGGATGACTGTATCGCCTCGGTGCGCACGTCAGGCATCATCGGTGATCGCTATCTCAGTATTCTGCCGGGTGGTTCCCCGATGGTGATTGAGGAGGGTGGCGAAATTTTCGAAACAGAATCGGCCATTAACCTCGAAGAGTTATTAAGCAAATATATTTTCGAAAATAATTAGCGCTACGACACGTGGCCGTGTGCATGTCAGAGGTGTCTCAAATGAAACGAGTGGTGGCTATTTTCTTGTTCATGATGTTGTGTCTTTCGGCTGTTGCGACATCTGCTGTCGCGGCGGAAGAACAACCGGCTCCGCCGTTGGATTTGTACGGTGATCTCTACGGTGATGAACTCAGCGAACCTCCCACGGGAGACCCGCTGGAAGTCGTTAATCGGGGCGTTTTCTGGTTTAACGATAAGATGTATTTTTATCTGCTCAAGCCGGTTGCTCGCGGTTTTCGCGTTGTTCCCGAGCCGGCCCGTGTCGGCCTGGGCAATATGCTTGATAATGTCAAATCACCGATCCGGGCAGCCAATGCCCTGCTGCAGTTGAAGTTCAAGGACTGTGGCACAGAATTGGGGCGTCTGGTCGTCAATACGACATTGGGCATTTTCGGGTTTTACGATGCGGCCGATATCATCTGGTCCATCAAGAAGAAAGATGAAGATTTTGGCCAAACACTGGGCTATTATGGCGTGGAAGAGGGCTTTTACCTAGTGTTGCCCTTTTTAGGGTCGTCGACACTGCGGGATAGCTTATCTCTGTTTCCTGATCGTTATGCCGATCCGGTGTTCTGGGCGGTACGCCAGGAAGCCGCCTGGGGGATTACGGGAGCCAATGTGGTCAATCGTCTCTCCCTGGACAAGGATACCTACGAAAGTATCGTCGAAGAACAACTCGATCCCTACCTGTTTGTGCGTGACGCTTATCTGCAGAACCGCGCCGCCGATGTTAAAGAGTAGCGGGATGCCACTGTGAAGAGGATAAAAATGATAAAATATATCGCGTGTTTATTTCTTTGTACCGTGCTTGGCGCTGGCGTTGCCATTGCGCAGCCCGATCCGGTCAGCCCGCGGGTCGAAGTGCAAACCACGGTGGATGAAATTCTTAATCAGCTGCGGACGTTGCCGGCCGACAGCCCGCAACGTCGTGAGACCATCAGTGGTCTAATCCGGGAACAGTTCGATTTTGAGCTGATGTCCCAAGGGGCTCTGGGGCGTAGCTGGCTGACGGCCAACTCCGAACAGCGCCAGAAGTTTATCGAACTGTTTACCGGCCTGCTCGAAGAGACCTATCTTGGCCGGATTCAATCCTACACCAACGAAAAAATCAGTTATGGTGAGGAGGAAATTCGTCAGAATCGGGCCGTGGTTGAAACGGTAATCCAGACCGCCTCGGTGGAAATTCCCATCTCCTACAAGTTGCTTTTACAGAACAACGATTGGCAGGTGTATGACGTCATCATTGAAAATGTCAGCCTGATTCGCAACTATCGCAGCAGCTATGCCACCATCCTGCGTCGTAAAGGGATGGACGGCCTGCTTGAGGAGATGAAGGAGAAACTCGACAGCCTGCATCAACGTGCCGATGTGGCGCAGAAGGATGCCGCATGATTCTCACCACTCCCGATGATCAATGTTTGCGGATGAAGCGGGAATTCCGCTTCTTTCATTTTCTCGATGAGCAGGATGTATCGTTGTTGTCGCCCTATTTCGAATGTCGCAAGTTGCAGCAGGGGGATAACCTGTGGCTTGAGGGTGATCGCAGCAGTTTTGTCGCTTTTATTGTCGATGGACGCATTGAGACCAAAAAAGAGACCGAGTTTCGTGGCAAGCAGGTGGTGGTTGGAGTTTACAGCCATGAATCGCTGATCGGTATTGTCAGTATTCTGTCCAATGAGCCTCGTCCGGTGACGGCAACCGCGCTGGAGGAAAGCCACGTGCTGTTGTTGCATAAAGCGAAGTTTGACGAGATTAATCAGAACTCCCCCGAGCTGGGCGGTAAGCTGATGAAGGGGATGTTGTTCTGCCTGTCGATGCGCTTGCGCCAATCCTACGAACGTCTGGCGTCGATTTTTTAACACGCTGGTCGATTTCTGGCATAAAAAAAGGCGTCAGACGACGCCTTTTTCAATCCTCATGTTGCACGTCCAAACAGCTCACTTCGAGCGTTTCTTTACGCTTGGCCACAGGTCGAGACTCTTTTGCTTCAAATCTTCTGAAACCATGTAAAATTCGAGGCCGCTGCCGTTTTCTTTGGCGCGATACATGGCGGTATCCGCCTGGTTGAGCAGAGTGTCATTGTCGAGGGTGTTGAGCGGATAGAGGCTGATCCCCAGGCTGGAGGTGACCCGAACTTGTTGCCCGGCAACATCGATCGGTTGGTTGATCCGGCTGAGAATCTTTGAAGCAATGGGTTGAATCAGGTCCTGGTGTTCCAGATCTTCAAGAATAACGATAAATTCATCACCTGCCAGTCGCGCAGCTGTGTCACTGGCGCGAATCGTTTTCACAAGACGCTCGGCAATGCAGATGAGAACCTGATCTCCGGCATCGTGACCAAGGGAGTCGTTGATTGATTTAAAATGGTCGAGATCAAAAAAGCATAACGCCAACAAGGTGTTTTGGCGCTGCGCTTTGTGAACGGCGTGTTGCAAACGATCACGGAACAGAATGCGATTGGGCAGTCCGGTCAGAGGATCGTGGTGGGCGAGGTGCTGCAGCCGTTTTTCAATCGCTTTGTGCTCTGAAACTTCGTGAATGATGCATTGTGTCAAATGGCGGCCGGAGACATGGACCGAGGTGCAGCTGATGTCGATGATGTGTTGCTGGCCGTGCTGGCTGATCAGTAACATGTCACGAATCAGCCCCTTATCCTGGCAGGTGACCGGTTCGCCATCAGGATTCTTCAGCAACTGCCGGCGCTCCATGCCCATCAGTTCTTGTATGCTGTAACCGCTGAGAGCGCTGGCATGGTGGTTGGCGTCAATGATGCAACCGTCTTGTTTATCCACGATCAGGATGGCATCACTGGCACTCTTCATCAGTTCGCGGTACAGCAGTTCCGAGTTGTGCAGTTGCTGGCAGAGATCGTAAATCTCCTCTTCGGCTTTTTTGCGTGCTGTGATATTAACACTGGTACCGATAACGCGCTGTGCTGCTCCCTGCTCATTGCAATCCGTTACCCGTGCCCGGGTGCGTAACCAGATATAGTCTTCCCAGGCATGTTTGAAGCGGATTTCACAATCCAGTTTACTCAAACTGCCGTCGACCAGTTTTTTCAGGGCGTTTTTGAATACCGGGCGGTCCTCAGGGTGGATCCGTTTGAATAACATTCGCACCGAGCGAATGGTGTCGTGAGGCAGTCCGAGTAGATTGGTCCACTCCTCAGAACAGAACAGTCGCCTGGTGGTGCCGTCCCAATCCCATACGGCAAAAGAGTTGTATAAGGCCTGCTGCCAGCGTTGGGTCTGAGCGTCCGCTTGCTGCGTCCGAGCGTGTTGATTAATCAGGTGTTGAAAGGTCTGTTGGATGCCGTGCAGGATCTGCTGGTTAAGGGAGGTTTGTTGCGTGGCCGGACTGACGCTAAGCTTCACGCTGCCTTTGTTGGGCCAGACCAGGTAAAACATGGCTTGTTGTCGATGACTATTGACGCGAATGGCGTCTTGCGGCGGTGCGTCCGCTTGAAACTCAAGACACGTGGTTTTAAGGCCAAAGGACAGACAGAGCTGTTCCAGTTCCCTAAAAGCCTTTTGGGTGAAATCAGGCCATCCTGAAGACGAGATCAGGTGCCTTTCACCATGACTCAATCGTTCCACACTACATTTCATCTGCATTAAACCAGAAAAGAGGGATGGTTACATGCGTCAAGAATATCCTCGGCCGTGTGAACTGTCCATGAGAAAAATCTATTTTTCAAGCAGTTGCGGCCGCTGTCAAGAAAAATCGCGGTGGAGCAGACTCGGCTGGATTCCTGTATTATTCTGGTATTTGCCACTGTTATAGACAGTGTGGCTGCCTTCAATGGTGTGATAAAAAATCTGGCAGATTTCAACACCGGCATAAATCCTGATGGGGTGGATACAAAAAATTTCCAGCGTCCAGTAGCCACTGAAGCCGACATCGCCAAATCCGGCGGTAACGTGAACAAACAGGCCCAGCCTGCCGATAGAAGAGCGACCTTCAAGCATAGGGACGAGATTGTGGGTGGTGGTGTGTTCAGCCGTGCGGCCCAGATAGAGGCGACCGGCCTCAAGAACCAGTCCCTCAGGGGGGATCATCAAAGATTGCGTCTGCGGTGGTTGTTTCATGTCAAGAACCGGATTGGAATACGTCATCAGTTCGTCGTGCAGACACAGGTTGTAGCTGTTGGGATTAAGCTGCTGAGGGCGGAACGGATCAATCAGAATGTCGCAGCCGAGACGTCGTTCAATCTCTTTTCCCGATAAAATCATGAGCCGTTCCCCCCTTTTTATTGATGGTTGAGGTGTTAGCGTTTGGCTAAATCCAGCTTGCTGGTGATGTTGTTGGTCACCCACTTGGGGTCCCACCATTCGGCGGGATTGACTGGAATGCCGGAGATAACAATGCCGAAGTGAAGATGGTCGCCACCGGCCAGCCCGGTTGCGCCGGTCTTGGCGATGATCTGGCCGCGTTGCACCTGGTCACCCACCTGAACATCCATGCGGCTGAGGTGGGCATAAAGGCTCTGGAGACCGAGGCCGTGGTCGATGATGATGCATTGGCCATAAATACCCATAAAATCAGCAAAAACAACGCGCCCGGTGTTGCTGGCCGGGACATCAGCGCGGGCGATGGAGGCTAGGTCGATTCCCAGATGGGTCTGGTTGTCAATTATCTTGCCGTTGTAGATGTAAGCGCGGCGATCACCGAACTTGGCCCGGTTGGCCGCATTGGGCTGGCGCAGAAACGCTTTTGTCCAGGTAAACTGTGTTGCCGTGTTGCGGCCGATGTCGAGCAGGCGGGCACGATTTTTTGGGCGAAGCTCGCGGTTGACTTTGAGGAACACGTCCAAAGGCGTTGCCGCGTCGGGAAACAGATGCTGGAATTGCGGCATTTTGCGGTCGAGAAACCCGTCACTGATGCCGATTTTGTCCGAGCGGAAATTCTTGAGGTTGAGGTGGTAATAAAAGCCACCCATGCCGACATTTTCAGCCTGGTCTTCTGCGATCAGACGTGGAACCTCCTCGGTGTCCACATTGTACGGAAACGCGAACAGGCACAGGTAGACGCCGGACGGTTGCTCATAGCCGGGGAAAAACGTATCGCCAATCTGAATGCCGCTACGGGTCACCGGCTCGGAAACCGAGTAGGCGATCAGCCCGGCACCGCCCTGGTAGAGGTTGTGCGCAACACTGTGGATCGAGATGATCGGCGGCCGGCTGTCGCGGATCAGACTGACGGTGGTCGTGGTGGTGTTGCCTTTGCCGAAGTGGTAGATGGACCGGTCAACGGCGGTGATCTCAACGGTGAGCGGCCCGTCTTCCAACAATAGGTTGCCCATGGGCAACTCTTCACGAACCTGGAATGTCTCCAGCGGATAGTCTTTTTTCAGGACCGGAATCGCTTTGTCTTTTTGGAGGATTTTAACCTCAACACGGGCAACGCCGCTGGTTTGATCTCCCAGGGTCAGAGTCAGAACCGCATCTTCTTTGATCGCCCCGGCCTGTGGCGTCAGATGGGCTTCCGGAGCGGCCGTGTCGCGAAAATAATAATAGCCGCCACCGATCAGGACAGCCAGAATAACAAGCATGAAAAAAGACTTAAGTGTTTTCAATGTAATCCTCATAAGTTAACGGCATGAACCCCCGGAACGCCCGGAGATACGGTCTGTTTTGTGGGTGACAATCTAACAGATTTTGCCTCAAGGCGAAACCGGTAAGCCGAAAAGACGGATCAAACCTTTTGGATTTTCTCTTAGCCATGTATACTTGGTCCATTGGTTATCGACCAGCGATTCATGCAATAATTGAATCGATTTCGCAAGACGAGTATTCCTGTAAGGGGGCCCAGTGGCTTTCAATAGTGGACAAACCTTCAAAGAGATGGTCGAGGCGGCGCAAAACAGTGCTGAAGATGCTTGGTCAGCTCTTGGACCGCCCTTTGAGCAGGTGATGGAAGAACAACGCGATACTCTGCGTGAACTGGCCACGGAATGGTTTCACGAGGAGATGAGTGACAAGGCTCTTGATGAACGGCTGGCCGGACTACGCCAACAGTTTGTTGAAACGCTGGTCGTCCGCTGCGCGGCGGGACGCCAGGTGTGTGACAAAGCGGTTCAGGCGGCGCTGAACTGTTTTTGGGAGTCGTTGATGGCGGGCCTGTAGGCCGCTACGCGTCAGCCGCATCCTCCTGAAGTGTTGTAATCCAGGCATCGAGATCCTTGCGATCATCCTCCGACAGATCTATAAAATTCAGACCCATCCCCGGCTCGTGCGGGCTTTTCGGCGAGTAGCTGCGTTTCCAAATCGCTTCACACTGACAACGAATGTCGCGGCTGATCGGTGGCGGCAGCGGAATTTCAATGTGAAAACGGCTGCCCGGCAGGGCCGGGTCGATCGTTGAGATGAACAGGCCGCTGCAACTGATATTGCTTGAGTAGCCGAAAAAGACCTTTTCCCCATCATCGAGGCGGATTTTTTTGATCATCAGTGGCGCACGTAGCCGGGCGCGTTTGTCGGCAATGGGCTGGTCCTGGTGTTCCTCATTCATAGGCGGCGTCCTTAACGGCTGTATTGGCCGATGATGCTCATCATCTGTGCCAAAGGGTGCTGGTCGCCTTGCAGCCAGTGGATGGTGCAGCCGTGGCGCTCCATGCGGCGAAACCAGGTCTCCTGACGTTTGGCGAACTTGTGGATGGCGCTGTTGAGTTTCTGTACCATATCGTTACGATTGAGTTTACCCTGCAGGTGCTCGGCGATAAAGCGGTACTCCAGACCATAAAATTCCAGGGTTTCCCAAGGCGTACCCCGGTCATGCAGCTGGACGACCTCATCAATCATCCCTTCGTCCAGCCGTTGTTTGAGGCGCGCGGTGATCCGTTTGCGGATAACGCTACGTTCCCAGTGCAGGCCAAACACCAGCGGCTGCAGACGTTGCAACACCGGATGCGGCTTGGCTGGTGGGGCACTGGCAATCTCAATGGCGCGCACGGTGCGTTCGCGATCAACCAGATCGGTTTCGTTGTGCTGCTGAGGCGACAGTTGCATCAGTCGCTCACGTAACTGTGCGTCATCAAGTGCTTTCAGCTCTGCGCGCAGGGCCGTATTGTGCGGCACCTGAGCCAGACGATAATCGCCGAGCACCGCATCGAGATAGAGACCGGTGCCGCCGCACAACAGCGACAGATGATCGCGTTGTTCAATCTCTTCAAAGGCGCGGCAAAAGCGTTGCTGAAATTCAAACACATTGAACTCGTAGCCCGGATCAACGATGTCGATCAAGTGATACGGTATCTCCTCATACTCCGCCAGGTCCTTGCCGGTGCCGATGTCCATGCCCCGATAGACCTGCCGTGAATCCGCCGAGATGATTTCGGCGTTCAACAGCCGCGCCGCTTCGACGGCCAGCCGGGTTTTGCCGGTGGCGGTTGCGCCGAGCAAGACGATGAGGTTGATGGTCGGTTTTGTGGTGGTTGTCATAGACGATTCCGGGAGACGATAAAAGAGAGAAGCCGTTTGTCGCAGGCGATACCGGTGGTGACTGTCGAACTCGCTGGTGCTACGAGCTTCACTATAGTCCGAAAGTGAAAAAAACACAACAAAGGCAGCTACTTTGCCCCTTTTCTTCCGGCCCATGATTTGATAAGTTGCCCCATTTAAGCATTTTTGGTGTATGTTGAGCAGTGGTGGGCTGTTTTAGCCGCCATGATTTTTGATCCCGGTAGCCGATCAGACGTGCCGGATCGTCACAATTCGCAGTAGATTCCTGGCAGGTGCGACTGGCTGCCAGATGAAAGTTTACAGACTCCATGCCCGTTGAACCCGTTATTATTTCCCGCGATCATCACTGTGTTTCCCGTTCAATGATGGACGAGAACAGCCTCAAAGTCCTCTACCGTTTGCGTCAACACGGCCACACCGCCTATCTGGTCGGCGGCAGCGTCCGCGACCTGCTGCTCGGGCGCAAGCCCAAAGATTTTGATGTCGGCACCGATGCCACTCCGGAACAAGTGCGCAAGCTGTTTCGTAACTGTCGCCTCATTGGCCGTCGTTTTCGCCTGGCCCATATCATGTTCGGGCGTCACTGCCTGATCGAGGTCGCCACATTTCGGCGCAAACCCGACCCGGAAGAAATTCCCGATGCTGAAGAGGGGGCGCCCAACCATTTTGCTGAAAATGTGTTCGGTACCCCGCAAGAAGACGCCTTTCGGCGCGATTTCACCATCAACGCCCTGTTTTACGATATTGAAAATTACTCCATTGTCGATTATGTCGGCGGTCTGCAGGATCTGCACGATGGTATCATTCGTGTCATTGGTGATCCCGACGACCGTTTTCACGAAGATCCGGTGCGTATGCTACGTGCTTTGGAATTCTCCGCCCGCCTTGATTTTGAGTTGGAGCAAAGCATTATTCCGGCCATGGATCGCTGCGGCGAGCTGCTGCTGACCGCGTCACCGGCGCGCATTCGCGAAGAGATTATGGAGTTGTTTCGCCATAAAGTGGCTGGACAAGTGTTGCAAAAGGCCGACCGTTACGGCCTGTTATCCTATCTGGTTCCTAACTTTGTTGCCGAGCGCGCCCATTTTGACCTGCTGCGCGAACTCGATATGCGCACGGCCAGCGGTGTGCGTATTCGCGAATACTTTGCCTTGGCCGCCATGTATGTCGGACCGTTTCTCCGTCAGAGTAATCCAGATATGACTATTGGTGATGTGCACAAGCTGGCCAATCTGGTGCTGGCACCGCATTGTCGTTTTTTCAGCATTGCCAACGGCATCAAGCATCAGGCGCGCGAATTGTTGATTGGTTTTTACCGCTTTTATCGTGGCCGCGGGCGGCGTGGCGAACAGCGCTTTTTGCGCCATCCGAGTACGCCGGAAGCGTTTGAACTGTTTCGTTTGTGGGTGGAAGCCTGCGAAGGGGATCGAGAGCTGTTGAAACTCTGGCAGCAGGCGCTGGACGGTGAAGAGCCGGAACCGAAAAAACAGCCGCGTAAGCGTAGGCCTCGGCGCAGAAGGCGCAAGCCGAGCGGATCTACCCCGGCTGCGTCACCTGAGTCAGAATAAGCAGGTAGTGGTCGGGGTCGTACAGCCAGAGTTCATGGATGCCGTGCTCCTGATCCTCTGATTCATACAGACAGGTGTGTTCGCGGCGGTGCAGGTTGTTGCGGATCAGGTTCAGGTCCGTGACCTGAAAGTCCAGCGACAGGCCGACGCCGCGATTTTGACGATCCAGATGCTGAAACGCCGCCGGGTGGCGTGCTTCGAGCACGTGTGCTTCACGCAGCAGCACGGTCGTATCGCCCTGCGGTAGCATCAGCAGTTCGTGGGCCGCGTCATCGGGGCGAAAACGTTGCACTGGCAAGTCGAGGACATCGCGGTAGAAAGATTCGCTGCGGTCGAGGTCGTCGATGGCCAGGGTGAGGATTAGGCTCATGATGATATCTTTCATTGAAAGACGAGTAGGGCAACACTGTCTTTGAGAGAGTGAATTGTAGGAGCGGCTTCAGCCGCGAAGTCTGACGTTTTAGGAACAACATCGTAAAATCTCGCGAATAAATTCGCTCCTACAGATAGAGCTCTATCTGCCCAAGTAGGGCACGCGGCCGATTATGCCTTGTGGCGGCAGCACATGCCACCATAAAGTAGTAATTCGGAAGTGTAGGAAATAGAAGCATGACACACGCACAGGCGGTGACCGCCTACATTGGATTGGGGGCCAACCTTGGCGATTGTCGTCAGACGTTGCGGGAGGCTCGCCGGCAGCTCGACGGAGATGGTATCACGGTGACTGCCAGTTCGCCGTTGTACTGTACCGATCCAGTCGGTGGCCCGGCCGATCAGCCGCGTTATTTCAATGCCGTGGTTGAAGTGGCAACCATTCTGTCACCGCTGGCCTTGCTGGACCGCTGTCAGGCCATTGAGCAGCAGGCCGGGCGCACGCGTGATATCCATTGGGGGCCGCGCACGCTTGATCTCGATGTGCTGCTCTACGGTGATCACTGCCTTGATCAGCCGCGTTTGCAGGTGCCCCATCCGCATCTGCATTTGCGTCGTTTTGTTCTTGAACCCATGTGCCGTCTGGCACCGGAGTTGATTCATCCCCAACGTCACCAGAGCATGATTTTTCTGTTAAAGCAGCTTCCCGATGATCAAGGGGTAGACTGCATTGAGGAGCAATGGTAATGATTGTACGGCTCGTTTTATTAGGTATTCTGGCTTTTCTTGGCTACACGATCTTCACTGCCCTGTTGCGCAGTTTGGGTGGCGGTGCGTCGCCGCCTGCAAATAAACAGGCCGACCCGGATCGTATGATGCCCTGTTCGCAATGTGACACCTATGTGCCGGAAACCGACATGATTGAAAAACGCATGGGCGGACAAACCCTTCATTTTTGCAGCAAAGAGTGTCTTAACGCCTATAAGAAAAAGAAATAAGCCGGAAAAAGAAATAAACCGAAATCCTACATTGTCGATTCTGGATCGACGCCACAAGGAGGCAACATGGAATTTTTTATCGATACCGCGATTACCGACGAAATCAAGCAGGCCAGTGAACTGGGTCTGGTTGATGGTGTCACCACCAACCCGTCGCTGATCGCCAAAAGCGGTCGTGATTTTAAAGAGGTGATCACCGAGATCACCGGCATTGTTGATGGCCCCATCTCCGCCGAGGTGATTGCGCTGGATGCTGAGGGTATGGTGTCTGAAGGGCGCGAGCTGGCCAAGATTCATCCCAACATTGTCATCAAAGTGCCGATGACGGAGGAAGGTCTCAAAGCCACGCGTATTTTCAGTGGCGAAGGGATCAAGACCAACGTGACGTTGATCTTCTCACCGCTGCAGGCGTTGCTGGCCGCCAAAGCCGGGGCCACTTATGTGTCGCCGTTTGTTGGGCGTCTGGATGATATTAGTCAGGAAGGGATGGACGGTGTTGATCAGATTCGCACCATCTTTGACAACTTTGGTTACACTACCAAGATCATTGTGGCGTCTATTCGTACTCCGATGCATGTGCTGAATGCTGCGTTGATTGGTGCTGATATTTGTACGATTCCGTTCTCGGTGATTAAGCAGTTGGCCAAGCATCCTTTGACGGATATTGGGATTGAGAAGTTTTTGGCGGATTGGGAAAAGACTAAGTAATTTCTGAACCTTCAATTTGTTATCACGCGCCGATCAGCCTTTTTAGGGTTGGTCGGCGTTTGAGCTTTTCAATTAAAATCTTGATTGTTTGGGGTTGTTTATGTAGCTTGTTTTGGTTGATTTGTTTTGTGTTTGAATGAAATGATTAATTTGAAAATGTAGCAGGACGATAGTTGCAACTTGCCACGCTTATATGCTTAAGGTTGTTATAGTATTCTATAAGGAGAATGATTTTGGTTAAACAAGAATATCTAGCTGACGATGTATTTGGAATAAACCGTGATCTTCCCCTTAATTATGTGGCCCGCAATTCTGCAGATTCGGTACTTATCGATAACCTGTCGAGACGTCAGCATCTTGTCATTTATGGAAGCTCTAAACAAGGTAAGACCTCTTTAAGAAAGCACTGCTTAAACGAACAAGATTATATTGTTGTTCACTGCTCTAATAAATGGGGGTTGGATCATTTGCACGAAGCAATTCTTAAGCAGGCTGGATATGAGCTGACTGTTTCAAAAGCCATGGCGACTTCGGGAAAACAAAAAATCTTAGCGAAAATCAAAGCGGGATTTTTTGGCGCTACGGCTGAAGGTGGTGCTGAAGCAGAAAAAGTCCAAGAAGAAAAGACAACTACGACACCTCTAGAATTAGATCCCCTTGATGTAAACGATATTATATCTGCTTTACAAGAAATCTGAAGTTTAGAGTTTCGTGATCTTTGAAAATTTGTCGAAGTTGAAAAAAAGGCGTTGACACCACGGCCACTGTGTGTGGCCGCGCCTTCAAAGCCGATTGTCATATTGGAAAGCTTTGAAGGCGCGGCCTCTAGAAGAAAGTTCCCCCTTTCTTCCGGAGGCCGCTATGGATACCAAGGGATACGGCAATATCCCCCAGTCCCTGTACGACGCTATCACATTTCTGGTCCAGGCGCTGACCAAACGTTCGGTTCCGACTTTTCTGGAACTGCTGTTCGGCGCGATGCTGACCCAGAATGGTTTTGTCACCGAAGCCTGGTTGGCGATCAGACCTAAGCGTCATTGGACGAGTTATTTCAAATGGTTGCAGAAGGGCCGCTGGTCCTGGGTTGCGCTTGGATTACAAACGGCTCGACTCGCTTTGCAACGAACAGAAGGTTCGCGCTGCTATGTCGCCATAGACGATACGGTGGTTTTCCGCTGTTCGCGCAAGGCTCCAGAATCACGCATCCACCATCAGCATGGTTGCAAGGTCAACCGACCCGTTTATGTCCGGGGACAGAACTGGGTGACCATGGCTCTGGTGTTGCCACAGGGGTGGCGTTCTCTGGCCTTGCCGATTCTTTCCCGTTTATCCAGAAGCACAGGCAACAGCGGCAAACTGGTCGCGGCCAAGACTTTGCTCCGGGTGACTCGGCCTCTGTTCCATGGACGCCTTGTGACGCTGCTGGTCGATTCCTGGTACATGCGCAAGTCGCTGCTGCTTCCAGCCCAGACTCTGGGTTACCAGGTCATCGGCCAGGTGCGCAAGGACACAGCGCTCTATCGACCGCCGCCATGCCACAACGGCAAACGCGGGCGGCCCCGTAAATATGGCGATAAGCTGACAGCTGAGCGTGTCGCTGAATTGCCCATGATCAGCCAGAACCTTTTTCTCTACGGGCAATGGCAGACGGTTCATTATCGCAGTTGCGTTGCCCGAGCCCGCTTCCTTGACGGACAACAGGTTCGCGCGGTCTGGTCTCAGATTGAAAACAAAGATGGAACCTTGCGTCAGCCCCGGCTCATCTTGAGCACCGATCTAAGCTTGTCAGCCGCACGCATCCTGCTGGCGTATAACCGCAGGTGGTCCATCGAAGACCTGTTCAATCAGCTTAAGAACCGTTGGGGCTGGAAGCAGACCTGGCAGCAAACACGTCAGGTGCTGCATCGCTGGACACAGATTCTTTCAACCAGCTATGCGCTGCCACAGTTGTTGGCTCAACAGAACAGTGAACAGGTGGAAGACCTCGCCTCTCTCTGCCCTTGGAGAGACAAACAGCCGATCACGGCCGGGCGTGTGCGCCAAGGGTTGCAAAGGATTTTTGGTCATGTCGATATCCGCAGCCATTGGAACCCGAAGTCGGGAAAATTCAGCCCTCAAAACCGGGGCAAAAAACCGGATCGGCCACCTGATCCACACAAAACAGCTTAACTTCGACAATTTTCAGTTATTAATGAACGCTTCCCAGCGCCGAATCAGGCTGGCTTGGGGAGGGGTGTAACTCTAAACTTCAGTAAGTGATAACGAAATGAAAGAAAGTGATGTCCTGAAGCAGTGGGAAAGGCAGTGCCTGGGCGTTGTACCAATTGCAGAATGATCCGACCATCGATTTGAAGGGGTTGCTGTGCAGGCAGTCCATGGGGGCAGATCTTGAATTTCAACATTTTTAAAGATTCCCAAACACTGCTGTCTCATAGTTTCAAATGAGCGACAACTGCTTGTCGCATAACGGATATTTTGATTCAGGTGGCATTTTACACGGTGATTGGTTACGGTAATGATAATATTGTTGGGTAATCACCTAGAATATGGTTCATAACCAAGTGTTAACAAATCGTTCAAACATCGTTCCGGCCGCAAAAGGCGCGGCCTCCACTGGACGCGCTAACGCTCGCCGTTTAGCGGAGCGCTAAAAGACAAAAGGAATAATTATGAACGATGAAATTAAATCGATTCATGAATTTGATCTAGAATTAATATGTCAATACTATTCAACCTTGGAACGACAGGGCCCAGGTAGTCCAGAAATAACACTTAAAGCTTTAAGTTTTATCGATAATCTAAACGAAAAATCACTTATTGCTGACATCGGTTGTGGATCAGGTGGACAGACAATGGTATTAGCTCAGAATACGCAAGGGAAAATAACAGGGCTCGACCTTTTTCCTATTTTTATCGATCTGTTCAATACAAATGTTGAGAAACTGAATCTACAAGATAAAGTGAAAGGTATTACTGGCTCAATGGATGCTCTTCCTTTCCACGAAAAAGAACTGGACCTGATATGGTCAGAAGGAGCCATTTATAATATTGGATTTGAACGAGGACTAAAAGAATGGCGCAAGTTCCTTAAAACAGGCGGCTACATTGCTGTCTCAGAAGTGTCGTGGTTTACAGAAGAACGTCCTGTTGAGATCAATGAGTTTTGGATGGATGCTTATTCAGAAATAAACACAATTTCCAACAAAGTGAAGCAAATGCAAAAATCCGGTTATATTCCGATTGCCACGTTTATTTTACCAGAAAACTGTTGGACAGAACCACTGCTGTCTCACAGTTTGATCAATAAATAAAAAGGCTTAGAACGTTCCTGTGTTACAATGGGTTCGCCAAAACACCATTAAAAACAGGAGGTTCTAAGCCATGGCGCATTGTAGCACTGTTCTTTCGCAAATAGTACGAATTTTCCCGAGACATGAATTTCAGGCCCTGGCCAACAAACATCATGCCGGACAGAAATTCCGCTCGTTTTCCCGCTGGTCACAGTTCGTTGCTCTTCTGACTGCGCAACTGAGCGGGCGTGACAGCCTACGGGATATTGTTGAAAACATGTCGGCTCAAGCCAGCAAGCTCTACCATCTTGGTGTTAAACCAGTGAGTCGGGCAACTCTGAGTCGAGCCAATGAGCAGCAGCCTCACAAAATGTACGAAGCGCTGTTTCTTCGGCTGCTGAACCGTTGTCAGTCGATGGCCCCGAGAAACAAGGCGTTCAGGCTCAAGGGCAAGATTTACTTGCTCGATGCCTCGCTGGTGGATCTCACGCTGTCGTTGTTCCCTTGGGCTCAGTACCGTAAAAGTAAAGGCGCGGCGAAGCTGCATATCGGCTTGGATGCCGACGGTTACCTACCCGCTTTCGTCAATATGACAGCAGGCAAGGAACATGAAATCAACATCGCCCGAGAACTCAAATGGCCCAAAGGCTCTTACATTGTGTTCGACCGGGGTTATACCGATTATTCCTGGTATCAGGAATTGACCGAAGACGGTGTCTTCTTTGTCACGCGCCTGAAAACTAATGCGGTGACGACTCCCGGCCCACTGCGCAGGGGCCGCAAAAGCCCTGGCGTGTTGCGTGACCAGCAGATCAAGCTCAAAGGAGTTGATGGCACCTATCGCAAGGTTCGTTACCTGGACGAGGAGACCGACATTACCTATGAGTTTCTGACCAATGAACTGGACCTCCCGGCGGCAACGGTCGCCCAGTTATACAAAGAACGCTGGCAGATTGACCTGTTCTTCAAATGGATCAAGCAGAATCTGCGCGTTAAGAGCTTTCTGGGCACCTCTTACAATGCGGTGATGACCCAGCTGTGGATTGCCTTATGCGCCTATCTGGTGCTGGCATTTCTGAAGTTTCAGTCAAAACTTCGGCATTCCATGCAGCAGATATTGCGGTTATTACAGCTAAATTTGTTTGAGAGACGCGATTTTATGGGGTTGTTCAAGCCGCCAGAGCTAAAAAACACTATAGACAACAATCAGTTAGCCCTTATTTGAAACTATGAGACAGCAGTGGGACAGAACATTTCTATCAACCACAAGTAAATGCACAGAAAGTTTTTCTAGAGAAAAACGCAGGTAATCAATCTGCTGCAGAATTTATAGAAAATCAGCGGCACGAAACCGAGTTATACTATAAGTACAAAGAATATTATGGCTATGTTTTCTATATAGGCAAAAAAACAAATAAAACCTTTTAACAAATCATTGCACTGGTTTTTTTCCAAAAACTCAGTGAGTTCAGACGTTAGCCACAAGAGAATGATAAGAATATATTTCCCTAAATTTCAAAAGTTCGTTGGTACTTGGATGGCAACAATTATCGGAAGCTTATTACTTATTTTTTCCACAATGCATCGCGTCCAGTTTGGTGGTCAAAGTTATACAAATAGCCCATTGATACCAATAGAAATGTCGTTACTGACGCTAGAGTTTATAATTATTTTTCTGTACCACCCAGGAAACGCAATATTGAAGTGTACAAAAAAACAATGGAAGCTTGCATCTCAAATGTTATTAAGTTCAATCATTGGCTTAACTTTGTTATTTCTAGCCTTAAGAGTTGACGAACCAACTCTTGCCTACTTGACATAAAAGGCAAAGAAGAGGTCAAAACCGCCGGGAATCGCCCCGGCAGGCGACATCCTTTTGACTGGCCGCTCAAAAGTATGCAAAAACCGGCTGAACTTCTCCTGAGCCTAGATCAACCTACAATGAGTCTGTTTCCGATATGCGTTACAGATTCGGCTTGCCTCCCTTTAGCTCGGCAAATCATGCTTACCATCACCGCTGGCGTAAAGCGTTGATAACAATCTCTTGCTCTCTCTATTTTTGGTGTGGCACCGATCAAACGGGCGGGGCGGTGCCCGCCCTACTGTAGTGTGTTGTTTCGCAACAGAGCTCTGCCGTTCAGCAGTGATGGTTGTTGGCAAGTGATGGCCCTCTGGTTCGCTTCCCGCTGATGGCTATTCATTTTTCTTTGCATGAACAAAGCCGACTTTTAACCCAAAGGGTTTCCCCAGTGCTTCAAGGGTTTTCAGAGTCGGATTGCCTCGGCGTTTTTCAATGGCCTGCAACGTCTTAAAACTGACTTTGGCAATTCTTTCGGCGTATTCCCGACCCGACATGCCAAGGATGTTGCGCATGCTTTTGGTGGCTTCGGCGATATCAATCTTACCGCTTTCAATGCCGTCATAGAGTTCGGCTTTGAGCCGGCGAACTTCATCTTCAGAGGGTTTTTTCATGGTATTTGTCCTTATTTTACTTCGTACAGACGCTTGGCGATGACCTGTATCCTTGGAATCAATCTGTCGATGACCGAGCTCTCTACATGGCATTGATTCATGGTGTCCAGCAGGGCGTCTACTTTTGGGGCAAGTGATTGAAACAGAGCTTTCAACGGCTGTGCATCTAATCCGAGTTGATGACTAAGCCAGCTGGTCACCTGATTCCAATCGGGGATGCCGATTTCCGGTTCGGCGGCGTCTTGCCAGCGCGAGGAGCGGGCAATGCCTTGCGGGTCAAGAAACATGGGGGCAAAGTCAAACAGTGGCGATAGCCGCGTTCCGTGCTCCGGGGTTTTGAGAAAGGCGCTATTGCGGCTGTGATTGTCCGTGTTGCGCAGGGCGGTATTGAGGACGTCGCGTTTTACGTATTCTTCAATATCGGCCTGCGGTGCACTTGAATAGATGCTGATCATGCGGCAAGCGTCATTGTGGGACAGTCGGGTACCGAATTCACAGATGTTTGCCACGGAGCACAGGCTTTCCAAACCGTAGCGCACCACGTTATCGCCGCTGATCCGACGGTCAAAGCGGGGGATAAACAGGCTGCCATTTTCGTAGGTCAACCCTGCCGTGGTCGCGATCCCAAAGCTTTTGGCGACTTGGTAATAAGGGCCTTCATTGCGCAGGATGGTGCGATCCTCTTCTGCCTTGCCGCGCGGAAATTTGACGATCCAGTGGCTGGCAATTTCATCATCGGGTAACGCATTTTCCGCATGCCAGCGTCCCTGGCGGTCCTGTACGAGGAGAAATTTCGGTGCCTGGCCCTGCACGTCGGAGGCTCCGGAGACAATGGCGCCACAGGACTCGGCGTATTCAATGAAGTCGGCATTTTTTTCGATGATTTCGTCACGACTGAAACCGGGATGGTCGCTGCGCGGTTCATTTTGTTCCGTGTCGGCCACGCGTAGGTTACCCGGTGGAGATCCGGCTCCCCATTTCAGCAAAGGGAGCCAGGAGGACGGGCTGTCATCGCTGAGTGCCAGTTGATTCAGCCAGTATGTTCTGGCCGGGCCGGTGGGAACCATGTCCAAAAGAAAGGCGGGCCAATGGGGGGCGGTGTTGTTGTCGAAATTGACAGGATAGCGACAGCCGACCCGATCAAGTTCTGTATCGTTTTCATAAAGTGGCACCGCATAGTCGATATCGTAAGCCAAGGTCGTTGCGCCACGGTAACCATTACGTTCCCAGTCTGGGGCAAATTCAACGGTTGCCACTTTTGTCCATTTGTTGTTTCGGAACATCTCGATATGGATAAATTGCTTTGCCATTTATTAGCTCCAAGATCTAAAATTGGAACTATAGTACCATTTTATTTTGGTTTTTGCACAATATATGGAGTTATATTGCCACTTTTTCGTTTCTATATTAATTTTATCTGGCTTAGATTACTCTCGTTGCGAGGAGCGCAGGATCAGGTCTTGAATTGCAATATTTTGTGCAGACAGTCACAATCAAAACCGCCGGGAATCGCCCCGGCAGGCGACATCCTTTTGACGAGCCGCTCAAAAGATGCAAAAACCAGCTTGAATACCTCCTGAACCTGGATCCACCGACAATGCGTCTGTTTCCGTGATGCTTTGCAGATCCGGCTCGCCTGATTAAGAGAATATTGGATAAACACGTCCTGTGTTTCCCAATAACGCCAGCCGAAAATGCGATTTCCGTCTTGCTTACACCATCAAAGATGGTGGTCGCCCGTCCATGGGCTTCACAGACGGTTTTCAACCGTCTGTCAGCTCGGCGAATCGTGCAACTCATCATCTTTGGCGTAAAACGTTGATAACGATCTTGTGCCGCGTTCTATTTCTTTCGTGGCACCGATCTAACGGGTGGGACGGTGCCCACCCTTCTTCACTCTGTTATTTTGTATCTCAGCCCTCCCGTTCAGCAGCGCGGAAGCCTACGTCATGCGCGTCCCTGGCCACGTGAACGGTTGAATCCTGCGAAAATTTGGTGATAATGGCCTTCCCTAACGCAAAATATTTTCTGATAACTGTTGGAAATCCGCTGGGAACCTTATAAAATTTTGCCGTGGTTAGCCGTGTTGCCCCCAGGCAGATTTCGAGTGAATTTGCTGGACGTCAGTGTGATAAAGACTTTAGGTATAGTGAACAAAAATGAAAATTGACAAAACAACCGCAAATAAATTTATTTCAGTGTATCAAGCCTTTCTCCTCGATCTTTTCCTTCTCTATGAAAAAGACGATCCTGAAATAACGGTTGTTGAAAGAATGGTAATAGCAAGAAGCAGATTTTCATCAAATCCGAGCCTTTTTAAGAGTTTTATAAAAAACAATCAAGAAATTGAAGTTCCAGCGGAAATTTGTTCTGCAATACAAGGGATTGAATTTGGACGGTGGGTCTACTTAAAAGACACCAAGAGCTATTCAGTCATGCTAAAAGATGACGGTTCCATAGGGTATGGAGTCCTTGGTTTAACTGATCGAATCAGAGATATTGTTGGAAAACCCGCGATAGCAATTGAGACCGGTATTATGAAAATCAATGGTCGTTTTGTGTGTGATGGGCTCATCATCGCGCTAGCTGGCATCGGACCAAATTACAAAAGGGAATTTAATCAGCTTTATAAAGAGCTAAAAGAAAAGAATAATTTTAAAATTAAAGATAGCGCAACTGCATAATCAACAGAACGTAAAATATGTCTGTTTTGAATCGAAAAACAAAATCTACGAGGGTGTAAAAAACGTTGTAAAGACCAGAGCGAGCGGCCCGTTCCTGACGTGTAATATTTTCCACGTCTCAACAATGTTGGATTTGAAAAGTGAAATTGAATGTCTAAATTCGTAAATATGATTCGAAAGCATTGGTTTGGCTTAACGCTGCTGATTTTGTCTGTGATTACGTTTCTTTCTCTTTGGCCGTTAGGCGCATTACCACCTGTACCCGGCACAGATAAAACGCATCATTTGGTTGCCTATGCTCTTTTAATGCTACCAATTGCGCTTCGCAAACCGGCTCACTGGATTGGCTATGGTTTCTTCTTTCTTGCCTATAGCGGAGTCATTGAGCTTGTTCAACCCTTTGTAAATCGCTATGGAGAATGGTTGGACCTGTTCGCTAATTTTACCGGTTTAATCTGTGGCGTTATTATTGCGGAACTGATCACTTTCATTACATCTGCGAAATCAGCATCGTGATCAGGAGTAAAGGAGTATGACGTTCCCCGGTTCAGGGGGGAAGTGGGCGACAGATCTACGTTTGGCTTAGCTTTGAAAGTCAAAACCGCCGGGTTTCGCCCCGAAAGCCGACATCCTTTTGACTGGCTGCTCAAAGGTCGTCTGAAGTGTGGTCGCGGACGTTCACGTTATAGCGCTGTCAGCACAGATAATGAGCAATATATTTAGTTGCCCATTCCTAATCATTGGGAAACAATCAGTTCTTTAACTCTTCTGGATCGATTGATTTCACAAGCATCAAAAGGAAGGGCGCCTATGAAATCGGTCAACAGACAATCTGTCCGCATCCCGGTTAAATCTCTTTCTTCAGAGCGCTATTCGACGCAAGGCTTTCTGTATGGTTACAGCGAGACGGCCATTATCCTTTCCAACATGGACACCAATGATCAAACGGAGTGGGATGGCGTCGTTGAAGGTCTTGTTGCGGACACTGCGATGATTCTCACCTATGATTATCCGCAACAGCAGGATGATCAGTCGCCGATTCTGCAACAAGCGATTTCGTTTGTTTGTGCTGCCGGGGCAAAGAACGTCATTCTTGTTGGAGCCAGCCGAGGTGGTGTCGCCTCTATTAAGGTGGCTGCACATTCGCCGGTTGATCCGCGGCTTGTCGGTGTCGTGGCGCTTTCCGCTCCTATTGAATATGAGGGAAAGGTTTTTTACAGCAAGGAAGAATTGGGCCGGATTAAAATTCCCAAGCTATTGATCAATTCGGAACACGATGATGGCGCGAGCGATACCCGCGAAATGTTCCAACTGTTTGAAGAACCGAAAGAGATGCTTTTTTACCCTGGCGATGCTCACGGGACGCAACTTTTTGCGCGAGATCAGCAATCGATCACCACAAAGCTGCAAGATTTCGTCGCGGTTGTTTCCGGCCGCGTGTCCTAGAAAGTTATCCGCTGATCCGTAGCTCGTGCCGTTGGCTTTGTCTCTTTTTGTTCATTGTTTATACTCTTGCGTCCTTATTTGTCTTCCAAGAAGTCTTCGTTGAAGACAAGGCTCTTGAAATCAGTATGAGCACCAACCCCACAGGTAAAAAAGGCCGACAAGGCTTTTCGGCAAAAGTCCTTTGCAGGTCGCGCCATAAGCCGTCGATACGATGATGGTAACGGCGGCTATAGCGAGGGAGACTCCATCGGCGTGTGGTGTGCTCCTCCAGTCGTGTGGTGTGCGTGTGGCGATCCGCTTTTCCTTATAGCAATGGCGTTGAACCACAGAAAGGGTTGCTCTGTTGTTTTATCTCGGGGCAAGGGGATTCAAGAAAATCCTTGTTCATTAGGGCGTGTTTAAATAACGTTTTTCTTGTTGTTAAGCCGCCTCTTGGTGGTGGGGGTGCCAACCTGGAAAGGGGAAGACGATGACGTTTGTTATCAACCGGAAATTGACAGTTCTATGGCTGATTGTGTGGGCGATCTCTGCTGGCGGGTGTGCATCGCTGATCGACAGATATGACAAGATTGCCTACCAAAACGCCACCTCCATCAAAGTGGATGCGCTGGTTGTGATGGACAAGGCAACTGAGCCTTACAGCCAAAATGAGAGCAGCGTCGAAGCGCTGAAAATACAGGTGGAAAAGGCGTATGAATACGCCAAGGGACGGCCTAAAAATGAGATCGTGACAAAGCAGTGGGACATCATGAAAGACCCAAATCGTAATCTGTTGGGTGGTTTTTTAGCGCGCTGGAAAGACAAGAAAACGCTGTCAAAAATTTTCATCACAGAGGTGAAGAACAACATTTCGCTCGGCTTTGATCAGATCATCGGTCTGGAAAGCGGCAAGATCAAACCGGAAAGTGGCGAGTAGAGGAGGCGGGCATGGCGAATTTTGAAGATTTTACTCAGGCGGTTGAAGACGCCGTCAAAGAACTGGCAAAGCAGACACTGACGGGGCTGAAAGATGAGGCGCTGAACGATGCCAAGGCTTTTTTGGATACGGCAGCGGACGACCTGCAGCGTTGGACGAAACTTCTCGCTCAGGGGGATTTGTCGCAGGATGATTTTGCCTGGCTTGTCAAGGGCCGCAAGGACGTTGCAGAGCTGCATGCGTTAAAAGAGGCGGGGCTTGCTTTGGTAAAATTGGACGAATTTCGGACTGCTTTGATCGGTCTGGTGGTGGATACGGCTTTCGATATTTTTTTATAACCACAGGGCGAGCGATAAGTAAACTTTCGCGGCGGTTTATCAACTAGTGGACTGTTTGGTTCGTTGTTTGTATGAATTCTGAGTCATTTTTTCTGTTGTCAAGGCGTGCCGCCGCAGGCCTGGCCTAAGCCAAGCCGAGAATGCAGAACGTAGACAGCGGTAAAAAGGGCCAGAATTGGACGAAAGAACGAACCAAACAGGGCGTTCGCCCAAGTCCACAACGACCACCACTCCTGCGCCAAAACGCAAGGGCGCAGACTCCTGATTCCATTGAGCCATCAAAGCCATCTCTTTGAAAATTAAAACTGTCTGGAGTGGCCCTGGTCGCCCCTGTTACTTCTGTCATAATCATTCCTGATTAGCGCTAATCGTCAGCCAGTCTGAGCCAGCGCTCAGATCGAGGGCTGGTTTGGCATCCCGCAAACAACAGCCGCGGTAGAATACTGGCTAAGTCAAAGCGACGATTGTTTTGCCTCAGTCGGAATTGGAAAAACAGCTCTGTTGAGTTAGTGGGTTAAAAGTTTCCCTTGCCGGGACGCTATGGTGTTGGGCGGGGCTGAGTTTTTCCAGCCGCCGTTTTTGCTTTCGTGCTTCTCGTGCTGCTTCGAGCTTGCTGTCTCGTTCTTTGAAGATTTGTTTTTCCCGGCCTTCGAGTTTGATTTTGGGAGCCACGTAGCCCAGCGCACTGTGCAGTCGTTCGTCGTTGTAATAGCGGATGTAGTCCGCAACTTGCTTTCTGGCTTCATCAAGCGACAGCGGAACCTTCGGGCGAATGCATTCCTGCTTAATGGTAGCGTGGAAACGTTCCAACTTGCCATTGCTTTGTGGGTAGAAAGGCGATGTCCGCACATGCGTCATGCCTGCTACCCGGATAAACTCTTTGAAGTCCTTGGCGATGAATTGAGGGCCATTGTCGGAAATAATCCTCGGTGTGGCGGCGGGATACTTTTCCCGGGCCCGCTGCAAAATAATTTCCACATCTGCCTCAGTCATCGTCTCGCGCAACTCCCAGTGGACGATGTAGCGGCTACAGCCGTCCAGCAGGCAGCACAGATAATAAAAGGTGCCTCGGATATTGATGTAGGAAATATCAATATGCCAATGTTCATGGGGCCTGAGCGGCTGGACAAAACCGGTCCCTTTTTTTGATTGTTTGCCGTTCCAGCGCCTGAGTAGTCCGGCGGTACTTAGAACACGATAGACGCTGCTGGGGCTGACGGCAACAATATCCTGATCGAGCATCATGAACGTCAGACGGCGGTAGCCCTCCTGAGGCGTGTGCTGATAGAATTTGATGATCGCCTGCTTCTCCCACTCTTCCAGCCAGAAATCGCGGGGGATCAGGGCGTTGTGCTCGTTGACTTTGCCGTAGCGCTGCTGCCAATTATAGAATTTACTGACAGCTAGGCCCAGCCAGCCGATGATGCGCGTCACTGCGATGCCTGTGCGCGTGGTCCAGCGCTTGACGAAGTCAACCACGGCATCACGAATATCATGGGGGACCCAAGACGCTTTCAGAGTTCCCCAAGTTCCTTTTTTAACTGAACGTGTTCCTCCAGCAATTCCGAGAGAACCTCGTTCTTGGTTTGCAGCTTCGCTTCGAGCTGGGCAATGCGTTTCTCTTCAGCCTTTTTCTGGCGGGAGTTGTCTTTTTCAAAAGCGGCGGCACCGTTCTCGAAAAACTCCTTCTGCCAGCGGTAAAAAACCGTGGGCTGAAGCTGATATTCATCACACAGGTTTGAGACCGGTGTTTGATCAACAAGGTGGCGCTTGAGAATGGCAACTTTCTCTTGAGCCGTGTAATTTTTACGTTTTTTTCGCATGGTGAATTTCTCCGTTCGAGTAGTCTAACTCAAACGAGGCAATTCTCCAATTCACGCTGAACCAAGACACGATTAAAACGATACTGCACCTCAGACAGATAACGATGGGCATATTTAGTCGATCGTTCAAAACAAGTTAACTGCATGTAATTGCAGTAGAATTGATAAAAATATGGTATATTGATTTGCAAGAAAACAATCAATTACCCTTATTTTTCCGGCAAAACCATGCGACCAAAGAAACAAGAAAATCCACCGCAAGATGAACTTTTCCAAGTCAGGCTGGAGACAATTTGTAATCCAGCCAACGCCCTGATCCGGTTAGCGGTCCAAATGGACTGGGACCATCTTGATGAACAGTTTTCTTCGCTGTTTTCCAGTGAAGGCCGTCCTGCAATTCCAACCAGAATGATGGTCGGTTTGACGCTTCTGCAAAGCCTTTACAGCTTGAGTGAAGATGATGTGGTCAACCGCTGGGCTGAAAATCCCTATTGGCAATACCTGTGCGGTGAAACCTTCTTCCAGCATCGTCCACCCATTGCCCGCAGCGGCCTGAGCAAATGGCGTAAGCGCATCAAGAGCAAGGGAATGGAAGCTCTGCTTCAACAAACACTCGCTGTTGGTCTCTCGGTTGGTGTCGTTAAAGCCAGTAGCTTAAAACGGGTCAGTGTCGATACCACGGTTCAGCCAAAAGCCATCACCTATCCAACAGACTCAAAACTTCTCAATCGCAGCCGCGAGCATTTGGTGAAGAGGGCATATCCCTGCGACAAAGCTACCAGCGTAAAGGGCCTCAAGCGGCCCTCAAGGCAGGGCGTTACGCTCATGCCAAGCAGTTCAAGCGGATGCGAAAGTCGATCAAGACACTCAAGACCTATCTTGGACGCGTTGTCCGCGACATAGAGCGCAAAACAGATATCGTTGCTACAGAACTCAAAGATGCTCTTACCCAGGCCAAACGATTACTGAGTCAAAATCCCCGTGACAGTCACAAGCTCTACAGCCTGCATGAACCCCATGTTGCCTGTATCAGCAAAGGCAAGGCTCATAAGAAATACGAATTCGGCAACAAAGTCAGTGTCTGCGTCACCAACAAAGAAGGGTTCATTGTCGGTACTCAGGGCCTTGAAGGGAATCCCTACGATGGTCACACCCTCAAAGGCGCTCTTGATCAGGTTACGGAGCTTACCGGAATCAGGCCAAAGCGCTGCTATGTTGATCGGGGCTACCGAGGACATGGCGTGACTGACACCGATGTTTTTATTTCCGGTCAGCGTCGCAACATCACACCAGCAATCAAAAAAGAACTCAAACGCCGCAGTGCCATAGAAGCTGTTATTGGCCACCAAAAAACTGAAGGGCGTCTTGGGCGGAATCTGCTTCGAGGTTTGTTGGGCGACAAAGTCAATGCGTTAATGGCCGCCATTGGCTACAACCTCAGGTTGATCTTGAAGGCCCTGAGTTGTTGGCTGCAAATTTTAAAAGAGCTGTTTGGCTCTCTGGCAGGTTGTCACTACCAGAGTCTAAGTCTCGCTGTCTGAAATAGGGGCTTTTGAACGATCGACGAATTATATAGTGTCGGAGCGGCTTCAGCCGCGAATCCCCATCATGAAAAGGATCAATGACCAGAACAATTCGCGAACAAATTCGCTCCTACAGATGCTCTTTTCGATGGCAAAATTGAGTGTGTTTAAGTACTGGTTTAAGCAATTCTGTCGTAAACTCGGGACTGTCCAAAGCCCTACCTGGGGTTGTCCCAAATGTTTACGGGCCATGGAACGGTGGCGGTTTGCACCGAAACAGCCCCCGTGCGGGGACAGTCCCGAATGGCGCTAGTTTAAGCAAGATTTGCGTAAAAACAGAACTGTCCATAGGTGCAAATGAGAACAGCCCCAATAGCCTGAAATTGTAACAGTTTGCGCCGGAAAAACTCTCGGACTGTTCTATGCACAGAAGTCCTTAACTTTGTTGAGAATTCTCTTAAGCTAGCGCCATTCGGGACAGTCCCATTTTTGCTGCCCTTTCCCTTAAACTAGCGCCATTCCTTTACGGCTCCTGATTTTTGTTGTTATTGCGCGTGCTGTTGATTCATCAGTTTGTTGAGCTGGTTTTGCAGGTCGTTCATGTCGAACTCCTGATTTTGTTCCTGCCCACCATCATACCCCTCAGACGGTTGCGCGGTAACCGTCGGTTGCTGACCTGTTCTCAGGCTTTCGATGACATTGACTGCCATCTGGCGGGCCATGGCATCCGCTTCATGATCTTCGAGAATGTTAATTCCACTGGGGATCGCGAATTTGCTGTCTGGGATCGAGCCTTTATCGATGTGTGTTGCCTCGGTGAGACTTTTCATGCCCATTATGTTGGACTCTGTTTTCAGCACCAGACCGAATTGGCTGGCCGTGTACACCTTGACGCCCATCATACTGGTAATGTTACAGGGGTAGCCGAGGATTGTCGCCGCCTTTTTTTCAACGGTTCCCTGAAGGCTTTCAACGGTTGAAATGCCGAATTTTTCGGCATTGGTGTCCACTTTCTTCTGATCCGCAGATGAGAGCTTGTTGTACTCCTCAATATAATATTTCTCAGGATTGACGCTTTTGGTGGCGGATCGGCTGGTCAAATCAATGTCGTATACCCAGTCCGGGGTCGTCAGAGTCAAGGTGTTTTCCTGTTGTACAATACCAAACATCTTTGTTGTCGTCTGAGTGTACTCAGCAGTGGTTTTGCCATGGTCTTTCACATAAAGCATTTGTGAACCGCTGGTGTTCCCTTCAACTTTGTACGTGATGCTACCTTCCTCAAAAGGAAATTTGTCGTTGGCAAAAGGGTTTGCCCAGGTCATCGACGGTGAGGCAAGCAAAGCCAACAAAATCGAGAGCAGAATCAGGCGCATGGTGCTTCTCCTTATGAACAATCTTCAGAATTTAATGGTAAATAGCGTCAAAAGAAAAGGACCGCTGGGGCCCTTCTCTTGGGAAACTTATTTGCGAATCTCGTCACCAACCTGAAAACCTGAACCCTCGGTTACCCGGCCTTCCGAATAGCCTGACAGGGCTTCGGTGATTTTAACTGTTCCAACTTTTTTGTATTTGACTTTAAGCACCTTGCCCGTCGCCGGATCTTTGATGACTTTACCTTTTCGGTAGATGCCAACCTCATCGCCATCCTGTAGTCCCGTTTCCGTGCCGCCGTTGAAAGAGACCATTTTCCCGTCAACATCGGCAACCAGAACGGTTTTCGAGGCAACTGCAGCCGCGCTGCGACTGGCTTTTTCTTTGATGAACGAGGCTGAGCTCATTTTATCACTTAGTTGACTCAGCGCTTCACGTAAGACTTCGGTTGCTGTTTTGCTGTTATAGCTTTCGCCGCCGCCAAAACCAAAAACTTTTACGGTCGGTTTGGAGACACTGTGTTCACCTGTGTCGGCGAAAACGATTTCACCGGTTGTCGAATCGATTATGCGGATGTCAACGGCGGCATGATAGCCTTTTTTCCCGATGTTGATACCGCCGCCACCGCCGCTGGTTTTGCTTTCACCATATTCTGTGACCGCACCGGTGACGATATATTCTACGCCGATGAGCTTGCCAATCTTTGCCGCTGTTGTCGGATCGACATTGCCTGACGCCCCCAGGTTCTGCTCTTTGAGAATGGCCGACAGCCTGTCGCGTTCCATGACACTGAAGGTATTCTTCTTCACCAATTCAGTGCTTAACATGTCCGATGCACCCCGACCGACACTATACCCTCCGGCTTGGGATCTGTTGTCGAAATCCATGATTGCAACGCGTGGTTTGGCCCAGGCGATTGAGCCGATGGACAGCAACACAACAAACAAGAGCAGGCTTAGTTTTCCCCGAGTGAGCATAGAAATCTCCTTTATTGAATTTTTCAGGTCATTTAACGCACAATAGTAGTAAATACTAACGTAATAATATGTAATTCGTGTAGGTTTTTTTGCAGTCAGGATGATCTTATGGGGGTTTTATATAAAAGTTGCCCCTGCCTCTCATCTTCATGCTCCGTAGAGATTGGACAATGAGAAGCAGGGGAATGTCGATTTATTTTATTGTGAAAATGTTACCGGTTGCAGCTTTTGAATGCAGAGACCAAACGCGACAGGAAGCGGCATCTTGGTGCTACGGGCGCTTTGGATATCACATCAGCTGCGGGATACGCTTCGGTTTCAGGTTGAACTGATTTCTGCATGTCTTCGTCGTGTTGCAGTGTTTCGATGATTGGGCGGGACGCTGCTGAAATTGTACTGGAATGGAGAATTGATGTCTTTCCCGTCGTGGAGGTGAGAATAACTTCAATAATGTCACCGGCCTGATTTTCTGGATCGATTCCCGGCATCGAATAATCCCACCCGGATTGTGTAAAATGATTTTTGTTCAAAGCTTTAGCGACATCTGCTCGCTCCATGTCAGGCGTGAGGTGGGCAAGAATGTGTTGATTAATAGAGATCGAGATATCCGTAATAGAGTGCGCGGGATCATGTTCTCCAGCCCAACCGCCAATGCGCAAGATGCCTTCACTGGAAAGAGTAAACCAGTCAACGTAACCGACCGGTGGTTGTGTGTGGGAAAAGGTTGAGAAGTCTTGCATCGGATTGCGGGATATCAGGTAGATGTCGTGAGAACCACACAGCGCCAGTGGCAGACGTTTGTAGTTCCATCTGGATTTGATCACGCGCTGGATTGCTTTGGCAACATAGCCTTCGGTCACATATGTTGCCCCGTATTCTTCAAGGTTCAGACTCCGTGACTCACTGGCCTTAACAAAAAGGAATCCATTTTTAGGCAATTTTTGGCCTGAAGCCAGGGCTTCATCATGAACACTGAATGCCAGAATTCCATCTGGGGAGAGCATGTTAAAAAGGCGTTCCAACCATTGTTCAAATCTTTTCTGTGGCAAATGGGTAAAAAGGGACGCCACAAAGATAAGGTCGAATTTTTCCGAACACGCGAGTTTAGAGGGGGCATGGCACGATTCAAAGCCATTGACACCAAACTGTTTTTTCTGAAAGCTGACAGCATCCTTGTAAATATCAGATGCCCAAACATTGGCCGGATTGACCTCGGCGACCAAAAAGCGGGTGGCACGACCAAATCCACAAGCAAAGTCCAGAACCTTGCAGTTTGTTTTGTCTCGTCCCGTGGAACAGTGCCAGTCGAGAATTGATTGAAGTGTTGTATTGATTTCATATCCCTGTCGGAAGTAGACGGCTTTCGCTAAGCCTTCGTTTTGTAATCCAGTGATGGCGTTGAGTAACATTTCATCCTCAGGGTGAATGATTCTGTCAATGTCGGCAAGGTAACTGGCCATTGTGGCCTCCTTCTCGCAAAATATCGAATAATGGGACGTACCATTCCAGGGGGGCTCCCTTTTGTATGGCTGATGCGTCTTTAAGATGGTTTGGTTCTGCTTTTGGGGGAATTTAATCTTGGTGCGATTTCATGTTTTTTGCCCAACGGATATCTAGCAGGATGTTGAAAAAGTCCCGTCCGGGGATTTCCCAACGACGCAAGCCGAAAATGCGATTTCCGTCTTGCTCACAAAATCAAGTACTTGAAACCTGTTCTTGATTTTGATCGCCCGTTCACATAGGTTCTAGCAGGCTGCTTTTCAACAGCCTGCTAGAACTTGTAATTAGGGTCTTACGACGCGAATATCTTAATTTCAATGCAGCAGATTTTAGTGATAAACGGCTAGAGACAGGTTAGGGAGAGTCTAGTTTCAGGTTAGTCATAGATGTAGCGTGGAGAATGGCGCTAGCAGTCTGTCGGACTTAAAGCTGTCCTGCCGCAGTAGGTTATCCCTACGGGCAAATAATCACTATCGTTTTCGTTTTACCGTGCTGGTTGGCCATGGATTCGGCCTTATAACAACAAAAACACACGCCCCAAACGGTGATTACCCTCTCAGGGCATGTAGTCGCTTAAGATTCCAAGCCACGCAGACTAGATTCCATTCGCCGCGCACGGATTCCACCCCGCGTAGCAGGAATTGGCGAAAACCCATGACCGCTTTTATGAGACCGAACACCGGCTCAACCGTGCTTTTGCGCCTCGCGTAAAGAGCCCGGCCCGTCTGGGTCTGTAACCGATGCTTCATGGTTTCAACGGCGTCAGCGGTTCCAGGTAGCGCTGCGGGTTCGCAAAAACGCTCTTTGAGACTCTGGTTGTGTTTGTCACGATGAATACTGATAAGCGCAAGGATCTGTGCTTTGAGACAGCTGCGCACATTGGCTTCACTGAAGTATCCGGCATCACTGATCAGATGATCCACCGTTCCAAGTTGCTTCGGCAGATTCCCCAGCACTTCAAGGGCGGGAGCGATTTCCTGCTTGTCGTTGGGGCTCTGGCTGAGATGCTGCCCGACAATTAGCATGGTATCGAGATCGACACTGGCCTGGGCGTTGTAGCACTGGTCGAAACCGCCGCCGGCGAGAGGCATGATCCGTGATTCTTCGTCGGTGAGATTGACCTGGTCCTTGTCTCGGGGACCGGGCTCGGGTGGCTTGGGCTTTTTGCCCCCGGCCTTCTTACCGTTTTTTTGCTCTTTGGCTTTGCGTTCGGCGAGTTTTTCCTCGTACTCAGCCCGTTCTTTGTCGTGACGCGCGGCGGCCCGACGTTCGATTTCCTCTTTGGCGCGGGTAATGGCGTTGAGACGTTTTTCGCGGCGACTGAGCTCCTTGGGAATATCCAGACCGTCTGGTCGTTCGCTGTTGTCCGCCTCTTCGGCCAGCCGCAGCAGTTCTTCGACCTCGGCTTTGAGTTGGATTTCGAGCTGGTTGGCATACTTCCAACTCAGAGCATGGCTTTTTGATGCATTGGCCTTGATCTTGGTTCCGTCCAAGCTGACTTTGCCCAGCTTCAGGCAACCCATCTGATGAGCAATGAGCAGAATTTGGACAAAAAGAGAATTGAGCAGCGGCAGAAACCGCTTGCGGAAGTTGGCAATGGTATCGTGATCGGGGTGGTCGTTGGCGGCAATGTAACGAAATGCGAGCGAATCATAGGTCGCCTGTTCCAGTTTACGACTGGAAAAGACGCCTGTCGCATAACCGTAAAACAGCAGAGCCAACAGCATTTCTGGATGATGCGCCTTGGAGCCGCGCCCGGTGTAGGCCGATTTAATCTCTGAGAGGGTCTAATTCCCCGAAGCTTGCTTCGCTATCGCCAATATGAAATATTGGCGACATGAGTGAGTATATTCGGAAAAGTCATAATGTTTCTGTGTTGTACCACTTGGTTTGCCCGGCAAAATATCGTCGAGTCGTTTTCAGTCAAGAAGTCGATGAATGTCTCAAGGACGTTTGCCTTGAGATAGCCAAGAGATACGAAATACAGTTTATCGAAATCGGGACCGACAATGACCATGTTCACTTTTTGGTGCAGTCAGTTCCAACATATAGTCCAGCGCAGGTGGTTAGAATTATCAAAAGCCTTACTGCCCGTGAGATTTTCAAACAAGTTCCATCAGTCAAAAAGCGACTATGGGGCGGAGAGTTTTGGACGAAAGGTTATTTCGTCAACACTGTAGGACAAAAGGGCAATGAGCAGACAATTGCCAACTATGTCCGGAATCAGGGCCGCGAGGCGGAGTACCAACAGTTACATCGAGAGCAGCTAGTGCTTTTCGATACCCCGTAGCTTGCTGCGGGGTAGTTCATTCTCACTGAGGTCGAGCTGTTCTACGATGTCTATGACAAACCGAGCCAAATGCTCCTCGGGCAGCCAGTCGTCCAGTGACGGCGGCAACAAAAACTGCGTTTCGCGGTCAACTTGTCGGAATTTATCACTCATGGAAAATCTACCTGTGCAAGGTGTTTCTGGTTTCGACGAGTTTAACATTTTTTACGGTCTAAAAGTCCGACAGACTGCTAGTATTCGGTCAATGCTAAAAATTCGAGTGAATGGCACAGCATCGTGCCATTCACACCAGGCGCGAAATCGCCGAAGTGGTCACTCCACTTCAAGATGTCTTTTGCCGGAGCGGCTTCAGCCGCGAATTCCCGTCATGAAAAGGATCAATGACCAGAATTCGCGAATAAATTCGCTCCTACAGGCGGTCACTCCGATGACAAAATTGAGTACGCGTGCCTCGGGGTTAGTTTTGTCGAGTAGGTTGTTTTTCAACAGCCTGCCAGGCCCCAAATGGATCCTGCCAAAGTTGAAAATTCTGTTTCACAGGGACACAGGGGTAACAACGGCCCAAACCCGCCCGCCTCATGCGAGACCGTCTCGGAAGACAATCATCATCGCAGTGTTGAGAAAAAGTGGAAATCCCCTAGATGTCTGTTAATCTTCATAATATCGGGGCAGAACCGATGAAAAACCTCAGACCACGGGGCATGACCCATGTCAAGAAACGTTGAACGTAAATTCCTCGCCCAACTCATCCTAGAGAACGAAGACTGGTTGATGGAACGCATTCTCGGTTACGCCGCCAGCCATGATTACACTCGCTATACCTCGACCCTGAAAGAGGCCTGGCGGGCTTCAATATCGGGATTATCTACCTCCATCATCAAGGCATTAAAAGACCATCAGGACATCCCGGAGTTCGGTCCGGATGAAGACTGGTTTGCTGACGCCTGCGGCGAATTCGGGCGCGTCGAGGCGGAGCTTCATCGTGACCGCGGGATCACCTTGGCGATGTTTCTGGCATTGATGAAATACTATCGCCAATGCTACCTCGATCTGCTTCACCATCACCCGCTTCCCAAGCTTGACACCGCTTGGTGCGAACTGTTCATCCACCGGGTGTTTGATCGGGTCGAGATCAGCTTTAGTGCCGATTGGCAAAAACGCAGCGAATCGGACCTGACAAGAAACCTACAACAGAAAAATCGCCAACTCGCCAATGAAAAAAACAAATATCTCACCATGTTTGAGAGCTCCAGCCTGCCATGCATGTTTATCGATTCTGCTGGAAAACTCGACAGCATGAACCTTCCTGCGGCCAGGCTATTCCAGGCTGCCCTCAATTCAGGTGAACATTATTTCCGACCGCAAAAAGACGAACATATCCCGCAAGCATTGGCCGTGGAAATTCAGCAATTTATTGCCGGTGAGACTGAGGAATGCCAATTTGAGAAGCATTTCAGCCAGTCGGAGCAGGGGCAGGATTTTCTGGTGATGTGCAAACGCATGCTCGATGTCAGCAACAAGTTCTCTGGAGTGATCGTGTCGATGGCCGACATCAGGGCGCAAAAAGAGCTGGAGCGCGCTCATGCCGACTTGAAAGCCGCACAGGCGCAACTTCTGCAACGGGAAAAAATGGCTTCTATCGGCCAACTCGCCGCCGGGGTTGCCCATGAAATCAACAATCCGATCGGTTTTATCAAAAGCAACCTGTCGAGTTTGGCTAAATTTGTGGCGAAGCTGACCACGTCCCTGCAATGCTGCACAGAACATATAACCGAGCACGCCGATCTAAAATCCAACGAAGCCTTGCAGTCGATTCTTCAGGACCGTAAATTGCCCCAGATCATAGAAGATATTCCCGATCTCATAGATGAATCCCTGGACGGGGTTGAGCGCGTCAACAAAATTGTTCAGAACCTGAAAACCTTCTCACGGATCGACAGTCAGGAACATTCCCACTGCGACCTGAACGAGAGTCTCGAAAGTGCCCTCAATATCGTCTGGAGTGAGCTGAAATATAAGGCAACGGTCGAAAAGGATTACGGCGAATTACCGAAACTGCTCTGTTTCCCTCACCAGCTGAGCCAGGCTTTTCTGAACCTGTTGGTCAACGCCGGGCATGCCATCGGGGAGGCGGGAGAGATCCATCTGAAAACCTGGCAGGAAGAAGAACAGCTCTGTGTCTCGATCAGCGACAATGGCTGCGGCATGTCAGAAGAAACCCAGAAAAGGCTGTTTGAACCTTTTTATACAACCAAACCGATTGGCCAGGGAACCGGTTTGGGAATGAGCATCGTCTACGACATCGTCCAGCAGCATAAAGGCACAATCGAAGTCGAAAGCGCCCTCGGCCAGGGGAGTCGATTCACGATCCGCCTTCCGTTACAGGAAATTCCCGGCGAATAAAACTGAGCAGCAAAAAAATGGGCTGAATCGCCCCCCCCCCTCTCTCTCTCTCTGAGCGATACCGCCTCTGCCAATGGCCATTGCATCTCTGGAAAAATCTTATTGTCTTTATTCGGGGCAGGCGTGCGGGCACGTTCCGGCAGAGCGTTTACTGCCTCCCTTGCAACCACACTCTGCAGCTTCCTCGCAGATCGCATCGTGAGTCAGCTGCAAAGCCTCGGCGATTGGACCTTTGCTGATCACGGGCACGATCCCGGTTTTCTTCAGTTCCTGTTTTGGCAGCTCACCGTCTATCGACGTATCGCTGCGCAGAAGAATGCTGCAGCCTGATATCGACAGCCCCCTTTCGAGCCGTTCAGCTCAACCGCTAAAGGGGGCTTCTATTTTTTTTAAAAAAATTGCTATATTGGGGAATCGGCGGATCAGGCGGTAATGTCTCTGCCAAAAGTGATTTGCTGATTTTTTGAAAAAAGGTCGATACCGTGGGGGACCAGGAGCAGATGGCTGCAAGAGCTTGAAATGAAGGCTGGATGCCGTTAGTTTACTCGGTGGGCCGTTTATCAGGCCCTGTGATATATATCTACACTACTCAGTACAAGGATTAAGGTCTCTGGCATGACCTCCATTTTCGATATAAGGACCCTCTTTCTTGTACTGTTCATCGTCTGCTTTGCCCTCAGTATCGATCTGATTTTTTTGTGGCTTCGTAACCGCTCTGTCGCCGGCCCCAAGTATTGGGCCGCAGCGATGATTTTTGCGACGGTCGGTTCTTTGTGCTACATCGTTCGCGGTTTTGTCCCTCTTTTCAGTTCCGTATTTTTTTCCACTATCTTCACTCTTGGCGGGTATGCTCTTTTTTTGCGGGGGATCAGAGCTTTTTTTAAAATTAGCCATGGTGCCGCGTTAGAGTGGGGCGCGGTTGGATTCAGTGCCTGCTATAGCACCTATTTTACCCTGGTCTCGCCCTGCCTGGTCGCTCGTATCGTACTTTTTTCACTGGTTGCCGCACTGCTGTTGTTCCGTTGCGCCTACCTGCTGTTTCAGCGTTCTCCTGCAGGAAAGGAAGCAATTCATTCGTTTGCTACGGCATCCACCTTTCTGCTGGCGGTTATCTCTTCGCTGCGGGCGGTCCTCGCAATTTTTGGGATAGGCATCCCAAATACGGAATCATTCCTGGATCCCAACCTGGTCACGGTTGTCGCTCTATTGAGCGTGATTACCACCTATATTTCCTTGTCGATCGGATTGACGTCTTTGCCCGGACAGTTCGCCATGAAAGAGCTCAGGGCCAGTGAAGAGCGGTTCCGGCGGCTCACCGAAGAATCGGCCGATATCGTCTGGCAGCTGGACACCGATTTGAATTTTACCTATGTCAATGGTGTCGACCAAGTTTTGCGTGGTTTTAGCCCGGATAATGTGCTTGGAACCTCAATTTTGGATGCGATGCCGCCAGACGATGTTGAACGCGTTTGTGCTTTCCATCGGGAGCGTCTCACGCAGGAACGGCAGGGCGCAAAAACCGGTGCCCAGCGCTATGAGGTGAGGCTGTTTCGCAAGGATGGCGGAACACTCTGGACAGAGCTTCATGCCAGCCCATTGCGTGACAGCAACGGGCAAATCTCCGGCTATATTGGTATCACGCGTGACATTAGTGATCGCAAACGTGACGAAGATCTTAAGGAAAAAGTTCTGAGGGATCAGACGAATTTTTTGCAGATGGTTTCGCACGAATATCGCACTCCGCTGGCCATTATGCAGACAAATATCGACCTTTTGGACATAGTGGGGAACGAAACCACTGAAACCCAGCAGTTGCGGCTGGTGAATATGCGACAGGCGGTTGGTCGGCTTAAGGAAGTCATGGAAACCTCTTTGCAAGCGGCAAGATTCTCTGAGCTGCAGCTTGACCAGGAGCCAGAGGTGCTGGAACTGGTTTCTTCACTGGATAGTATTTTGGATCATGCAGAAGGTCTTTGGCCGGATCGGACATTTGTCTTTCAGCCGGAGGATGGCGAGAAAATGATCTCCGGCTACCCTTCTGAGTTGAAGACCGCTCTACTCAATTTGCTGGATAACGCCTGCAAATATTCACCAGCGGAGTCTCCGATAATGATTGGGCTGACAACGGAAGGCGATTGGGGGGTCGTTCAGATTCGCAATGTAGGGCGGACTGTTCGCCCCGATGAAGTCGCCAGCCTGTTTGAAAAATTTCAGCGTGGCAGCGGCAGCAGCGGCAGCAGCGGCGCGGGCCTTGGTTTGTGGCTGGTACAGCAGATAGCCGATCTGCACGGCGGCACGGTGACCGCACAGCTAAACGCTGGCGAAGAATTTTCCGTTTCGATTCGTTTGCCCTTGTTTGATAAAGTATAAGCTATTATCAGAAATCATCGGTTGCCAACCTAGACATAATGGCTGACAGTTAGAAACAAAAAAGGACCTGCCCCTTGCAAACGTGGGTTATGTTGGAAATTTAATAACCCCAACACAGAGCCAAAACCAAGGAGGCAGGTCTTGAAAAATTCTAGCATGTTTATCGGATTGCTGAAGTTTAGAATTACACCCCTCCCCAAGCCAGCCTGATTCGGCGCTGGGAAGCGTTCATTAATAACTGAAAATTGTCGAAGTTAAGCTGTTTTGTGTGGATCAGGTGGCCGATCCGGTTTTTTGCCCCGGTTTTGAGGGCTGAATTTTCCCGACTTCGGGTTCCAGTGGCTGCGGATATCGACATGACCAAAAATCCTTTGCAACCCTTGGCGCACGCGCCCGGCCGTGATCGGCTGTTTGTCTCTCCAAGGGCAGAGAGAGGCGAGGTCTTTCACCTGTTCACTGTTCTGTTGAGCCAACAACTGTGGCAGCGCATAGCCGGTTGAAAGAATCTGTGTCCAGCGATGCAGCACCTGACGTGTTTGCTGCCAGGTCTGCTTCCAGCCCCAACGGTTCTTAAGCTGATTGAACAGGTCCTCGATGGACCACCTGCGGTTATACGCCAGCAGGATGCGTGCGGCTGACAAGCTTAGATCGGTGCTCAAGATGAGCCGGGGCTGACGCAAGGTTCCATCTTTGTTTTCAATCTGAGACCAGACCGCGCGAACCTGTTGTCCGTCAAGGAAGCGGGCTCGGGCAACGCAACTGCGATAATGAACCGTCTGCCATTGCCCGTAGAGAAAAAGGTTCTGGCTGATCATGGGCAATTCAGCGACACGCTCAGCTGTCAGCTTATCGCCATATTTACGGGGCCGCCCGCGTTTGCCGTTGTGGCATGGCGGCGGTCGATAGAGCGCTGTGTCCTTGCGCACCTGGCCGATGACCTGGTAACCCAGAGTCTGGGCCGGAAGCAGCAGCGACTTGCGCATGTACCAGGAATCGACCAGCAGCGTCACAAGGCGTCCATGGAACAGAGGCCGAGTCACCCGGAGCAAAGTCTTGGCCGCGACCAGTTTGCCGCTGTTGCCTGTGCTTCTGGATAAACGGGAAAGAATCGGCAAGGCCAGAGAACGCCACCCCTGTGGCAACACCAGAGCCATGGTCACCCAGTTCTGTCCCCGGACATAAACGGGTCGGTTGACCTTGCAACCATGCTGATGGTGGATGCGTGATTCTGGAGCCTTGCGCGAACAGCGCAAAACCACCGTATCGTCTATGGCGACATAGCAGCGCGAACATTCTGTTCGTTGCAAAGCGAGTCGAGCCGTTTGTAATCCAAGCGCAACCCAGGACCAGCGGCCCTTCTGCAACCATTTGAAATAACTGGTCCAATGACGCTTAGGTCTGATCGCCAACCAGGCTTCGGTGACAAAACCATTCTGGGTCAGCATCGCGCCGAACAGCAGTTCCAGAAAAGTCGGAACCGAACGTTTGGGCAGCGCCTTTTTTTCAACTTCGACAAATTTTCAAAGATCACGAAACTCTAAACTTCAGTTGATTTGCAAGAAAATAGTCAATTACCCTTATTTTTCCGGCAAAATCATGCGACCAAAGAAACAAGAAAATCCACCGCAAGATGAACTTTTCCAAGTCAGGCTGGAGACAATTTGTAATCCAGCCAACGCCCTGATCCGGTTAGCGGTCCAAATGGACTGGGACCATCTTGATGAACAGTTTTCTTCGCTGTTTTCCAGTGAAGGCCGTCCTGCAATTCCAACCAGAATGATGGTCGGTTTGACGCTTCTGCAAAGCCTTTACAGCTTGAGTGAAGATGATGTGGTCAACCGCTGGGCTGAAAATCCCTATTGGCAATACCTGTGCGGTGAAACCTTCTTCCAGCATCGTCCACCCATTGCCCGCAGCGGCCTGAGCAAATGGCGTAAGCGCATCAAGAGCAAGGGAATGGAAGCTCTGCTTCAACAAACACTCGCTGTTGGTCTCTCGGTTGGTGTCGTTAAAGCCAGTAGCTTAAAACGGGTCAGTGTCGATACCACGGTTCAGCCAAAAGCCATCACCTATCCAACAGACTCAAAACTTCTCAATCGCAGCCGCGAGCATTTGGTGAAGAGGGCATATCCCTGCGACAAAGCTACCAGCGTAAAGGGCCTCAAGCGGCCCTCAAGGCAGGGCGTTACGCTCATGCCAAGCAGTTCAAGCGGATGCGAAAGTCGATCAAGACACTCAAGACCTATCTTGGACGCGTTGTCCGCGACATAGAGCGCAAAACAGATATCGTTGCTACAGAACTCAAAGATGCTCTTACCCAGGCCAAACGATTACTGAGTCAAAATCCCCGTGACAGTCACAAGCTCTACAGCCTGCATGAACCCCATGTTGCCTGTATCAGCAAAGGCAAGGCTCATAAGAAATACGAATTCGGCAACAAAGTCAGTGTCTGCGTCACCAACAAAGAAGGGTTCATTGTCGGTACTCAGGGCCTTGAAGGGAATCCCTACGATGGTCACACCCTCAAAGGCGCTCTTGATCAGGTTACGGAGCTTACCGGAATCAGGCCAAAGCGCTGCTATGTTGATCGGGGCTACCGAGGACATGGCGTGACTGACACCGATGTTTTTATTTCCGGTCAGCGTCGCAACATCACACCAGCAATCAAAAAAGAACTCAAACGCCGCAGTGCCATAGAAGCTGTTATTGGCCACCAAAAAACTGAAGGGCGTCTTGGGCGGAATCTGCTTCGAGGTTTGTTGGGCGACAAAGTCAATGCGTTAATGGCCGCCATTGGCTACAACCTCAGGTTGATCTTGAAGGCCCTGAGTTGTTGGCTGCAAATTTTAAAAGAGCTGTTTGGCTCTCTGGCAGGTTGTCACTACCAGAGTCTAAGTCTCGCTGTCTGAAATATGGGCTTTTGAATGATCGACTAATTCACCGTATAGGCAACTTCATCGGTTAACACAGCAGCGTCACGGTCGCGGAAAAACACCTCAGCCTTTGCGCGATAGGAGCCTCGGGATAACGGCCAGACAAAGGTCGGCTTTTCACTTTGTCCGGCAAACTCGTCGTTGACATACCACTTTACTTTTCTGATCCCGGGGACGTTACTGATGGCAAATTCGAAGTACTCATCCTGATCCGGGATTCTCGGATCCATGGCCATCATGAGCCCATTGCTCGGTTTTCGCACTCGGACTCGCTCTTTAACCTTTTCGTCGCCGCATGGAACAGTACCGGGAACAAACCATTCATCGCGAGCCTCGCTTTCTTCGTCAGCGGGCAGGCCGGTTTCGATACAAACTCTGTGTTTGACCAGGTTTTTACTGAAAAAGAGCCGCCTTACTTCTCTGGTTTTATTCAATTCGTTGAAAATCGAACGCAACGCCAGGACGGCTCCTGTCGAGCCGGTCACTTTGTTCATGGCACGATAGTCCAAATTGCCGACCCAGATCCCTACGGTATACCTGTCGTTGAAGCCGATCGCCCAGGCATCGTGGTAATCACTGGAGGTTCCGGTTTTTACCGCTGTCTGATAGGGAAAGTTTAATAGTGAATTCCAGCCGAATTCTTTTTCTCTGGCTCCCGGATCGGACATGATATCCGCGATCAAACTGGCGATGTCCTCGGACAGAATTCGGTGGCTTCGATTGCTGCTTTGTTCCCCTTCAAAAATAGCCAAGGGCTTGAAATCGCCCATTCTCGCCAGCACGGTGTAGGCTTGCACCAGTTCCAGCAGTTGGATTTCGCCGTTGCCCAAGGCGAGCCCATCGCCATAAACGTTGGGGTGTCCGGTAAGACTCTCTATGCCGAGATCGTGCAGAAAGCTGAGGAATTGGGCGGGGCCGACAAATTGAATCGCCCTGATGGCCGGGATGTTTAAGGAGTTGCCGAGGGCTTCCCGCAGTGAAATCAGGCCGTAGTGGTCGCGACTGTAGTTGTGATAGGTGTGCATGCCGAGACCGACACTTTCCTCCAGGGGGGTGTCATCAAGCATCGATGCCGCGGTCCAGCCTTGTTCCAGGGCTTTGGCGTACAGCAACGGCTTTAATGTTGAGCCGGGTTGTCTGCGCACCGTAACTGCGTTGATCTCGTTGTATTGTTTCTGTTGTTTGCCAGCATAGCCCACTACCCACGCCAGAATTTCATTGGTGGTGTGATCGACCACCAGTACCGCACCGTTATCAACATGGCGCGCCTGCAGGCTATCCAGTCTAGAGTCGAGAATCTGCTGTATTTTTGTCTGTAGATCTAAATCGATGGTTGTGTTCACTGCTGAACTGTTTAAAGGATAGCGCTCGATATTGTCATCGGCATAGCGGATAAAATGCGCCATGTTCTGCTTGGACGCACCTTGACCCAAAGCAAGTTTCTGCTGGGAGACCTGTGATTTGGCTTCTTGGGCTAGCTCCAGACGCCCGATAAGATCTGCTATCGACCGATCCAGACTTGCCAACTGTTTTTTCGGGTCAAGCCATCTGGGAGAGCGCACCAATATTGCGAGGGCGAGCATCTCTTTGCGGTTCAGGGTTGAAAGATCGCGGTCGAAGTAGTAATGCGCGGCTTGGACAACACCACGCCGTTTCGCTTTATAAGGAACCTGGTTCAGGTAAAATTCCAGGATTTCGAGTTTCGAAAATTTCCTCTCCAGGGCGCAAGCCTCAAATCCTTCGATCCAGCGCGCCCAGAAGGTTCTTGGGCGTGGATGCAGCATTCTGACGACCTGCTCGGTGATGGTGCTTGCTCCGCGTACGATATGCCCGGCGAGTAGATTTTGCCGCGCGGCATTGGCACGCGCCAGCCAGTCGACACCCGTATGGGTAAAGAAGCGTTTGTCTTCGGACAGAAGAAAGGCGTCGCGTAAAAACTCTGGAATATCATGCAGGCGGACGACATCGTAAATATTCCAGTCGTTTTCGTAGGTGGTGTTCAGTCGGCGGCCGTAACGGTCGAGATAGGTATTCTTTTTGGTCACTGCGATGTGGGTTTGCAGATCGTCCGGGAACGCCTTGATCGAAGAGCTGGTGGCGATGCTGAGCATCGCCACCAGGATTCCCACAAACGACAAAAGGGTCGTTTTTTTGAACAAAAGACTGAACTTCACTCTGTGACCTGCAACGTGGCTGGCAGCCCTTTGCCGTAAACATCAGGATCGTACATCTCCTCGACAAACACGGCGGGCACGATAAATTGCCCTTCGGCAATTGCCTGCGCTGCATACGAAAGACGATAGTTTCCAGCCGGCAGGTAATCGGCATAGAATCTGGCTGCGTCGTGCTTGAGCTCTTTATGATAAAAGCTCCAGAAGTAACGTCCATAGTAAGACCAGTCCGAAAAGGTGTAGAACCAGGAACCATCGGCCGCCTTGAACTTTGCTTTATCTGCATCTACCGTAGAAGCCGTTGCCAGATCGGTATTGACCGGCTCCAAACCGCCTGGAACCTTGTCTTCAACCACAACGAAATGCCGGGCGGTTGGAACCGACACAAACAGATCAACTTTCACCAGATCTCCTCGCCGGATTTCCATGGGGCTTTTCAACAGCACGAATTTCCCATCACGTTCGATCGAATACTCACGGCGGATTTCGATGCCGGAGTTGATGCGGGCAGCGTTTTCCTCTTTCAGGTCGTAGGCGATGCGTGCTGAATAGTAGAAGCGTCCTGTTCCCTCTTTCTCCATCACAATTTTTGCCTGACGGCCGGGATCGTTTACAGTCAACGGCCGCGTCACCTCAACCTGCGGATCGGCTTTGCAGGAGAATTCGGCCTTGCCGAGAGCCTCTCCATCAAAATCGACAGCGATCGTCATGTTCGGATCGCTGCGTTCATAGATCGAGGCGTAATCGATTAACGCATTGAGGCAATAGAGGTTTTCCTGGGTGTTTTCCCAATAATCCCGGTTTCCGCGACTCTGAGTGATACTCCGTACTAACTTAAATGGAATATCACCAATCGTCTCCCCTTGCTCAGCTTTGGTCTGGGCGGTGAGCAGGCTTGAGAGGATAGCGCAGTTCGATCTGAGCGGAGTTGCAAGAATGTATTTATAGCTGTCGTCCCAAGGCTCGTTGAATTGAAACTTGCCTCCCGACTGGCTGGCGTGACCCAGGATCGCGTCGAGCGTTGTCGTCAGGACGGCGTCCGGCACCTCTGGTGTTTTGATGGCCGCTTGCAGAAAGTGCGCTTTGCCGAAGAGGTCCATTTCCGGCAGATGAGGTTCGTGTCTGAGCACATCAGCGGCCGTTATCTTTCCGGCTTCGGCCAAGGCCGCCAAGGCAACGGCACGCACCGATGCGGCCATCCCTTTGGAATAGAAGGTCGGCAACTCATCACGGCGCAGTAGCTTGAGCAGGTAGGCGTGCAAACGTTCTTCGACCTTGGAAGGAACCTCATGATGGTTGCGTTTCAGCCAGTTGAAAGCCATGGCCGTGTAGGCTGACAGGTATGGGCTGACATAGCTATTTTGTGGTCGCCAGTACGTCATGCCGCCATTCGGCGCCTGGAAATTGGCCGCTACTCGTAAGGCCTTGACAACATCGTGCTGCGCGTTGGGCCATTCAGTGCTTTTGTCCAGATAGTCTTTGAGCTCAAGATAGGAATTGGCCACCACCGCCTTGGTCAAGCGTTGCTCCCAGCACATATGCGGATATTCTTTGATGTAGCGGAAAGCGCCATCCAGGTTGCCGATCACGGATGGAGAAAGAACCGCGCCGAGGTAACCGACATCGGTATGGATTCCCTCGGGGATTTTGACGGATTCGCTGATGGTGTCCGCCGTTGTCGTGCCGTAAGTGGCGGCGGTTTCCAACGATCGCCGTTTGTTGACCGGCAGCCGATGCTCAATAGCATCGCCATCCAGTTGATCGCCACCTTGGGCAACAAAGATCAATTCACCGCTACCTTTGGTGCTCAGCGGCAACCAGATATTTTTTCGTTCATAGGGAGCAATCGGCAGATCGAATTCGAACAGAGCCTTTTTTTTGTCGGCAAGCGGCCCCTCAACGGCCACCTTCAGTTTGAGCTGTCTCGACTTATCCGTGCGGTTTTTGATATTGAACCCGGCTTTGAAGCGATCTCCTTCGATCACCTGATTTGGCATCACCGGACGGATTTCAGTAGGCCGGTTGACCTTGAAATTGGTGTCACCAAGTCCCATTTGATCATCAGGGGTTACGGCAAAAGCAAAAATCCGCCAGCCGGTTAAGTTATCCGGCACCTCGAATTCGATCTCGGCATTGCCGTCTTGATCCGGCCGGATCGTCGGGTTCCAATAGCTGACGAACTTGAACATGTTCCTCAGGGTCGAATAAGGCGATCCTCCTTCGTTGCCGTCACCACCGGGGTTAGCGCCTTTTTTCTCAAATTTCTGGCGACCAACCAAGCGACTGATCAGGCTGTAGTTGTAGACGTCGAGGGCGTCAAGATGATTGAACCCAGCATAGGGATCGTAGTAATTATCGCCGTCACGATTAAGGGCCAGCACCGATTCGTCCACCACGGCGACTGCGATTTCATAGGGTTCCTGTTTGCCGGTGCGGGACGGATCGATCCGGATTTTTGCCTTGACGGTTTCGCGCGGTTTATAGATCTGCTTATCAGTTGAAACCGTGATGGGAATCTCTTTAAACGGATCAACCACCCTGGCCTGGACATAGCCCATGCGGTAACTTGGTTTACCGAGATCGACCTTTCCCGGTCCCAGTGGTTGCTCGACCCGTGGCGAGACAACCACAACCGACAGGTAGAAGCCGGGCAGATAATCGGGCTTAATCGGCACCTCGATTACCGGGGTGCTGGAGTCAAGAGTTTCGACCCAACTGTCGACGATGCCGTAACGCTCAATGGTTACCAACGCCTTCGCCCCGGGAAACGGGTTTTTAATCAGATAGCGGGCGGTGTCGCCGATTTTGTACTTAGTTTGTTCTGGCACAATCTGCAAGGTGGCGTCGTTGGTCTGGTCCCAAACAACGCTGCCCCGGCCGGTTACCCAGCCGTTGATGGTGGTCTGGTGTTCCCGGTTCTGCTCATCCTTGATCGTCGCGATAAATTTGTAGAATCCGGGATGAAGGGGAGTGAATTCGCAACGGGTCACAGCTGCATCGCTGGTCAATGTGCAGCGGGATTCTTCCACCCAGGACATGATGTTTTTCGTTAGATAGGCATTTCCGGGACCTTTGACCCGGGAAGCTTTATATTCCCGGTGGTTCACTGTCAGCGAGATTTCGACTCCTGGCTGCAGTTCACCTGCCGCATTGACGACCACGGCTTCGATGGTGGCAGGTTGTCCTTTTTTGTAAACCCAACGCGTATTTTTCAAACCGACAAAACGGTTTCGACCGGCATAATCCGCCTTAGCGACCGAGGTGACGAATTTGCCGCGTTCGTCCTTGACCGCGGACTCGACCAAGACCGAACCGAAATAGATCCCGGCTTCAGGCAATTGGAAGGCATTTTTATATTGCCCCAGGTCATCCAGTGTGCCTCTGATATCGAGCAGATTCTGCTGTTCGCTGGTAAGATATCTGCCGCTGCTGCTGCCGAATACGAACCCTGCGGTTTGCGGATTGTTGGTTGTAAAAGGTTTTTGCGTCAGTTTGGCGGTCAATCTTATCTCCGCTTTGGAAAACGGACCGCCGGAATGCATGGACGCCAGAGAGGTTGCCTCAACCTGATCTTTGGCGGTAAACAGATCACCATTCAAGTCTGTCTTAACTTTAAAGGGTGCCGGAGTGAAATCGCTGATCAGCACCGACATCGGCGTCCAGGTGAAACGTGCGCGACGCTCTTGTTGATTTTTGATTGGACTGAGCTTGAATTTGTACCAGCCGACAGTTCCCTGGGCCGGGACCGTGAATTCTCCGTCGTAAGCACCAAACTCGTTCAGATCGATCCCTTTTTGCTGGTGGACGATTTTATTCTGCGGATCAAACACCTGTAGATTGTAGCTATCTTTCTGTGGAGCAACCCAGTGTTTATTGCTTTGGTTGCGCAGATAGATCTTGTATTGAACCGTATCGCCGAGTTTATAAATACCCTGGGCCGTGGTTCCCCAGGCACGAGAATGTCCCCCCTTTTTTTTCAAATTTGGATAGGCGCCGCTGCCGCGCACTGAAAAATCGTTATTAAGAGGCACCAGAGCAATGTCATCGTCAAATTCGACCTTAGCGAAAAAGCCGGGCCGATCGGCTCTGGAACCGCCGTAAATAAACTTCAAGTCGGGATCGAATTCGGATAAACCCGGCAAATCCGCGATTCCATCCGTGTTGGTGGTGGCAACCAAACCCAGAGGTTCAAGCTCTGGTAAATTGTCATAGGATCCTTTAAACAGTGAGACCTTGGCCCCAGTTACCGGTTGGCCATCGGCAAACGAGGTGACCCATGCCTGCGAGTTGAAGTGACCCGCTTTGAAATGAACCTGAAACGGGGTGACCTGAGCCAGCAATGCTGGGTCGAAATTCCACTTTGGCGGTCGAGGGTCGGGGTGAAGATGTGCATAGATAATACCGGAGTCATCACCGAGCAACGTTCGCACTCCCATGGGCAATGCAAAGGCAATATCCTTGGCTTCCGGGACGGCAATGTCATGATTTAACATGTTACCGGATACCGTATCGCCAAGTTTGTCGAAGGAGACCTTGACTTGGTCAAGGTTGGTCACATACAGGGGGATATCACTGTCGACCTCTTTTTCCAGTACGGCATAGCGATGGGTGACGCGCAGGTCCGGTTCGCGATGGCTGGTCACAAAAGAAAACTCGATGTTTTGTTTGAGCTGGCGACCAAACTCATCGGTGAAGTGATTGCTGTCGATCGTCACCCGATAGTTTTGATTGGCCTGCAACAGCTCCGGCAACCATAGCTGGTAAACCCGGCCTTTGCGGTGTGGCCGTGTCAGGCGCGTTCTGTCCAGAGTGTTTTCCCAGGGATCGTAATCGTTCCTGTCACCGTCCAGTCTGGGGCTGAACGCAACATGATCCCTGACCGATGATTCCAGCACCGGAGCGGAAAAAACTAAGGCAACGGGATTGAGCGGCGTGCATTGCCGTATTTCGGTCTGCTCGTCCGCGGGCTGGAGCAGTTCTTCAAGAGTAATATCTTTTGCATAGCGTTCGCCTTTCAACGTGCAGCGAATTCCCTTAAACTTGAACGCAGGATAGGTTTCGAAACGGACAATGGTGCGGGATTCAACTCCTGATTCCGCTCCTTCAGGTGACCTAAGGCCCGGTTGTACGTCGAGCCAGATTGTTTGGTCGGCGGGGAGTTCCTGGCGAGGTTCAATAAGCCAGACCGTTCGGGCTTCATCATCTGGAAGTGCAATCTTTTGATCGTTGACGGTTTGTTCCGAGACTTCCGCTGCAGTCTGCCACCACGGCAGCTCGCGCGGCATGTCATCGGGATAAGCGACCACCCCCATCGGCTGGCTGCCGGGAACTTTACGGGCAAACATCGATAAGGACTTTTCAACGGAGTTCTTTGTCACCGGCAGGTTAAAGGTGACTTGGATCAACGGCGTACCCGGTGTGAGCCAATTGACAAAACGGGTATAGGTAACTTGAGGGCGGGAGGTTATAAAACTGTGGTGAATAGTGCTTTTTAAGCCGGCACCGTTTTCTGTGCGCAGGCCCGGCCGCATAACAACCTCGTACCGGGTTGCCGGCTTCATCTTATTGGCTTCGGTCAATTGACACGCCAATGCACTGGTATTGAGCCAGCGCCACTCACAAGCGAGTTGAGGTGTAATCGTGACAGGGATTTCCGAGCTTTGTCTCTCCATCCGCCCGATTGGCACAACCGGACGATCAAACTGAAAGACCAGCTGCTGTCCGGCAGGGACATCATTCCCTTTCGGGGTGACCCTGAGGAGCTTCAGCTGCTTGTTAGACGGTTTTCTCGCCGAATCGAAAGCCAGCATGGCGGAGAGCTCTTCGTTGCGCTGGCGGTAGTATTCCGCTAAACATTTTTCAGCTTCTTTGCCGGGAAGAGAGCAGTCTTTATTTCTCTTTTTAAGCCACTCGAGTTGCTCCTGTTTAACGTCTTTTTTTACGTCGTCAGGTAGTTTTTTCATCACTTTTTTGTAAAGCGTGGCGAGCTCTAAATCCAGTTGAGATAATTCATCCGATCTACAAATTACACGTTCGACGTAATGGGATGCCTTACTGCAATCAAAGCTGGGACCGGTAGCGAGTGCTGAATTTAGAGACAAAAACACACTACTGTCCGGTTAAAAAATCGGTCAAAGCTTTAAGCTGTTGATAATAATCGTTCTTTGACATAACTGTTCCGTTTTCGATTTGAATTCATCCCGCCAATATGGGGAGATACCATCCATTAACGTAGGAGGTATCAATGAATTCAGGTCAAACCGTTTTCAGGCAACTGCTGCAGTTTCTGCCACGTCACGATTTCAATCTGTGCGTTCGCCGCTACCGTGGCGATTACAGAGCCAGAAAGTTTTCGACTTTCGATCAATTTCTGTGTCTCGCCTACGCCCAAATGGCTGGCCGTGAAAGCTTGCGCGATATCGAAACCTGTTTGAACTCTCATCGTGAAAAGCTCTACCACATCGGTTTTCGTGGTTCCGTGTCCCGTTCAACTTTGGCTGATGCCAGTGAGCGCAGAGACTGGCGCATCTTTCAAGACTTCAGTCATGTTTTGATTCGCATGGCACAGCAACTTTACTGTGGTGAACCGTTTGCCCTGGAACTTGCTCAACCGCTGTATGCTTTCGATTCAACAACGATTGATCTCTGTTTGACACTGTTTCCATGGGCCGAGTTTCGGACAACAAAAGCCGCCGTGAAAATGCATACGCTGCTTGATCTGCGGGGAACTATCCCAACGTATGTCGCCGTCACGACAGGCAAGGTGCATGATGTTCGAATGCTCGATTCTCTGCCGGTGACCGAGGATGCCATTTACACGATGGACAAGGCCTATACCGATTTCTCGCGACTTTATGCACTGCATCAACAAGGGGCCTTCTTTGTCATCAGAGCAAAAGACAATTTGCGCTATAGGCGGATCTATTCCGCAATCAAAGACAAGTCTGCCGGGATAAAAGCCGACCAAACGGTCGTCCTGGTCACGCCAAAATCGAAAAAAGACTATCCGGAAAAGCTCCGCCGGATCAGTTATGTTGACAAAGATCGAAACAAGCATCTGGTCTTTTTGACCAACAATTTTACGGTTTCAGCAGCGACAGTTGCTGAAGTCTATAAGCAGCGCTGGCAGGTGGAACTGTTTTTCAAATGGATCAAGCAACACCTGCGGATCAAATCGTTTTACGGGACATCGATCAACGCCGTAAAGAGTCAGATATGGGTAGCAATGAGCATTTATCTTCTGGTTGTCATTGCGAAGAAAAAGCTCAAAATCCCATGTGAGCTCTACACTTTTTTACAAATCCTGGAGGTCAATCTGTTTGAGAAAAAGCCCATTTCATCGATGGTTGCTGATGCTCTCAAACAAATTCAAGACCTCCAAGATAGCAACCAGCTGAATTTATTCAGCTATTAACCGGACAGTAGTGACAAAAACAATAAAAAGAACGTCAATAAACAGTGCCTTGTCACCTTTAATCTCCTCAAATGAAATGAGCTCGGAGGCTGCAAGCACTGTCAACCAGACACGCTTCCAGGTCTTGCCCTTACAAAAAGAACGTTTTAACCTATCGATCCAGTGAATCTATCTATTCTGTGTTTTTATGACCCGTTGTTCCCAACATGGGAAGAGGTTTAATATGCTGAAATAATCACATGGAGTCATTATGATCAGCAGGACAGGTCATCGTCGGTTAGTCTGTTTTATAAAAGGATGAGTCAGGAGGCAGATTGTATCAGATAAAACTTCATGGTAAAACTTGAATTAATATGATTTATTGCTTTTGCTTATTGATGCGAAGTGGCTGGGCCGAGGAGTATATCGATGAACCTGGCCATGCCAAGGGAGCCCAGGCCTTGAATCGCAACGTTTTTCAACAAGCAATCCAAGGCCTGAAATTGGCGTATCCTCTAAGCACTCTGCTTAAACTCCGCCCCTCCATACATCTGCTGCCGCAAACCGGCAAATAGACAACTCTCCTCCGCATGGCGCACAACCGTGCGCACATCCGCAAGCTTCTCCACCTGACTGATGATCTGCGACAGCCGATCACTTTCATTGACCAGCAGCCAGATATCACTTTGCGCCCCATCATCAACGGGCAGGCAGAGAATCGCCTCCACGTTATAGCGGCGGCGGGCAAACAGGCCGACAACGTGCGACATCACGCCGGGGTGGTTATTCACGCGTAATTCAAGAACGGTTTCACGATGGGTTTCAGGCGCAGGCATGGCATTCTCCTTCCAGCATGGTGGTGTTGGCGGCTCCGGGCGGGACCATGGGGAAAACCATTTCCCGCCGGTCAATGGGCACATGAATCAGACAGGGGCCGGGTTGTTGCAGGGTGTCGGCCAGGGTGTCGGCATTGGTGGTTGTCAGGCTCATGGCCTTAATGCCGAACCCTTGGGCAATGGCGACAAAATCAATGGCCTGGGCAAACTCCGAGGCAAACAGACGGTTGTCGTAAAACAGGCTCTGTTGTTGACGGACCAGACCGAGAGCCTGATTGTCGAGCAGGATGATTTTGACGTTGAGTTGTTCCTGAGCGAGGGTGGCCAGCTCCTGAATGTTCATCAGAAAACTGCCGTCGCCGCTGAAGCAGACCACCGGATGTTCCGGGTTGGCCAGTGCCGCGCCAATGGCGGTGGGCAGGCCAAAGCCCATGGTGCCGAGGCCGCCGGAGGTCAGCCAATGGCGGGAACGGCAAAACGGGTAATGCTGAGCCGTCCACATCTGGTGCTGGCCGACATCCGTGGCGATAAACGCCTGTTCGCCAACGTGTTCGGCAATGTCGCGAATCAGTTCAAACGGCCGGATCTGGTCTTTGCCGGTCAGTGCCACCACTGTTGAGGTATCGCAGCGGGCCTGTTTGGCCTGGTCAATCCACTCTGGTCGGGAGTGTTGCGGCAGTTGCTCATTGAGCCGGGTCAACGCTTCGCCGACATCCCCATGAACACCGATATGGGCGGAGCGCAGTTTGTGGAGTTCACTGGCGTCGATGTCGATGTGGATGACATTGGCCTGCGGGCAAAACTCGCCAATTTTACCGGTGGCGCGGTCGTCAAAACGGGCCCCGGCAACAATGAGCAGATCGGCCTCCTGCATGAGCAAATTGGTTTTCTTGCTGCCGTGCATGCCGAACATACCCAGGTTAAGCGGATGATCGCAACGGATGGCACCGAGAGCCATCATGGTGGTGACCATGGGAATGTCATTATTCTCAGCCAGAGTGCAGGCTGTGGCACCTGCATCGGCACTGACCACGCCACCACCCAGATAGAGAATCGGCCGCTGGGCCGCAGCGATCATGCGCGCCGCATTCTCAAGCGCCCGTGCGTTGCATGGCGCGATGGCAGCGGCTTGTCCTGGAACCGGCCAGTCGGCAAACTCAAGAATTTCGGTCTGAATATCCTTGGGGATATCAACGAGAACCGGGCCGGGCCGACCGGACAGGGCCAACTCAAACGCCTGCGGAATCACCTCAAGCAGTTCGGCGGCACTGCGGACCTGGAAGTTGTGCTTGGTAATGGGGATGGACATGCCGTAGATATCCACCTCCTGAAAGGCGTCGGTGCCGATCATGTCACTGTGAACCTGGCCGGTGATGCAGACGATGGGCGTGGAATCGAGTTTGGCGTCAGCAATGGCGGTGAGCAGGTTGGTGGCGCCCGGACCGGAGGTGGCGAAACAGACCGCGGCCTGACCGGTGGAGCGTGCCATGCCCTGGGCGATAAATCCGGCCCCCTGTTCATGGCGGGCCAGGACATGGCGAATGTGTTGGGAATGGGACAGCGCGGTATAGAGCGGCAGATTGGTGCCGCCGGGGATACCGCTGATGGTGGTGATCCCCTGGCGTTCGAGCAGGGCGATGGTGAGCTCGGCTCCGTTCATGTGGTGCATTGGTTCCTCCTTGAGTTGTTCCCGGTGGGCACAACGGCGGAGGCATTGATCCAGATGCAGAAAAGCCCCGCCGGTATGCGCCGACGGGGCTTTGAAAGTACTGTGTCTGACTCTCCCCCGTTGGCGCTAAATCACCACGACCACGCTCACGACCACCACACACACCACGACTGCGCTCAGAGAAACGGCAGCAATGTTGTTGAGGGTAGTGTTGAGCATCAGGGAAAGCCTTTGCATTAAAAGTGTAAACAGTGTCTGAAAAAACTACGTGCATTCGGGGGCGGTTGTCAACACTGTTTTTTTTAGCGTGACCGTTTTTGCCCCTTGCCAAGGTGGGGGGGGCGTGACAACGGCACTTCATGGCGTGCAGCAGGGGCGAATTCGAAAGAATGCATTTATGTCGATTGATTCCTGCGCGTGTCTATTTGAACATAAAATTAAACTTAAATTAGTTCTTGATTGTTGGCTTTGGCTTAAGTAAGTTTTACTGTGGGTTTTTGCTTATGCCAAAAGGCAAACTGTTTTGATCGCTTGGGTTTGGACGACGTGCAGGTTCCAGCCAAAGATTTTGAAAGCTCGATCACTCTGGTCTTCGCTTTTTGGATGGTGCTGTCTGTAAATGATTAAAAGATTTTCAGAAGGAGGTGGTAATAAATGAGGGGACGCTAGTGCGTATGTATCGACCCGGAAATAAATGTCAACTTTTTACACAACAAAACCAATACTGGAGGAAAAAGTGAATACTTTGAACGATTCTGAGCTGACTATTCTCAATAAGTCCGTCGCGCAGTTAAATCATTTCATCACCGCAGCCCATCAAACACAAAATGCCCATCTGCTTGGGGCTAAATTTGCGATGTTGGCAGAGGCACCTGCTCCAGATGGTAGCCCGGACACGACGAGTTTGAACGATATTCTCAACAATGCTGTTCAGGCTCCCGGCACAACATCCATTGCAACGGTGCCGACGACGCCCGACACCAGTATGTATCAGATGTTGAGCCAGGTGCAGACACTTGATTCTTATATTTCATTACTTACCGCATTCAGCGTTTACAATGAGCACCCCAAGCCTTACGACATCACAGTACCGGCTGAAGCCAGTGCGTTTACCAAAGCGGTTGCCAAGTGGCGCAACTACGTCATTACCGGTGGTGCCGTCAAGGCCATGGCGGGGTATCTGCCCATCGGCACGATTACCACCCAGTCCTACTCCAAGAATGTCACGAGTGCTGATCTGCATCTGGAATTTCTCACGGAGCTTTTTGCTTCATTCTCACTTCCAGAGGCCGCGATGACCGAGCTGGACGGTATTTTGACAAAGGTTGTTTCGCAGCTGAGCGAACTGAAGCTTTCATTCGAAACGCAATCGGAAACGCTGGATCATTTTCTGACCTATTATTATTTCTCAACAGTCGAAGGAACAGGCGGCGGTACCGGCATTCCAGCGATGTATGTCCCAAAAGTACGCACCTTTTATCTTCATATTGATCAAGCGACCTGGAAGGCCTCTGTGGGCAAATCAACCGTGAATCATTTTGAATTCCACATGAATTACTTTGACATGGATACAACAATGAATCCCGGTCTGGTGGCGAACGACATGACTGCGATCAACGGCACAATTCAAAAACTTACCGGACAAACTGCGAAAGAAGTCAATGCGTTGATGAATATGAAAGCCATTCACACCGATCCTGAAAAGAGCTAGCAGGCTGTTGAAAAACAGTCGGTGGAGCCCATGGACGACCAAAATCAAGGACATGTTTTTAAGTGCTTGATCTTGTACGCAAGACGGAAATGACATTTTCGACTTGCGTCGTTGAAAAGCCCCGGGATGGGATTTTTTCAACCCCTTGTCAGAGGGTATTCACTTTTCAGGCTCCTTCATGGTCCGGCGCGTCCATGAGTTGCCGGGCATGACATTTCTCATACGTGTTCTACCAAAAGCCAGGGACGGCTTTTGGTAGAACCATAAGGAGGTCAAATGCGTTTACAACACGGTGGTGCGTACAGGTCGGATTTAAGCGCCTTTCGTGGCCAGATCAGGCAAAACGGAACACTGGCCAATGTGGGCATCGTCAATGTGACTCATCCTCAGGCCGCGAACGGCGTTGATTTGTATATCAATCTCGCCTATCAGGCGAATTCCAATTTTCCCCCGATTAACGGTTCTTTGTATACGGTCGCGTTTGGAAATAATAACGGCATCTGGCACTTTAATGTTGGAGCCATTGGTGTGGCTCTACCCGGTGCCGCAATTCCCGGAGCGCTGGCAGGTGATTATGCAAGCCTGGGTTACCCACTTGCATTACCCGCGATCACAGATGCAAATTTGTTGGCTGCAGTTAATTCCGTTTCTAACTATGCCGGTGCGGCGCCGGTTCCCGCCCCGGTTCTTGACGGCCTGACGCGCTTGATCATTGTGGTCAATGAGGCGGCACGCTTTGATCAAGTAGAAAGTCGCGTTGACGGAATCCTTGGTAATGGCGGCGTTTACACGCCCCCGGTTGCAACAATACACAACTGGGGTGGACATCTCCTCGGGAGCTAAAATCAAAAGAGACAACGCCCATCATTGGTATACACGGGTAGCAAGAAGTGGTGTCAGGGGTTGCACGACTTCTTGCTGCCCATGCAGACATTGAACCCCACCTTACACCAAACTCTAATCTTTACTCGCCCCCCTCACTGCGCCCATCTGACGCGGCTAAAACCCAAACGTGATTCCCGCGCGGGCTGCGGTTTTACCGTGATCAAAGGTTGTTGACGCACCAGCGTTGATCAGCACATTGTCATTGACGTAGTGATACACGCCCATGGCCAGGGCATTGACACTGCCGTAGTTGCCAAGACCGAGAGAAATCTGGGTGTTGCCGCTGGCGCGGGCGTTAGGTGTCAGGGCCGAAAACGCTGCGGAAAGGGCCGCAACATCATCCATTTCGGTTTCCAGATCACTCATGCGACTGTCGAGAGCATGAAGCGCATTTTGGGTGTCATTGGCCAACTCCTGCATCTAACGCAGAGTGTCGGCATCCGTCTGGTTGACACCGTCTGCCACATTGGTGACGCGTCGTTCATTGCCCGCTGAACCGACGGAGACCGTATTTTCCTCATTCGCCACCGAATTCTGGCCCACGGTGACGCTGCCGGACGCGCCACTGCTGACGGTGGCACCCTGACCCACGGCACCCCCCCCATTCGGCACCGGTGGCAACGGAATACGATCCCAGTGCCGTGTTGTCGTAGCTGTATCCTCCGGCTTGTTACAACGGGCGGCGAGAAACCCACATGTCATCAATATTTCCAACCCCAAGGAATGGGCCGATGAATATGAGCGGGAACACTGTTTGCGTCATGAATCCGGTCATGTATGAGATGGAGCGGCGGTTTGCAGTCGGAGAACAGGCCGGATTCATTTTAGGGGATCAATATGAATGGCCGTTGTCGAAAGAACAGAACCGTGTCATTATGCGCCGTCGCCACTGTGGGGTGGCGTGTGGCTGCTCGGTTTTTGCCAATTCACAAAAAAAGGATTTTGCTTTTCTGATCTCTTTTGCCAGCAGGTCCACCAAGCCAGCTGCGCGCCATGAGAGCATGACAATACCCATCATTCCCCAGTTGCTGGTCACGCGGAAACGGCTGAACATGCAGGTTTTGGTTGCTGCGCTTTCCGAAAAAGAGGCGCTGGTCGCGGCGTAGATGATGCGCGGCAAGACCCATTGGCCGATTGCTCAAAGTCTAGGGATCTCGGGACATACCGTGAAGTTTCATCTCAACAACATTTTTGACAAATTACGCGTCAATAACCGCCAACAGGCGATTGCCGTGCTGCTTGTGGAACGCTATCTGAGTTTGTAGCGCTCTGTCGGCAGATTTTTGAACCTTCATCTCGCCCTAAGTACTTGTACGATCATTCCCCTCCTGATCGCCCTCGGCATTACTGATGAAACCCCATCCGTTCTCGGAGTAATGCCGAGTGCTCTGGCAAATGTCTAACAGTCCGTTGAAAAATAGCCTGTTAAACGTTGGAAGTGATCGAACCAGAAGTTATTCCCCACTCGTCTGAAGTGGACTGTTCACTCGCTGGTAACGCCAAGGGGTCAACCCGGTTCATCTGTTTAAGTTCAAATGTACTGATCAGGCTGTTTAGAGCCGATGCCTGTCCAGAAAGCTCTTGTGCTGCAGCAGAGGTTTGTTCGGCGCTGGCGGTATTCTGCTGTGTGACCGTGTCAACCTGTTGCAGTGCTTGGGAGATTTCAATCAGACCCGTCGATTGCGTGTCGGAGGCGTGGGCGATGGCGTCAACCAGAGTGGCCATATCGTCGATACTCTTCACCACGCCTTCAAGGCTGTTAGCTGCCTGTCCCACCAGACGGTTGGTGTTGTCCACCTTGTTTACCGAGCCTTCAATCAGATCGGCGGTTTCCTGCGCGGCTTTAGCGCTGCGACTGGCAAGGTTGCGCACCTCTTCAGCAACAACGGCAAACCCTTTACCGTGCTGCCCGGCACGCGCGGCTTCGACGGCGGCATTCAAGGCCAGCAGATTGGTCTGAAAGGCAATTTCGTCAATCACTTTGATGATTTTTGCAATGGCTGAAGAAGCATCACTGACCTCCGCCATGGCGTTGGTCATGGCATCCATGTCGTGTTTGCTTTTCTCAGCATCGCCACGTACATCACCGGCCATCCGATTGGCTTTGGCGGCGCTGGTGGCATTCTCTTTGGTCTGGGAGGTGATTTCAGCGAGCGAGCTGGAAATCTCCTCCAGACTTGCGGCTTGTTCTGTTGCTCCTTGAGCCAGAGCGTCACTTGCTGATGAAACCTGCCCGGATGCACTATCCACATCTTCGGCGGCTCCACGTACGGAATTCAGCACATTGTTCAAGTTTTCCGTCATCTGCCTGAGTGCGATGCCGAGGGTGTCTTTTTCTGAAGCAACCTCGGCGTCTCCGGTCAGGTTGTTGGCGGCAATATTTTTTGCCAGTTCGGCTTTTTTCTCCAGGTTGTCGGCCATAGCATTCAGAGCACCTGCCAGCATTCCGGTTTCATCTTTAGTGTCGACCGAAAGACGCTGCGACAAATCACCATTGCCGACCGTTTTTGCCAGTTCGGTCGCCCTGACGAGTGGGGCGGCAATGGCGTGTGCCAGCCAGAAAAGAATAACGGCCAGTCCTGCCACGACACAAAGACCGATCCAGAAACTGCGCCAGAACATGCTATGCGCTGTTGCCAGGACCTTGTCCATGGGGATATCGATACCCAGAGCCCAGTTCTGAGTTTCCGTGACCGGGACGGGAACAAAAATTCGGTAGATATCGCCCTCTTCGTGTTCAACTTCTTTTTGAAAAATCGTTCCCGCTTTTATCGCGGTTGAGATCTCGGAAGCCATGGCCTGTCCCAGCCCGTCCGCCAGCTTTTTGGTGATCAAGTCATCAGAGGGGTGCCCGACAAATTGACCATCATCTGCAACAATATAAGCTCGGCCTGTTTCAAAAGGGGTAATGGAACGGGAGAGTTTAACAAAATCAGTGACTTCGTAATCGATTCCTGTCGAGCCGACAAACTTGCCGTTGACAATGATCGGAATGGCGGAGTCAATGCCGAGAACCAGCCGTCCGTCGACGTCATAAGAATAGGGCGCAGTCAGGTAATCCTTCTTGGTGGCGCGGGGAACGGTGTACCATAGGCCGTCTTCCGCCTCACTGCACGGGCGTGATCCGAGACCGTCACTGGTGCGGAAAAAATAGGGTTCATAGCGCCCCGTGGCATCATGGTGTGCGTTGGCGTTGCGATATTCGCTGTCTTTCCCGTCCAGAGCATTTGGTTCAAGGACGGTCCAAATTCCGAGAAATTTAGGTTCGTGTTTCAGCATGCCCGTTTGGAAGTCGTCAAAAACTGCACGATCAAGGGTGTGACCGTTCTCAATGGTTGCAACGTAGATGCTGGCCAGACTTCTGGCCTGCTCCATGATCGGATTAATAAAATCTTTGACCACGACAGCATTATGTGAAGCGGTTTCCTGTGCCAGATGCTTTGCCTCTTTAATCGCAGACACGCTGGCCCAATAGACGAGTAATACGGAGACAAGGCTAAGAGAGAACACAACAACCAGCATTGTCGGAATTAGTATCTTATTGCGTAGTTTTAAGTTCCTGAACATGAACGCCTTCCTTCCTTTTAGGGGGACACCTTAATGTTCGATTTTTAAAACGTCTGTATTTTCAGTCATGACTGTTGCGGAAATTCCGATGATGAAAGCTTTACTGATCGTTTTAGCAGGATGTTGAAAAAGTCCCATCCGGGACCTTTTCAATGACGCAAACCGAAAATGCGATTTCCGTCTCGCTTACAAAATCAAGGACTTGGAAACCTGTCCTTGATTTTTGTCGCCCGTCCATGGGCTCTACAAGCTGTTTTTCAACAGCCTGTTAGAATGTTAAAGAGCCAGTCTTGAGCGTCACAGTAAAGCCTGTTCGCTGCAGATACGCGATTCGTAAAATTTCCTGAGATGATCCTCTGTGATTTTCGCCGCCCGATAGGGCAAGAACTTTTTTCAGCGTTTACGTATATAACTATACAGGGTTCCATTTGATTTCCCATGTTGGATAGTGTTTTTTCTGTTAAAGCAGGCTGGGCTTTATCTGAGTTCTTACCGGCGCGAAAATGCTCAACGCCGCGCGCGCTCTCTCTGTTCCCCCTTGACAGATGATCGTCTTAAAGGCTTACTGGAAGAGACTGTTTTTTGTGACTTGAGAACTCAGTTTCACCTTCGGCTATGACAGCCGATTTCGGCCCGGAGTCTCAACCTCGTCGATGTGGAACCTGCTGGCGGCCAATGACGTCCTCCATTGAATTCTCTGTGTGTGCTGTTGATTACACTCAGAAAGGAGAATGTTCATGACCGCTGTTAAAAATCTTACCGAAGAACTCTGTGCAGAAATCGAAGAAAAAGTTGCTGCGGCAATGGAACCCATTGCCGAGGAATACGGTTTGCAGTTTGAACTGCTGCACAGCAGTCACTATCCCGATGGAACGTTGATGGTTGCGCGCAGCCAGTTTTCTGTTCCGGAACGGGAAAAAACCGTGGCCAGCCAGAAAGAGGAAGAGGATTTCGTCTGTTATGCCGAGAGCTTCGGCATGCAGGCTAACTGGTTGGGCAAGTCGTTTGAACGGGGCAATTTTACCTATAAAGTTGCTGGGTTGCGTGTCCATTCACCGACGGATTGTGCCATTCTTGAACGTTCCGATGGTTCGCGCTGTTACGAAAACGGTGCCTTGGTGCGTAAATATCTCGGCTAATTCACACAATTGTCGGGGCCACGGACATGATAATTGGCGAACCCGACTATTGGAGCCGCCTCTCCATAGGCTCCTGAGCTTTTTCACGACAAGCTCGGTAAAACAAGAGCACTCGTTTTTTCTCCTTGCCCCACAGCGCGATGGCCGCGCTGTGGGGCATTTTTGTAGCATGGTTGAGTATTTGCAACCATGGTTGTCAATGGCTAAAATAAAAAGAACGCACAACGTCTCGAAACGAAAGGATCGGTATGGGGCTGATTGTTGAGTTGTTACAGCAGATGTCCGTTTTTCTGGTCATCGCCTATATCTTTACTAAATCACCGGCCTTTCGTCCGTTGACCAGTGAAAGCCTCAGCTATCGTCATAAGCTGTTGCTCTATATCATCTTCTCGACCTTTTCCATCATGGGCACCTATTTCGGGTTGCCTGTGCAGGATGCCATTGCCAATACTCGAGCTATCGGCCCGGTGCTGGCGGGTCTTATTGGCGGCCCGGTACTTGGATTGGCCACTGGTCTGACCGGCGGATTGCATCGTTATTTTCTTGGTGGATTTACCGCCTTTTCCTGCGGTGTATCGACCACAATGGAAGGGCTGGTTGGCGGCCTGGTCTGCCTGGTGTTGCTGCGCCGTGGTCAGGCCGAGCAACGTTTTAATCCGCGCATTGCTTTATTGACCACCTTGGTCGCTGAAGCCATGCAGATGGTGATCATTGTCTTGCTGGCGACGCCGACTGAAAACGCCGTGCATCTGGTGCAGGCCATTGCCGCGCCGATGATCCTGGCCAATTCCGCCGGGGCGGCGTTGTTTATGAGCATTATTCGCGATCAGCGACGCATGTATGATCACTTTGGTGCGCTGTTTTCCGCCAAGGCATTTGAACTGGCGGAGCGGGTGCTGGAGATCCTCGGTGAAGGCCTCAACCGTAACACGGCACTGGAGATGGCCCAACTGCTGCACCGCTGGACCGGGGTGGGCGCGGTGGCCATTACCGATCGTGAACAAGTGCTGGCGTTTGTCGGTCTCGGTGAGGATCATCATCTGGCGGGCAATTCGATCACCTCGCCGTTGACGCGCCGGGCGATTGAGCAGAATCAGACCGTGTTTGCCGATGGCGTGCGCGAGCTTTATCACTGCACTATCAGTAGCCAATGCCCGCTGAGCTCGGCGTTGGTGGTGCCGCTGCGCGTGGACCAGGACGTGATCGGTACTATTAAACTCTATGAGCCGCGCCGAAAGCTGTTTCTCAATATCAATCGTTCGCTGGGCGAGGGCTTGGCCGCCCTGTTGTCGGAGCAGCTGGTACACAGCCGTTATCAGGAGCAGAAGACTCTGCTTGCTCAGTCGGAATTGAAACTGGCTCAAGCCCAGATCAACCCCCATTTCTTGTTTAATGCACTAAACACCATCGTCGCTGTGCTGCGTAAGGATGCCGATCAGGCCCGTGACCTGTTGCTGCATCTGTCGCGTTTTTTCCGTAAAAACCTCAAACGCACCACGGATGTTACCACCCTGGAAGAGGAACTCGATCATGTGCGCTCCTATCTGTATATCGAGGAGGCGCGTTTCGGTGACCGACTGACCGTGACCATGGAGGTTGATCCCACTTTGCTCAATATCAAACTGCCTGCTTTTACCCTGCAGCCGTTGATCGAAAATGCCATCAAACACGGTATTTCACAGATTCTTGAGCCGGGAGAGATCAAAGTGACCGGCAGGTATGTGGCGCAAGGCGTGGAAATTATTATTTGCGACAATGCCGGCACCTGTGTTGACCATGAACAATGCGACGGGCTTGGGTTGCAGATTGTCGATAAACGGGTTAAGAATCTTTATGGTCCCGGCTATGGTGTTGCTCTGAACTGTCAACCCGGAGAGGTGACGCAAGTCACGGTGAGCCTGCCCGCGCCACAACGCATGGAGGAAGAGTGATGATACGCGCCCTGATTGTCGATGATGAGCAGATGGCTCGCGAAGAGATGCAGGCGTTGCTGGAGGCGACGGGCGAGTTTGATCTGCTGATGCCGTGTGCCAATGGATTCGATGCTATCAAGGCGATCAATGAACAGCGGCCTGACGTGGTGTTTCTCGATATCGAAATGCCGGTAATTAACGGTTTTCAGGTGTTGAGTATGGTGGATGAGGAGCGTATGCCGCACGTGGTGTTTGTCACTGCCTACGACGAATTTGCCCTCAAGGCGTTTGAAGAGAAGACGCTGGATTACCTGCTCAAGCCGGTTGAGCCGGAGCGCCTGACCCTGACGTTGAGTAAATTGAAAAGCATGTTGCACAGCGGACAGACGCCGCACTATGACACGCCTGATCTAAAGCGGATTCCCTGCAGCACTGGCCGTCGCGTCAAGCTGGTGGATGTGGATAAGGTGGAGTGTGTGTTTACCGATCTCAGTGGCGTTCATCTGCGCACGGCGGACAGTACCCTGTGCACCGATCTGACCCTCAAAGTGCTGGAACAACGTACGCCTTTGGTGCGCTGTCATAAGCAGTATCTGGTCAACCTTTCGTCTGTCGATGAGGTGCAGCTCCATGACGGGGGCACGGCTACTGTACTCACCCGTAGCGGTCATGATGTGCCGGTCAGCCGTCGCTATCTGCGTCAGCTTAAAGAGTGCCTTTCTTTCTGATGGTTTTGCGAATTCCCTGACACAATCGATCCCGCAGCCTTTCTGTTCTGTCGACGACCAAGACTTCAGCGATCCCGCATATTCCATTCCTTTATAAAAACAATAATCAAAATCGTGATTGCGATCACAGCGCCTTTTTGCGTCAGAGGGTATTAACGGGCCAATACGGTTTGCGAGGGAGGAAATGGGCGTGGCGTTGCGTTCGCCATTGCTGACCGGAACGGGGTGGAGAGCGCTCTGTTTATCCGATGTTCAAAAACTTTGCGGGAAGGATTTTTTTCAATGCGTATTTTTTTGGTTGTGTTCATGGTGTTCATGGCGGCATCGCAGGTGTCTGCCCACAATGTCTGGCTGGAGCGTGACGGTCAGGGACCGGTGAGGGTGTATTTTGGCCACTACGACAGCGGTACCGTTGAGAAAACCGGGGAGCGGCTTGATATCATCAAAGCGGAAACTGTTCTCCCGTCAGGGACGCTGATTTCCAGGCAACGCCTGCAGGACCATATTGCTCTGACGGTTGGTCAGAGTGGTGATGTGGCTCTGGAAGAGGCGACAATGCCGCGCAAAAGCCGGACCAAACAGGAGATTCTCAGGAACATTTTCATGGCGCGCTGCGGCAATGCACAAACCGTGACCTTGCTTAATCTGGACCTGGTGCCTGAGGCTCCCACAAGCAACACGTTCAAGCTGCTTCTCGAAGGACAGCCTCTGCCAAAAACGAAGATTACCGTTTATGATCCTGACCGGGCTAAGCAGGTCTATACCACCGACGCCTCGGGACTGATTGAGATTGACACCAAAAAATCCGGCCGCTATCTGCTGGTAACGTCCTCGGTTCTTGATCGATCGGGAACGGTCAACGAAATTCCTTTTGATAAAACCCGTTACATCCTCTCCCTGAGCTTCGTGGCGGAAAATTCTTAAATCGCGACGCCAAATAGCATCCTCTTTCAGGGGCGGAAGTGTCATTCCGCCCCTGACCGCTTACCTTGCCGCACCAACCGCTTAGCCGAAAGATCAAACCCTTCGCCGGGAACCTTTTCTCTTTGTTGTTCACCTTGTTTAATCTTAAAACAACAGCGGTGTTCAGTGGGCCGACGTGACTGGCACCGCATGACGACAAGGAGGCTCGCCATGCTGTATTTTTTCGCTTGTGTACTCGCCCTGATTCTCGGTTACGTTTTTTACGGCCGTTTCGTTGATAACGTCTTCGGGCCTGATCCCAACCGTCCCACGCCTGCCCAGTCTCTGGCCGATGGCGTCGATTATGTGGAGATTTCGCCGAGGAAGATCTTCCTCATTCAATTGCTCAATATCGCCGGACTCGGCCCCATCTTCGGTCCGATTCTCGGTGCTTTGTATGGCCCGTCGGCTCTGGTGTGGATCGTTCTCGGGTCCATCTTTGCCGGGGCAGTGCATGATTACTTTTCCGGCATGTTGTCGATTCGTCATGACGGCAAGAGTATTCCCGATGTGGTTGGCGTGCAGCTCGGTAACGGCTTCAAGCAGTTTATGCGGCTGTTTTCCATCGTGCTGTTGCTGCTGGTCGGCATTGTCTTTGTGCTCGGTCCGGCCAAATTGCTGGGCAAAATGTCCGGCCTTAATGTCACTGCCTGGGTCGTGATCATTTTCGGCTATTACTTCCTTGCCACGATTCTGCCGATCCAGAAAATTATCGGTCGCCTCTATCCGCTGTTTGGCGCGATACTGATTTTTATGGCCGTTGGTTTGACCATTGCGCTGATGGTGCAGGGCTATGACTTTTATCCGCAACTGACCTTGAGTAACCTGCATCCTAAAGAGCTGCCGTTGTGGCCGCTGATGTTTATCACCATTGCTTGCGGTGCCATCAGTGGTTTTCATGCCACTCAGTCGCCGCTCATGGCGCGCTGCGTGTCCAACGAGCGTCATGGCCGTTCGCTGTTTTATGGGGCGATGATCGGCGAAGGTTTGATCGCTCTGGTGTGGGCAACGCTCGGGATGGCTTTTTACCACGAGCCCGGCGCTCTCAATGAGGCCTTGGCTGTTGGTGGTCCGGCCCATGTTGTCAATGAGATCTCAACCACTCTGTTGGGACCGGTCGGTGGCCTGCTGGCTGTGATCGGCGTCATTATTCTGCCGATCTCCTCCGGCGATACCGCGTTTCGCAGTGCCCGGTTGATTATTGCCGACTTCTTTAATATGGAACAGCGCCAGGCAGGACGCCGTCTGTTGCTGGCCGTTCCCCTGTTTGCCATCGGATTTCTTATTTCTAAAGCGGAATTTGGTGTCATCTGGCGTTACTTCGGCTGGGCCAACCAGACCCTGGCGACGATCGTGTTGTGGACCGCGGCCGCCTATCTGATCAAGCAGGGCAAGCTGCATTGGATCGCCACGGTACCGGCGGTATTTATGACAGCCGTTGCCGCGACCTATCTCGGTTATGCGCCGATCGGCTTTGGTCTGCCACTGCAGGTGGCCACGTACATCGGTCTCGGGGTGGCGACCTTCAGCCTGACCCTTTTCATGATCTGCTTTGGTCGCGGGCCTGATGTGGTTCTGGATCAGGATCCCATCTGAACCTTCCACTCAAAACGCATTATTCACAAGCCGTCCAGGTTTTTCCGGGCGGCTTGTGTTATTTGACCTGGAAACGGGGAGATTGTGTTTACAAATTCGTCAATGGGGCTACTGTTTGTTATGCTCCTTGAGCAGGGAGGCACAGCTTCCCGGCATGAATCTGAAGAGGGTGAGACCATTGGGTCACCCACAGTTTTTTCCCGTTTCAGGAGGATCCGTCATGGCAACAATAGGAACGCCCTTTTCCCCGACAGCGACCCGTGTCATGTTATGCGGTTCCGGGGAGTTGGGTAAAGAGGTGGTCATCGAATTTCAGCGTTTAGGTGTCGAGGTTATTGCCTGTGACAGTTATGCCAATGCCCCGGCCATGCAGGTCGCAGATCGTTCCTACACCTTTTCCATGCTTGATGGCGAGGAATTGCGCCGCGTGGTGGAATTTGAGCGGCCGCACTATATTATTCCCGAAGTGGAGGCGATTGCCACGGCGACATTGGTGGAACTGGAAAAAGAGGGCTTCAATGTCGTGCCTACGGCGCTTGCCGCCCAGTTGACCATGAACCGTGAAGGGATTCGACGTCTGGCGGCGGAAGATCTGGGGCTGGCGACGTCGGCTTACCGTTTTGCCGAGGATGAGGTGACTTTTCAGGCGGCGGTGGCTGAACTGGGGTTTCCGTGTGTCGTCAAGCCGATCATGAGTTCCTCCGGTAAAGGGCAAAGCGTGGTGCGCAGTGAGGATGACCTCGAGGCGGCCTGGGACTATGCCCAGAAGGGCGGTCGCGCCGGGGGTGGCAAAGTGATTGTTGAAGCCTTTCTTGATTTTGATTACGAGATCACCCTGCTGACAGTACGTCACAAAGAGGGCACCAGTTTCTGTCTGCCCATTGGCCATCGTCAGGAGGATGGTGACTATCGTGAATCGTGGCAGCCGCAGGCCATGAGCGGCGAGGTGCTGGACAAGGCCCAGCAGATGGCTAAACAGGTCACCGATGCGTTGGGCGGCTGGGGCATCTTCGGTGTGGAGCTGTTTATCCAGGGCTCCGAAGTCTTTTTCAGTGAAGTCTCGCCACGCCCGCACGATACCGGCCTGGTGACGTTGATTTCCCAGGATCTGTCAGAATTTGCCCTCCATGCACGGGCGATTCTTGGTCTGCCGATTCCCAATATTGCTCAACATGGACCATCGGCCTCGGCGGTCGTTCTGGTGGAGGGCCACTCAACCCAAGTCAGTTTCAGCGGCCTGGATGTGGCCCTGTCGCAACCGGATACTCAGTTGCGGCTATTCGGTAAACCGGGCGTTACCGGGAAACGCCGCCTCGGTGTGGTTCTGGCGCGCGATCATTCCGTGGATGCGGCGCGCGACAAAGCCGTGATTGCGGCTGACGCGGTTGAGGCTGTGCTGTAGGGAGCGATCAGGCTCTCCTGGTTGAGCGACAGCGAATTTTGCCGAGGGTGCTGACGCTGAAAATCGCCGACTGGACAGCTGGTTAAAAAGGCAGTAATCTTTAACTTCCCTTAACAATTTTTACTAAAAATCCAACAATGGAGGGCAACGTGAAAACTGCACTGATTCCCCTGATGGTCCTGCTGCTGATGCTGGCAGGCTGTGGCGAGGAAAAAACCGCGAAAACCGCGGAGCAACCCGCTCATGAAACAGCAGAAACGTCCGCAGGCCAGACGGTTAAGAAAACGGTGGATCACACCGTGGATGCGGTCAAAGAAAAGGCTGCCGAGGTGGTTGACGCCGGTAAAGAGGTAGCGGCCGAGGCGGTTGAAAGCGTGGAGACCGCAGCCAAGGATGTTGAAGCGGAAGTGACCGACATGGCGGCCAGCGCTGAGACGAAAGTCAGTGAAGCCACTCAGGAAGCTACGGCGACCGGCAGCGCCCTGTTGACCGGTTTGACGGAAAAAGCCCAGAGCGTGACGGAAACGCAAACCACGGCACAAACCGCTGCCGGTGACATGGTGGCACAAGCTGAAGACACAGCCGCCGCAGCGACCTCGGCCATCACTCCTCCGAAAACCGTGGTAATTGAAAATAATTACGGCAATGTCACGTTGCCCCATGCATTTCACGGCAAAACCTATGGCTGCCCGACCTGCCATGGGGATAAAACTCCCGGTCCTTTTGAGCTGGGCAAGGCCACGGCTCATGTCTTGTGCAAAGATTGCCATAAAGAGAACAATGGACCGACAAAATGTAGTGGTTGCCACAAAAAATAAGCTCTTAATGCTCCTTTCAGAACGCCAAAGCGCCCCCGTATGCCGGGGGCGCTTTTTTGCTTTTTATGCAGGGTGATTTTTCAGATAACGTATACGTTTGACCTTTGAAAAAACTGCTGATACGGTGGAGTAAGTACCTGTACTGTATACGGTTTTTTGTCGTGTATACGTGTTTGGAGAGCCCATGTTTGAAATTATTGAAAACACAATATTGGCCCCGGGATTACATCGTTTAACCGTGGTGGCACCGCGCATTGCTGCCGCGCGTCAACCCGGACAGTTTGTCATGGTGCGCCGCGACGTTGGTGAAGAGCGTATCCCGCTGACCATTGGTGCGGCAGACAGCCATAACGGCACGATTACCCTGTTTGTTCAAGCGACGGGTGCGGCAACACGGCGCATTGTTGCGACGCCGGTTGGTGGTGTGTTGCGTGATGTTGCCGGTCCTCTCGGTCAACCGACTGACATTGAGCAGTGGGGCCGGGTGGCCTGTCTCGGTGGCGGTGTCGGCACAGCGGTGCTCTATCCACTGGTGCGTGCCCTGCATGAGTCAGGTAATGCCGTGACCTCAATCATTGGCGGCCGTTCGGCCGACTATGTGATTTTAGAGGAAGAACTGGGCCCATTCAGTGATGCGGTGCAGGTGACGACCGATGACGGTAGTCGCGGCAGCCAGGGGTTTGTCACCCAGGCGCTGGAGACGTTGATTGCCGACGAAGCTCAACGCCCGCAGGCGGTTTTTGCCGTCGGACCGTTGCCGATGATGCGCGCCGTGGCCGACGTCACACGTCCCTGGCAGATCAAAACCGTGGTCAGCCTCAACCCGATCATGATCGACGGCACCGGCATGTGCGGTGGTTGCCGGGTGACCATTGGTGATGAGGTGCGGTTTGCCTGTGTCGACGGTCCTGAATTTGATGCCCATCAGGTGGATTTTGCCGGTCTGATGGATCGTCTGACCATGTATCGTGATCATGAAACCTGTCATCTGGATGCCGTCATGGCGCAGGGAGGTGCCGCATGACGGAAGCGATGACACCGCAACAACGTCTGGCCATCCAGCGCGTTATTATGCCGGAACAGGATGCTGGTGTGCGCAGTGGTAACTTTACCGAAGTCAACCTCGGCTTGACCCATGAGCAGGCGATGGCGGAAGCGCAACGCTGCCTGCAGTGTAAAAGTCGGGTGTGCGTTGACGGTTGTCCGGTACAGGTCGGCATCCCCGAATTTATTGCTGCGGTGGCCAATGATGATCTGCCTGGCGCCGCACGCATCCTGCAGCAGGATAATGCCCTCCCCGCCGTCTGTGGCCGTGTCTGCCCACAGGAGAATCAATGTGAAGCACGCTGTGTGCGTGGTGTTAAAGGCGAGGCCGTGGCCATTGGCTATCTGGAGCGTTACGTGGCCGATTGGGCCATGATGCATGACGGAGAACTGGAAAATTCCGGCCCGGTCACGCCGAGTGGCAAGAGCGTTGCTGTGGTTGGCAGCGGCCCGTGTGGTCTGGCTGCGGCGGGAGATTTGATCCGTCACGGTCATCAGGTGACGATCTTTGAAGCGTTGCACGATACCGGCGGCGTGTTGCGTTACGGTATTCCCGAGTTTCGTTTACCTAAGACCATCGTCGATGAGGAAGTGTCGCGTCTCGAAGCGCTGGGGGTTGAGATTCAGTGCAATGTCGTGGTGGGGAAAACCCTGACCATTGATCAGCTCAAAGACGTTTTCGATGCGGTGTTGATCAGCAACGGTGCCGGATTGCCGATGATGATGAACATTCCTGGTGAACACCTCAAAGGGGTTTATGCCGCCAATGAATACCTGACCCGCGTTAACTTGATGGGTGCCGGGCGTCTCGCCGACAGTCCGACACCGATTTTACAGGGCAAGCGGGTGGCCGTGGTCGGCGCCGGCAATACCGCCATGGATTGTGTGCGTACTGCCCGTCGCCTGGGCGCGGAGCAGGCCATGATCGTCTATCGGCGCAGTGAAGCGCAGATGCCCGCCCGTCGTGAGGAGGTGCATCACGCCAAGGCCGAAGGCGTCGAATTTGTCATGCTCAGCTCACCGCTGGAGATCCTCGGCAATGAACAGGGCTGGGCAACGGCATTGCGCTGTCAGAAAATGCGTCTCGGTGAGCCGGATGCTTCCGGGCGTCAACGGCCGGAACCGATTGACGGCGAAACCATTGACCTGGCTGTTGATGTGGTGGTCAATGCCTTGGGAACCCGGCCCAATCCCCTGTTGACGGCAACCGCGCCTCATCTGGAATTGCAACCGTCCGGTCAGATTCGTATTGACGATGACGCTCGTACCAATCTGCCCGGCATTTATGCCGGGGGCGATATCACCCGTGGCGGATCGACGGTGATCCTGGCCATGGGCGATGGCAAACGGGCGGCATCCCGGATTCATCAGATGTTGAGTGGTGGCTGACGCCGCATCCTGGTGTCGGATAAAAGCTGCGAACGTCAACTTGAACACAGGATGAATCATGAAACGGATTGAGATTATCAAAGCGGATATCACTCAGCTCAATGTCGATGCGATTGTTAACACAGCGACAACAAAGTTGTTGGGAAGCGGCGGTGTGGATGGCGCCATTCACGATGCGGCCGGACCGGAGCTGATGGAAGAGTGTCGGCGGTTGAAGGGCTGCCTGGTGGGAACAGCCAAAATTACGTCAGGCTATAATCTTCCGGCTCGCTATGTCATTCACACCGTTGGACCACAATGGGACGAGGGGCAGGGCAATGAGCAGGCGTTGCTGGCTTCCTGTTACCGGGCCTGTTTCAGTCTGGCACGTGAATATGGTCTGAAAACTCTGGCCTTTCCGGCCATCAGTTGCGGCAGTTATCAGTTCCCGGTGCCGACAGCCTGTGAGATCGCCATGGATGTGGTGGAACAGTGTCTGCGTGGGAATGATCAGATCGAACGGGTCATCTTTGTCTGTTATCGTGATGCCGTGGAGCGGACGTTGAAGCAACTCCTTGCGGAGAAAATGATGCCTTTGGTTGACAATTTAGCACCACAACCCGGCTTTACGAATTACCCGGGTTGTGAAATAACAGTCTAAAGAAGGGTGGGCATTGCCCACCCGTTAGATCGGTGCCACACCAGAGATAGAGCGCGACTGAAGATTGTTATCAACGTTTTACGCCAAAGCTGATGCGTTGCACGATTCGCCGACCTAAAGGGCGGCGAGCCGGATCTGCAAAGCATAACGGAAACAGACCCATTGTCGGTTGATCTGAGGTTCAGGAGAAGTTCAAGCTGGTTTTTGCATCCTTTTGAGCGGCCAGTCAAAAGGATGTCGGCTGCCGGGACGAACCCCGGCGACCTTGACTTTGATCTTGAGATTCAGTGGTTCGTAATACGCAACGAATCGCACCGGCGAACATCATCCGTTCGCGAAGGTGGTACCCACGTGACGCGGGCTTCCGCGCCCGCACGTCGGGGCACTTTTGCGTCGACAAAAGTACCGCAAAATCGACTCCCGTCATTGCACCCTCCGGGTTCCCTCTCTCCATTCTCTTACATCGCAATGTCGGCAAAACTCGCTACCGCTCAAACAGGTTGCCGACAACCATTGCGCTGACGTTCATTGCGTTCGGTGCTGCTGAACGGGAGGGCTTGGCTGCTCAATAACACACGACTGCAGGGCGGGCACCGTCCCGCCCGTTTGATCGGTGCCACACCAGTGATAGAGCGCGACTGAAGATTGTTGTCAACATTTTACGCCAGAGATGATGCGTTGCATGATTCGTCGACCTAAAGGGCGGCGAGCCGGATCTGCAAAGCATAACGGAAACAGACTCATTGTCGGTTGATCTGAGGGCCAGGAGGTATTCAGGCTGGTTTTTTCATACTTTTGAGCGGCCAGTCAAAAGGATGTCGGCTGCCGGGACGAACCCCGGCGACCTTGACTTTGCCTTTGATCTTGATCGTCAGTGGTTCAGATTTCGGAACAGGTCGCGCTGGCGAACATCAGCTATTCACACCAGTTGGTTCCCACGTGACGTGGGCTTCCGCGCCCACACCTCGGGCCACTTTTGCGTCGACAAAAGTAGCGTAAAATCGACCCCCAAGGGGTTGTCATCAATCAGCCTTCACGGAGTTGTTGCGGATCTTTTTCACGTCATCCGCGTTATCGGTCGTCGCCATAGAACGACTATAGCTCCTCCCTCTGCCTTGCTGACGCAAAAAATCTCACGCAACACCTCTCGTTCATCTGATTAATAACAACCCCAATGCCCCCTACGGGTTCCCTCACGCCATTCACTTACCCTGCGATGTCGGCAAAAACTCGGCCTGTGTGCCACAGTCCTCAAACAGTTTGCCGACACCCATCGCAGCGACGTTCACTCTGTTCGGCGCTACTGAACGAGGGGGCAGGGCTGCTAAGAATAGAGAGTTGCGAGTAAGCTGTCATTCAGGAACGTTCTTGCAACCACTGCTCTAAACGATCCGTGGCTTCTTTAAGGCGTTCCATGCTGTTGGCGTAAGAGAAACGCAGGAACCCTTCACCACCACTGCCAAAGTCAATACCAGGTGTCACGGCCACGCCGGTTTCAGCAAGAATTTCCCGCGCCAGCGCCATGGAATCGTGACTCAAATGGCGGGCATCGGCAAACACGTAGAAGGCTGCGACCGGCTCGCTGTGGATGACAAATCCCAGCTCCTTGAGCCGGGCAACGAGGTATTTGCGGCGCTCGTCGTAGGCTTGACGCATCCGTTCCACATCGTCATCACAATCGCGCAGCGCAACAATCCCGGCGTGCTGAATAAAACTGCCGGCACAGATCAAAAAGTTCTGGTGCAGGCTCTGTAACACGCGCACCGCCGCTTTGGGGGCGATGAGGTAGCCGAGACGCCAGCCGGTCATGGCGTAGGTCTTGGAAAATCCGCCGAGGACAAAGGCCTGGTCGGTGAATTCGAGAATGCTGTGTTCGTCGCCCTGATAAGTCAAGCCATGATAAATTTCGTCGGAGATGATCGGCACCGGCAGCGACGCCAATTGTTGCAGCCAGTCTGCCGATAATAACGATCCGGCCGGATTGGATGGCGAGTTGATCAGCAGGCCGCGGCTGCGGGATGATAAAGCCTTGCGCACATCCTGCGGATCAGGCTGAAAGCCCTGTTCTGCACGGGTGGTAATTTCCACTGGCACCCCGCCGTTGAAGCGGATAAAATTGGCGTAACAGGCGTAGCCGGGATTGGTCAGGACCAGTTCATCGCCGGGATCAAGCAGGGCGGCGAACAGCAGCAACATCAGCGGGCTGGTTCCCGACGAGACAATCACCTGTTCCGGATCAACGGTGACCTTGTAACGGCGCTGGTAGTGGCGGCAGATCTCCTGACGCAACTCCAGGAGCCCCAGCGAGTGGGTGTAGGCGGTATGACCGTCGGCAATCGCTTGTTGGACGGCGGCAACGATTTTGTCCGGTGTGGAAAAATCAGGCTCTCCCAGGCACAGGTAGATGATATCGTGGCCAGTGGCTTCAAGTTTTTTGGCCTGTTCCATCACCTCCATGGCGAGAAACGGTGTGACCTCTTGGGCGCGTTGAGATAGATGCAATGACATAGAGCTTCCATGGTTCGGGTGGCAGGGATATCTGGACAATATGCGCCAAGCCGCTATATTTGACAAGAGGCCGCTGTGGTTGCGGTTTCACATGACTTCTGTTTGCTGAGGTCTTTTTCTCCACATGGAGAGTGTTATGAAGCAGATTGAAATTGTCCGGGGCGATATTACCCGCCTGCAGGTTGATGTGATTGTTAATGCTGCGAACACGTCATTGCTCGGCGGAGGTGGCGTAGACGGTGCCATTCACCATGCTGCCGGGCCACAGTTGCTCGAAGAGTGCCGCACCTTGGGCGGCTTCCAGACCGGCGATGCCAAAATGACGCGCGGTTATGATTTGCCCGCTCGCTACGTGATTCACACGGTTGGCCCGGTATGGAAGGGAGGGCAACACAATGAGGAGATGCTTCTGGCCGCCTGCTACCGCAACAGTTTGAAGCTGGCGGTCTCCCATGGTTTGAGCACCATCGCTTTTCCCGCCATTAGTTGCGGGGTCTATCGGTTTCCCATTGAGATTGCCAGCGAGATCGCGGTGCGTGAGGTATGTGCAGTGCTCGAACCGAGTAGTGTGCTGGACCGCGTCCTTTTTGCTTGTGTTGATGAGTCGATCAGTCAGGCGTTACAGGCGAGCCTGGCTCGACGTCGTCACTCGGCCTGTGGCCAGTCTTTCCAGAATTCCTGACTGCCATACAGCAACCCGACCGCCAGACTCATGTCGAGTGTCGCCACGGCGATCAGGCCGATATAAGACCCTTGTGCCCAGGTGGAGAGCAGAGCCCCTGTGGCAATCATCACGGTAAGCATCAGGTAGAAAACACCACGATAACATTGCCAGAGCTGAGGGTGATGGAGCTGGCGAATGCGCCGACGATTTTTTCGGCAGGCGCGGCGAAACATCCACTGTCCTTTAACACTTCCCAGAATTGCCCCTGCACCGGGAGCCAGCCAATGCTGCCATTGTTGCGGGCGCAGCTCGTCTGCGGCCAGCAATAGTTCACCGCCTTTGGCAAACAGAGCAATGCTGCCGGTGTACCAGATAACAGCGGCAAGAATGTTGAGATGTTGGTGGTGGATCATCATGATGTGACCTGATATGGTGGTGAGGGTAAACGAACGACTTCTACTTTAACCATTTCATCACGGCAAATCCAGTGTTGCGCTGGTGGGCGTGTGAGGATTTTTTATGCGACGAACAAAAATAGTCTGCACCGTGGGCCCGGCTTCGGCGGATGAAGCGGTTCTGGAGCAGATGATCAGCAGCGGCATGAATGTGGCCCGGCTCAATTTTTCTCATGGTGACCATGAGTCCCATCGTCAGTTGATTGAGCGGATTCGCACGGTGGCCCAGCGGCTTAACCAGCCGGTGGCGATTCTTCAGGATCTATGTGGCCCGAAAATCCGTCTCGGCCAATTGCCGGAGCAGGGGGTGCGACTGCATCAGGGCGATGCCGTGAATTTGTGTTCCACGGACCAGGCCGGTGAAGGTGATCTGCCGGTCGATTATCCCGGTTTGCATGAAGATGTTCAGGTGGGGGACTCCATTATGCTTGCTGACGGGCTGATGGAATTACAGGTTGAGCGGATTGATGCGCCCCAGGTTGAGTGCCGCGTCATTAGCGGCGGCGTCGCCTACAGCCGTAAAGGCGTTAATATGCCGAGCAGCCACCTGAGTATTCCGGCCTTTACCGAGAAAGATCGCGACGATCTGCGGTTTGGCCTGCGGCAGGGGGTGGACATTGTTGCCCTGTCATTTGTGCGCGGCGCTGACGATCTTAAAGAGATCCGCACCATGCTGGCCGAGGTTCCTGAGGCGCCCAAGCTGGTGGCGAAAATTGAGAAACCGCAGGCTGTTGCCCATATTGAAGAGATTCTTGACGTGGTGGATGTGGTAATGATCGCCCGTGGCGATCTTGGCGTGGAGGTGCCGCTGGAGCAGGTGCCGGTGTTGCAGAAGCAACTGATTCACAAGGCGCGCCTTAGAGGCAAAGCCGTCATCACCGCGACGCAAATGCTCTCAAGCATGGTGTCGAATCCGCGCCCAACCCGGGCGGAAGCTGCGGATGTCGCCAATGCCATCTATGATGGAACCGATGCCCTGATGCTCTCCGATGAGACGGCCTCCGGTGATTATCCGGTGGCGGCAACGCAGATGCTTGACCGCATTGCCCGTTCCACGGAACCGCACCTGGACAGCGCCCTGAGCATGATTCAGGACGATGACAACGATCCACCTCAGGTGTCCTGGGCGGTTGGCCGTGCGGCGGTGACGCTGGCCGAAGATCTGCGTGCCTCGGCGATTGTGGCTTATACCCAATCCGGGTTTACCGCCTCATGTGTGTCACGCTTTCGTCCCGACTGTCCGGTGATCGGTTTGACCACCAATGAACAGCGGTGTCGGCAGATGAATCTGTTGTGGGGGGTGTTGCCGGTCACGATTGAGCCGTGTAACGATACCGATGAGATGTTTGAAAAGGCGCGCGAAGAAGTGATCAAGCGTCATCTGGTCGCAGCCACCCAACGGATCGTGGTGACGGCGGGAACTCCGTTGTGGCAATCGGGTTCAACCAATTTACTCAAAGTGATTGAACTGGCCGAGGCGACAGCGTAAAACCTGAATCTATGAGTGATAAGAACAATCGAAGTGACGAGGTGTTGCCATGGAACAGCAGCGGCGTGAAGCGTTAATCCCTTTATTGCAGGACCCGCAGGAGCAGGTGAGACAGGCGGCGACAGAGGCGTTGGCGCAGTTGGACCAGCGCAATCATGCCGACCAGTTGCTCACGCATCTGGCCAGTGGTTCGCCGCAACAGAAAATTTCCGCTCTGTTCGGCCTGGAGGCGGTGGAGAGTGACGCTGTCAGAACCGCTCTGTGCGCGGCTCTTAAAGATGATGAGGCGGATGTCCGTGCGGTGGCGGTTCAGGTGGTGGGGCGCAAACGTTACCCGGCGGCGCTGAACGACTTGGTCAATTGTCTGCAGGATCGCCATCCGGCGGTTGCGGTGTATGCAGCCCAGGCTCTGGCGCATTATAAAGATGCGCGGCTGGTACCCTATTTTGAAACCATCTATCGGCGCGGCGATGAAGAGCTGCAGTGCGCCTGTCTCAACGCGTTGGGAGAGATGGGCTTTGCCACCGCTGAAGCTTGTTTGCTTGATGCTCTGAACAGCAGCTCTGCCACGGTGCGGGCGGCTGCTGCAACGGCTCTGGGACAGCTTGTCGATTGATTTTTGGGCTACATCAGGGTGGTAATGTCAATGTTAAGGCGCAAGGGATCAACTTCACCGGCAATGGCTTCATTGCTTTTTTCCAGTTGCAGATCATAAGGCGTTTCCACCTCATTTCCCTGCCGGTCACGGATGATGCGGATGGTGCTCTTGTTGAGGTTGAGGGCATCCATGTCGACGATCAGACCGATCTCATTGCTCATCAGGCGCACCAGACTGCCGACTGGAAATTTCCCCAAAGCAAGACGGAATTGTTCCATGTATTCCGGGTGAAGGTGGCCACCGGCCAGCTTGTTCATGATGGCAATCGCCTGTAACGGGGAGCTGGGGCGGCGGTAGGCACGTAAGGTGGTAATGGCGTCAAAGGTATCGGCAATGGTGGTTATGTCGACCAATGGTGACACGTGTTCGATGACCTTCCCTTGCGGATAACCGTTGCGGTCGTAGCCGATATGATGACCGAGTATTATACTGATGACCCGTGGGTTAATGTCGGACATCTGGGAGGCGATTTCAGCGCCGAGTTCCGGGTGCTTTTTGATGATTTCGTATTCTTGTGACGACAATTTGCCCGGTTTTTTGATGATGTTCGGGGTGATTTTCAATTTGCCCAGATCGTGAAGCAAGCTGCCGACACCGAGGATTTGCAGCGTATCGTTATCCAGTTGACAGGTGCGTCCCAGCGTCATGGCGATGACCGACACGTTTATCGAGTGGCTGAACGTGTAATCATCGTAATCCTTGAGCATACTTAAGGCGAGCATGGCATAGGGGGTTTTGACCATCTGCCGTGCCATTTTATCCACCGTTGTCACCACCGGACCGGTTGGTGGAATACGGCCAAGTTGAATATCATCACACAGTGACGACAGCGTTTTTATCGCATGGTCATAGACCTTGCGTGCCGGGCTGCCCTCTTTGTCTTCTCCGGCATTGGCGTAGCGGATGGCGTAAATGCCCACTTGGTCGAGCTGATGGTCAAACAGTTCGCCATTCAGTTTGCCAGCGTAAAGCATCTCGACAAAGGTCTGCAATTCGCCTTCCGCAACTTCGGGAAAAATTTCCAGCCCGTAAATCTGATGCGTCTGCAATAATTTCAGCAGGCCTTGAGCTGGTGGCGGATTGTCGGCAAACAGGTGATCGCCGATGTACAGGGTGTCATCGATAATCCCGATTCTCAAGCTCTTGGTGTCTTCAAACACCTGCTTCATGGCCTGCCACAGGTTGTCGTGAAAGCGGTTGTTGGCCGGATGTTGAGGCGGGTACAGTTTCAGGCCGTTGAGAATACCGTTAAGGGCTTGGAGAAACTGGCTCAGTTCATCGTGAAACATAGGTCAGGGTTCCGATCGTTGGCGCAGGGCCTGGCGGGCGGTGGACGCCAGTTTCTGATTCGAGGATTCGCTGGCGCGTTGCAGAGCCGCGAAACTTTCCGGATCAGACAGGTTGCCCATGGCTGCGGCAGCCTGGCAGCGAATTTCGTTGTATTCCTTGCGTTTCACCAGCTTTCCGCGATTCACCAGATCAATGAGGGCCTGGCTGCATTCCGATGAGGCGATCTCACTCAGGGCGAGGATGGCGTCGCGCACTTGGCTTTTCTGATTGAGAAACGTGTCGCGCTGGCGGGCAATCTGTACCAGCGGTGGTACTGCGGCCGGGTCTGCCTGGGCACCCAGGGCAAGAATGATCTGGTTGGGAAACTCGTAGTCCTTGCTTTCCAGTTTTGTGATGAGGGCTTGGCTGGCCTGTTCGGTTCTGATGCGGGCCAGGGCGCGGATCGCTTCTTTTGCTACCCGACCATCGGGATGGTCAAGGTAGGGAATGAAGTGTTCTGTCAGTTCCGAATTACGGCTCTCACTGAGGATGGTGATGGCATTACGGGTGACAAACCAGCGCTCATCGGAAAGGCTGTCAATCAACATCGGAAAAAGCTTGGAGCCCATGGCGACGAGTAGCTGACTGAGAAATTTGCGTAACTTGTTGTCGAGCTCTTCATTCAGGCGCTGGATCAACAAAAAGCCGACTTGCTCTGCGGGGAGCTCCATGATCATCCGCGTGACAAAGTGCTGTTCATGACGCGTTTTAGCGTTATCAATCAGCAGATCCACCAGGGGATGGCTAACCAGAGACGCGACCGCCTGTTTCAAAACCCGCGCATAGCGGGCATTGGTCTGCGGGGTTTGAATCCACACATCCAGTTGTTTGAGAATTTGAAGGGCTTGTTGGTGCTGTCCCTCTCCCATCATACGTTGCAATGCCTGGGTGAGTTGACGTAAGCCATGGAGAAACGGCATCTCCTTTTCTTTGGTTGGGGACAGAAGGATTTCCTGCAGTGTGTCAATGACCTGCTGCAAAGAAGCTTCCGGGGTTTCCAATCGTTGACCAGAGCTGCCGTTTTGGCCTGTGGAGGTTGCCGTAATGTTTGGACCAGTACCGGCAGCATCGTGTTTCTTCTCCAGCGCGTTACGTCGTGACTGGATAGCACCTAAATCAAGCTCATTGGTCCAGATTGTCGTCACCTGCTGTTGCTCGAGCAGCTCCTGTACCCCGCCCTCGATCACGACAGTGGCGGGTTCATTGGTGATGATGCGGCACAAACTGAGCAGATGACGGTCAACCAGGTCGGGCAAAAAGGTCAGTGTCTTGATTTTATGGGCAAACAGGCGGCTGGCCACATCGGGGGGCAGTGGATTGTTACTGATCAAGGGGTGGGTGTCGATGAGGAACTGACGGCGCTTGACGGTCAGAGTCAGGGGAGCGTTGTTGCGAGTTAGAACGGCGCGAAACAGATCCACTGACTGGTGAATCGCCGTGTTGAGTGCCGGATGACCATCCGGGTAGTAGCTGACATTTTTCAACAACTTGGCCCAGCCAATCAACGCCTGCTCCAACGCGTTATCCGTAAATCCTTCCATCCGTTTTCCTCTTACTCGAAAAATCGTTGTCCTTGAGGCGAACACTGCTAACACCATAGCGTCAGATGGGGGTTTTGTAAATTGCCAAGCAAAAGATTTCAAGGTGTTGGAAGGAGTTAATGCGCTTTTTAGCCATTCTGGCGAATTAGTACGAACAGGATGTTAAAAACGTCCCGTCCGGGGATTTTTCAACGACGCAAGCCGAAAATGCGATTTCCGTCTTGCTCACAAAATCAAGGACTTGAAAAACGGTCCTTGATTTTGATCGCTCGTCCATGGGCTCCACAGTCTGTTTTTCAACAGCCTGCTAAAGCAAAAGACGGCCTTTGGAACAGGTCGCCTTTTGCTTTGGTAACGATAATGATTTTTTGTTAAAGCAATGCGAACGCTTTTTCCGCCGCTTCAATCGTTTGATCAAGGTCTTCCCTGCTGTGAGCAATGCTCATGAAACCTGCTTCAAACTGAGAAGGGGCCATGTTGATGCCGCTGTCGAGCATGGTACGGAAATAGCGGCTGAACGCCTCGGTATCGCTTTTACCGGCATCACTGAAGTTGTGGACCGGCCCTTCACAGAAGTAGGTGCAGAACATCCCGCCGACACGCTGCAGGCAGGCCGGAATGGCACTTTTGCTTGCCGCCTGACGCAGTCCCGCTTCAAGGTAGGCACTTTTCTCTTCAATTTGCTCGTAAAACCCTTCCTGCTTAAGCAGCTTCAGGGTGGCAATACCGGCACTCATGGCCAAGGGGTTGCCGGACAGGGTGCCGGCCTGATAAATGCTGCCTTCGGGAGAGAGTTGATCCATCAGCTCCTTTTTGCCGCCGAAAGCACCAACCGGCAGGCCGCCGCCGATGATTTTGCCCAGGCAGACCAGGTCACCGCGAACATTGAAGCGTTCCTGGGCACCGCCAAACGCGACACGGAAGCCGGTCATGACTTCGTCAATGATCAGCACGATTCCTTCGGCCGTACACAGCTCGCGCACCCCTTCGAGGAAGCCCGGCTGCGGCGGGACACAACCCATGTTGCCGGCGATGGGTTCGAGGATGATGCAGGCGATCTCATCCTTGTTGGCCGCGACCATGCTCTTGACTTCGTCGAGATCATTGTAGGTGGCAGTGAGGGTGTATTTGGCGAAATCGGCCGGAATCCCGGGTGAGGTGGGAACACCAAATGTTGCCGCACCACTGCCGGCTTTGACCAGCAAAGAATCGGCATGTCCATGATAGCATCCATCAAACTTAAGAATTTTGTCGCGACCGGTGCAGCCGCGGGCCAGACGGATGGCGCTCATGGTGGCTTCGGTACCGGAGGACACCATGCGTACTTTTTCGATGTTGGGATAGGCCTCGCAGACCATCTCGGCCAATTCAATCTCTTTGTACGTGGGAGCACCAAAGGAGGCACCATTGACGGCGGCATCCTGAATCGCACGAACCACCTCGGGGTGGCAATGGCCGAGAATCATCGGACCCCAGGAACCGACATAATCGATGTAGCTTTGGTGGTCGGCATCGTAAATACGGCTGCCTTCGGCACGTTCGATAAACAATGGATCGCAACCGACCGATTTAAAAGCGCGGACCGGGCTGTTGACTCCACCGGGGATAACCTCTTTAGCCTTGGTAAAATAATCGTGCGAACAATCATGTTTCATAACAACTCTCCCAGAGCGATGTTGGTGTTTAATCAATGAAGTGGTACAGTGTCGAACGCAGCCGCAGTGCCGGTTTTACGCACTCTGCACTGTCAGGGCGACGCTTTGGACGCTAGCATATCGTCTTAACGCTTGTCAAGAAAAGCTGCTGGTGATTATCCCCCTGTTTTTAAGGGGTTAGGGCGAGGTTTTTCAATGATTTTAGGAGTAACCGGAGGAATTGCCAGCGGTAAAAGTACCGTTGTGGCTTTACTGGCTGATCTGGGAGCCCAGGTGGTCAGTGCCGACCAGTTGTCACGGGATCTGGTCGAACCGGGGCAACCCGCTCTGGCCGCGCTGGTTACGCGGTTTGGGGAAACGATTCTCAACTCGGATGGAACCCTGGATCGTAAGGGACTTGGAGAGCGGGTGTTTGCCGATCCTGAGGCTCGGCGTGATCTCGAAGCCATTCTCCATCCGGCGATTGCCAAGCTTTCCCGGCAGCGCCTGCAACAAGCCGTGGATCAGGTGGGGCCGGACGGTCTGGTGGTTTATGAAGCGCCGTTGCTCTACGAAGCCGGAGCCGAAGATCGGGTTGATCGGGTGCTGACCGTGACGGTGGCTGAAGATGTACAGCTGCAGCGTCTGACGAAGCGCGATCAGTGTGATGTCACCGCAGCCCAGCAACGCATCGACGCCCAGATGCCGCAAGAGGAAAAAGCGCGCCGAGCCGATTATGTCCTTGATAATTCGGCGGATCTGCCCGCCCTGAAAAGCAAAGTACACCAACTGTTTTATCAGCTCTGTCCTCACGCTGCGCAGCTCTGAACCGGCTCCTTACACAACCCTCATCCGTGCCTTATATGAAACGCCATAATCAGCGACAACTGATGATGGAGAGAATTGTATGGCACAGATCGATTTACACGTCCACTCGAAGTATTCCAACCACCCTTCCGAATGGTTTCTGCAACGTCTCGGCGCCTCCGAATCCTACACCGAACCGGAGACCATCTACAAACTGGCCCGGCAACGCGGCATGGATTTCGTCACCATCACCGACCACAATCGCATCAAGGCATCGATGGAGCTGGTGGAAAAATATCCGCAGCATTGTTTCAGCGGGGTGGAGGCCACGGCCTATTTTCCCGAGGACAAATGCAAGATCCATGTGCTGATTTTCGGGTTGGATCGCGACCAGTTCAGCAAGATTCAGAAGAAACGGAAAAACATTTACAAATTGCGCGACTATCTGCGCCAGGAAGATCTGGCCTGTGTAGTGGCGCATGCCACCTATGCGGTCAACAATCGCCTGACCATTGATCATCTGGAAAAGCTGATCGTGTTGTTTAACAATTTTGAAGGACGCAACGGCAGCCGCAGCGTGCTCAATAACGATATTCTCTCCCAGGTGCTACAGGGATTGACCCCGGACGATGTAGAACATCTGGCGCAAAAGCACGATCTCGCGCCTTGGGGGAGCACTCCGTGGCTGAAAGGGCTGACCGGAGGCTCTGATGACCACGCCGGGCTGTTTATCGGCAAGACTTCGACCCGCGTTGAAGCACGCACGCCTCAGGAGTTTCTCGATCAGCTCAAACGCGGTGCCACGGAGCCCTGCGGACGGCAAAACGATTTTCAGGGGCTGACTTTTGCCATCTACAAAATCGCCTTCGATTTCTCCCAGCACAACAGCACCGCTTTTGCCCAGTCAACCCTCAGCGATCTGACCCGCTACCTGTTCAGCGATAAAAAGCTCAGCTTCAAGGACCGGCTGCGTTTGAACAAGATGAAGTCGAAAAAAAACAATCAGGTCTATCAGAACTTGGTGCAGCTCATCGAGACCAGCCGCACGCTGCAACAGGATGATATTGATTCGCGTCTTGATCTGCTCTACGACTGCATTGCCAATATCTCCGACCAGTATTTCCGCTCCCTGTTCGGTTCGCTCAACACCAATATTACCGAGATGGATATTATCCGCATCATCCAGGGGCTGTCGTCGTCGATTCCGGGAATTTTCCTGTCGGTGCCGTTCTTCTCCTCGTTCCGGCACATGTTCGGTGACCGTCAGTTAATCAATGAGTTTCATGGCCGCCTTGGCAAGCAGGTGCCGCGCAATTCCAAGCGCATTTTGTGGCTGACCGATACGCTGACCGATCTCAACGGCGTGTCCATGACCTTGCAGACCATTGGTCATCTGGCCGAAGAAAAAGGGTTTGCCATCCGGATTATGACCAGTCTGACCGATGAACAAAAACAGTCCGGACTGCCGCAGTCGACACTGATTGTGCCGCCGCTCTATTCAACGGCCTTGCCCCATTACGAGGACATCACCGTTAATGTGCCGTCGGTGTTGCGTATGCTGAAAATGGTCTACGATTACAATCCCGATGAGCTGTACATCTCGACCCCAGGACCGATGGGCCTGCTTGGTCTGCTGATTGGCCGCATGCTCGGCACCGAAGTCAAAGGGATTTATCATACCGACTTTACCGTGGAGTCGCAGTCCATCATCGATGAACCGGCGATCTGTGACATGATCGAACAGTACAGCAAGTGGTTTTTCAACCAGTTTGACACTCTGCTGGTGCCGACCAGCGAGTACATGCATCTGCTCAAGGAGCGTGGCTATCGCCATCGCCATATGGCCCTGTTTCGGCGTGGGCTGCGCACTGAGCACTTTTGCCCGATGGAGCGTCCTTCTCCGGAGCTATCCGGGCGGCGGCGCTTGCTCTATGTCGGTCGGGTGTCCAAAGATAAAAATCTCGACTTTTTGTTGGAGGTGTATCGCAAAGTGCGCCAACGGCATCCCGACATCTGCCTGAGCATTGCCGGTGCCGGTCCCTATTTAGGCGAGATGAAACTGGCCTGTCGTGACCTGCCCGAGGTGGCGTTTCTCGGTCGGGTCGCTTATGACGAACTCCCCTTGGTGTACAACAGTCATGACCTGTTTGTTTTTCCCAGCCTCAGCGACACCTTCGGCATGGTGGTTCTTGAAGCTCAGGCCTGCGGCGTGCCGGCTCTGGTCGCCGATATCGGAGGACCCAAGGAAATTGTCGTCGATGGTGAAACCGGCTATGTGCTTTCCTCCGAATCCATTGATGGTTGGGTTGATCGGCTTGACAGCCTGCTGTCGGATCTGGAAGGAGATCGCAGTGACTATCAGCGCTTGTCCCAAGCGGCCCGGCAACGGGTCGAGCAGTGTTTCAGTTGGGACAGCATTTTGTTGGACATGACCCGTCCTGCGGATACCCCCTTGCCGCGTTTGTCGCGGCATCGTCATCAACCCGGTCTCGGTGGACTGCTGAAGCTGGCCTCCAACATGATGGTACACTCTTATGACTGAAAAGATTTCTCCGCTGGGCGAGGCCCTTAAAGTCACCGGCCGCCTGCTGCGTTCCGGTCGGGTCCCCGGCCAGTTGATCATTCAATACACCGATCGTTGCAATGCCACCTGTCCGCAGTGCGGCATGCGGGTGACCAACGATTTTGCGCGTACCACTCTGGCCGAACAGCGTGTGGCTGAGATGATTCGTCATGCCGCTGATCACGGCGTTGCCGCGCTGTCTTTTACCGGCGGCGAACCGTTTATGTGTCTGGATGAAGTCTGCCGTCTGGCAACCGTGGCCGGCGCACATAAGATTCCCTATATTCGAACCGGCACCAACGGCTACCTGTTTCGCGGTGCCGAGAATGCGGATTTTAGCGATCGTATGAAGACGCTGGCCGATAAATTATCTGCCACGCCACTACGCAATATCTGGGTGAGTATCGATTCCTCCGATGTGGATACTCACGAACAGATGCGCGGCCTGCCCGGCGTGATCAAAGGGGTGGAAAAGGCGCTGCCGATCTTTGCCGAGCGCGGGCTGTACCTGTCGGCCAATCTTGGGATTAACCGGAATTTTTCCGGGCGCGACAAGGATCGGGATCATCTCGACTATCCGTTCTTTCGTGCCGGGTTTGACCGGTTCTACCGCTTTGTGACGGAGCTTGGTTTTACCATTGCCAATGTATGTTATCCGATGCATGGTGACGATGATTCCGATCAGGCCGTCTATGCGGCCACAGCCACGGATCGGGTGGTGAGTTTTACCTACGAAGAGAAGCTTAACCTGTTTCAAGCCTTATCTGATGCCATTCCCGGTCATCGGCAGAACATCCGTATTTTTACCCCACGCTGCAGCCTGCACGCCCTGTTGCAGCAGTATCGTGGCCGTGAGGAGCTGACAACGCCCTGTCGGGGCGGCATCGATTACTTTTTTGTCGACAGTCAAACCGGGCACAGCTACCCGTGCGGCTACCGTGGCGATGAGGATCTGGGGCGTTTTGAAGAGATGACCCCACCGTCCTGTTCTGCCGCTCAAGAGTGCCGCCGCTGCGACTGGGAATGCTTTCGCGACCCGACCGAGCTGTTTTCACCGCTGCTCGATCTGCGCCTGGCACCGGGACGATTGATGCAGCGGCTGTGGAAAGACCGCACCTTCTACCGCCTGTGGCGTGAAGACCTGCGTTACTACCGCGCCTGCGAGTTTTTTGACGGTCGCCGCAACCTTGACCGGGAAAAGTTGCGACTCTGGCGCAACCCGGTATTGCCTTCGCCATAACCGTTTTCTCCTCCGTCTCAGGCCTGCCGTTCAGCAGCAACGAGTGTCATGAATGTCGTCGGCAAACGGAGGGTGTTTGTGGGAGGGAGATGCTTTTCCCGAGGCGCCACGTTGTCATCACTTTTTCTTGTTGGCTTTTTTCTTGGCCATGTCTTTGGCTGGAACGGTTTCTGTTCTTGTGTCAATTTTTGTGGTGACGGCGGCGAACAAAGCCTGGGTACCGGTAATCTTCCGACGTGAACGCATTTCGCTGAATCCTTTAACCGCAGCCAAACTGCCGATTTTTTGCGTGGCGAGTTCTTCGGTACTGGTGATGCCGTTTTCGGCGAGAAGGGCTGCGGTGGCCGAGCCATTGAGGATCGGGGTATTCATGGTCTTGTCTCCTTGGAAGCGGAAATAATTATTCGTTTTCGTCGCATCATGTTCGCGCATGAATGCCTTGATGAATTTACGGATCTGCGGGGCTTACTGGAGTCCAGATTGTCACACAGTGCCATAAGGCGATCCCGTTCTTCACTGTTGATGCGGATTAGCAGTTGGCTGTCCTTTTTCTTCTTTTTGTCACTCATGGTCGCTCCGTTTTGTTATGAGGAGGGGTGGTTCAAGTTGAGGGTCGAGGTAATCTCCTGCCATAAGGCCTGGTAGAATCGGTTGGCCTGGCTGTTGTGGGCAAATAGATCAACGGGCGCCAACTTTTTCCACGTAGGTGGAGCGTGGTATGGCCTGGTTGAGAAACAACGGATACGCCTTACGCAGTTTTGTCGCAGTGTCACGACGCAGTTGTTTGCGGCCGTCGGCCAACGTAAAAAAAGGGCGTACCTGATCTTGTGTATTCCACTGGTGGTCTAAAAAATCAAGCAATTGCGTAAACGTGCGTTGTGACAGGGTGGCAGGGAGCATCGGTACGCTGATCAGGTTGGCTGCGGCAAAGATGTTTTCCGCCAACAGACTGATACTCGGCGGGCAATCGAGAATGACCACATCATAATGCACAGCTAGCCCATTAAGGACTTTACGCAGGCGGTTGGTTTTACCGCCATGCTGCAGAACGCAGGGGTCAAAATGACGAAACGAGTGATGGGCAAGCAGAATGTCGAGCTGGTTGAAATCGCTCTGCATGACCTGGTTTAGCAATTGCTCATAGGTCTTAAAGAAGCGCTTGCCCCAGTTCTTTTTAGATGAGTTACGCTCCCGGAAGTAGAATGACGAGGCACCCTGGGCATCAAGATCGACCAGCGTGCGATGTCCCTGGTGGGCCGACCAGTAAGCGATTTTACCCACTCCACCCTTGATGCTGTAGCAGGCGACGGTCTTCATGACGTGTCTCCGTCTCGGGTCAGGGGGGGGTGAATATCCATGACGATGTCTTCACCGGTAAAGGCGGCAATGGCACCCACCACCCGCTGGCGTTTTTGAACATGTTGTAGATGGAGAACCGCGACCAGCGCATTGAGACTGATAGTTTGAGCCATGTCGCGGGTTGTGGTGGCAGATGACTGAGAAACACCTGTTGCACGGTCAGGTCGCGCAGGCGATTGCTGCGTTGGGCCAATTGTTTAAACAGATGTTTCAAAGCGTTGCGCGGCTGTTGCGGCAGGCAGGTTTTAAGCAGGCTGATCAGTGAGCGGCCTTGCGCAGTACCACCCGGTACTTATGAGCGTATTCCGTGTCAATATCGCCAGCCAGTCCCTACTCCTGCTGGCGCGCTAATGTGACCAGATGTTTGGGCATGTGCAGAATCGCCTGCTGAGCGGGGTCAGTCGGTTTGAGGGTGAAAGTCAATTGCTTGGGGGGGCGTAACCTCAAGGCCGCTGTAAGGGAGGGCTTGTCGCATGGTCAACGAGGCGCAGGGCAGCATGTTCGGCGTCGACAGCGGATGGCTTCGGCCTCCTGCTTATAGCCGCGCAACGGATGCAGACAAAGAGATTTGCGGCTGTTGGATGAAGATCAGCCGACTGACAATTTTCCGGTTGTCATTGCGTACCGCCAGGGTGGTTTGTTGCCAGGATGTGCGATGTTTCTCAAAAAATGCTCGAATGCCGAGCAGGGCTTACAGGTGTTTTGCCGGGTGTTGATTGTGGCGCTGGCATCGCATTGTTCTGCCGCAGTTGCTAAGACAGCTGATGGTAGGCGTAGAGCAGAGTGTAGCCGCTTTGCCAGATATGCCAGTCAGCGTTCATCAAGAACGCACCACTGTATTGTTTTGCCTCAGTCGGAATTGGAAAAACAGCTCTGTTGAGTTAGTGGGTTAAAAGTTTCCCTTGCCGGGACGCTATGGTGTTGGGCGGGGCTGAGTTTTTCCAGCCGCCGTTTTTGCTTTCGTGCTTCTCGTGCTGCTTCGAGCTTGCTGTCTCGTTCTTTGAAGATTTGTTTTTCCCGGCCTTCGAGTTTGATTTTGGGAGCCACGTAGCCCAGCGCACTGTGCAGTCGTTCGTCGTTGTAATAGCGGATGTAGTCCGCAACTTGCTTTCTGGCTTCATCAAGCGACAGCGGAACCTTCGGGCGAATGCATTCCTGCTTAATGGTAGCGTGGAAACGTTCCAACTTGCCATTGCTTTGTGGGTAGAAAGGCGATGTCCGCACATGCGTCATGCCTGCTACCCGGATAAACTCTTTGAAGTCCTTGGCGATGAATTGAGGGCCATTGTCGGAAATAATCCTCGGTGTGGCGGCGGGATACTTTTCCCGGGCCCGCTGCAAAATAATTTCCACATCTGCCTCAGTCATCGTCTCGCGCAACTCCCAGTGGACGATGTAGCGGCTACAGCCGTCCAGCAGGCAGCACAGATAATAAAAGGTGCCTCGGATATTGATGTAGGAAATATCAATATGCCAATGTTCATGGGGCCTGAGCGGCTGGACAAAACCGGTCCCTTTTTTTGATTGTTTGCCGTTCCAGCGCCTGAGTAGTCCGGCGGTACTTAGAACACGATAGACGCTGCTGGGGCTGACGGCAACAATATCCTGATCGAGCATCATGAACGTCAGACGGCGGTAGCCCTCCTGAGGCGTGTGCTGATAGAATTTGATGATCGCCTGCTTCTCCCACTCTTCCAGCCAGAAATCGCGGGGGATCAGGGCGTTGTGCTCGTTGACTTTGCCGTAGCGCTGCTGCCAATTATAGAATTTACTGACAGCTAGGCCCAGCCAGCCGATGATGCGCGTCACTGCGATGCCTGTGCGCGTGGTCCAGCGCTTGACGAAGTCAACCACGGCATCACGAATATCATGGGGGACCCAAGACGCTTTCAGAGTTCCCCAAGTTCCTTTTTTAACTGAACGTGTTCCTCCAGCAATTCCGAGAGAACCTCGTTCTTGGTTTGCAGCTTCGCTTCGAGCTGGGCAATGCGTTTCTCTTCAGCCTTTTTCTGGCGGGAGTTGTCTTTTTCAAAAGCGGCGGCACCGTTCTCGAAAAACTCCTTCTGCCAGCGGTAAAAAACCGTGGGCTGAAGCTGATATTCATCACACAGGTTTGAGACCGGTGTTTGATCAACAAGGTGGCGCTTGAGAATGGCAACTTTCTCTTGAGCCGTGTAATTTTTACGTTTTTTTCGCATGGTGAATTTCTCCGTTCGAGTAGTCTAACTCAAACGAGGCAATTCTCCAATTCACGCTGAACCAAGACAGTATTTTCCTGCTGTCGATGCATTCGACGCCTTGTATACACAATGTATATCAATCAATGGGGAGTTGAAAGATGCCTCCTGTGAATAAACAAAAAACCCATCCTAAGCAGGATGGGTTTTTAAATCAGATGTGGGCCGGTGGTTAGTGGCGGTAGCCGAGTCGCGTGGACAGGGTGGCAGCCGCATCGATCACCAGCGGGGTCAATTCGTCAGTCATCCGTTCGTCGGTGAAGCGCATCGAAGGACCGGACAGGCTGATGGCACCGACAATGCGCCGGGTATAATCACGGATCGGCGCGGCAATGCAGCGGACGCCGGGGTCGAGCTCTTCATTGTCCATGGCGTAACCATTTTCATACACCTCAGCCAACTCCTTTTTGAGTCCTTCTCGGCTGGAGTGGGTCGATGGGGTAAACGTTCGCAGCTCTTTGGGCAGTACTGATTCGAGTTCCTCGTCAGACATGTGAGCAAGGTGAACTTTGCCGGCGGCGGTGCAATACGCGGGCAGGCGTGAGCCGACGCGGGAAACCACTCGTACGGTCATGTCGGTTTCTACCACATCAAGATAGACAACATGGTTTTCCTTGAAGATGGCAACATAAGCCGTTTCGTTGCACTCCTCCACCAGATGCTCCAGCGTGAGCTTTGCTTGACGCAGCAGACCCATCTGCTTGATGAAGGTTTGACCAAGCTCCAGGGATTTCAGACCGAGGCGGTAGTTTTCCGTTGCCTTGTTTTGCTCGATATAGCCACGAGACTCCAACGTTGCCAAAAGTCTGAACACGTTGTTTTTGTGCAGTTTTAGACGTTTGCTCAGTTCAGTAACGCCCAGTTCGTCCACATCATCGTGAAACTGCTCAAGCAGATCCAGGGCGTGGGATACAGCCTGAATAATATATTCCGATTTGTCTTTTTTAGCGGGCATGTTGGTGTCCCCTGCTTACGTAAAAATGGCTAGATACTGTTTTATTATCGTGATGGCTTTTTATAGAATTGTTTTTCACTTGTCAAGTCTACGTGGTAAATAATGCGAAATCTGTTGCCTTTGAGAGCGTTTTACTGTTGCCCAAGGCTGTTTTATCGTCGTTCAAAGTCGCAGCGTAGACGGCTTTGGCTTTCCATTGTCAAAAAGGGTTAAAAGTCCATTCAGTTGAAATATAGAATGTTGTTTTAAAGCTGTCAAGATGATTAGTTCGAAAATGGATCGTTGATAGACTGTTTTTTAAAAAATCCATGTTTAAAAGGTAGGATAGAACTGTTTACGATAATATAACGGTTTGAAAATGATAAGATTTCGCCAGCCGATTTTGTGAAGGGAATCGCGACAAACCGTTCGGGCGCCGTATACACCATGCCTGATCATCGATTTGTGCGCTATTCGCATCCATTTGGTGCAACCAGCCGGCATTTAGGTTTTAACAAGGGAGCAAAAAAATGCCAAAGGAGAGGCCCCCGCTGTTAGCGGGCTGGAACGGCTATCCGTCGGTGGATTTGGTGATTTCGCGTAAGACGCTGGTGGCAAAGCTGCCTGCCGGCAAGGCGAAATTGACCAGCAGAGTCTCCGGGTCCTCTTGCTGACAGCTTGCCTGGTGCAGAGGAACGCGCAGAGGACGTCGTTCTCCACTGAGTTTGAGGCCGGGAAGAGCTGTGAAGCGATCCGTTTCGATATTTTCTTTTTCCAACAAGCTCTGCTCAAGGATGCCGGTCTGACCGTGAGCCGTCATCGCCTTTTTGCCGGGAAGCAATCCGGTGGGGCTGATCTCAAGGCGGTCAGCGCGCGGCTGTTCCTCGTCAGATTCTTCGACGCGAAAGCAGGCGCCTTTGGCGTGAATGTAAGCAATGTCCCCCGGCCACAACACGTCGAGACTGTCGAGGCGCATGATTACCTGACGGTCAAAAAAATGGGATTGATAGGCGCTGAGAAACAGACGCAGCAACTTACGTGGCAAGCCGAGCACGGCCTGCTGATGGGACTGTCCTTTGAGCAGGCTGTGGAGCAGGCGGCGTTCGTCACGGAAACGGCCGGGGAAAGCCTGCAGAGCCTGATCTATATCGCCATTGCAGTAGGCTGTGGCGGCGGTTTTCCAGCGTTCATTGCTGATGCCGGCCGGATCGCCGATAATGAGGGCTGCCGCTTCTTCAAAGCGTTCCTGAAGCATGGCGCGCCCCACCAGATGATTGGTTCCCAGAACGCCGTAGCGTTGCGGACCGAAAAGGTTGGGAACACCCGTCTGTTCCAAGATGTGCAGAATGTCGAGGGCGCATTGCTCAGCGCCCTGAGTCACGCCGTGAACACGGATGGTAAAGCGGTTGCCGCGCAGATGTCCAAGGCGCAGCTTGTTGGTGTGGCGGCGCGCTTCAAGGATCGTGATCCCCTCGAGATCGAGGTGAGTGATGCGGGCTTCGTCGATCAACGGCAAGGACACTAACTGACGGGTGATGGCTCTGGAATCCTTAAGCCCGGCATAGCCGAACTCTTTCTCCTTGATACCGAGGGCGGTGGCCAGGCGTTGAATCATGGCAAAGGTGCTCATGCCCTGCTTTTCAACGCGCAGGTAGAGATGATCGCCTTCACCGCAAGGGTCATAGGCCGGAATCTCTTCAACAATGAAATCCTCTGCACTCTCTTTGATGGTGCCGCCGGTGCCGGGAAAATGTTCGGTCAGATAGTGTGACATGGGGTATCCAGATTGTGGCGGTTGCGAAAGCCTTTTTCCGTGACCGGAAGCTGTTCTTTCGGCAGGATAAAGTCCTCGCGTCGCTTGAGATGTTGAAAGTGGACCGGCAGATTCTGGCTGAGAAACCGGCGCATATATTTGGAGAGCGGGTAGCCTTCCAATTCCAGTGTAAAGGGCGTGTCCAGCTGGTTCTGGTAGCCGGGCAGAGCTGGGATCAGCTCGGCAACCTGTTCAGCATAGTCGGCGACATCAGTGACAAAATACAGATCTCCCCCCGGCTGCAGATAGTAGAGCATCTGGGTGAGAAGGGTGGTGTTGACCAGACGGCGATCACGGTGCCGTTTCTTCGGCCAGGGGTCGGGACAGTTGATGTAAATGGCACTGAGCATGTCGGCACGACCGAAACGGCTGAGCAGGTAGCGGGCTTCCATGCGCATCACCCGGATATTGGCCAGATCGGTTTTGTCAATGCGGCGGCACGATTTGTAACACCCCTTGTTGTAGATATCGATGGCCAGAAAATTCGTGTCAGGCTGCTGAGCGGCGCGCTGGACAATGAAGTCACCCGTGCCGCAGCCGATCTCCAGGGCCAGCGGTTGCTGTTGGTCGAACAATTGGTGGATGTCTTGATCTGCCGGCAGTTTCCAGGCGTCAATAAACGTCGGGGAGGTGATTTCGATCTGTCGCTGTGTCATGTTCTGTCCGTTTAACGTCGTTTGGTAAAGTGAGGCGGCTTCCTCGAAAAAAAACCGTTATAAAAAACAACGGAGACTATCATAGCCTGTGGTGAAAAGCAATTTCTCCAGGGGGGCGAAAATCTTCTAACCACTGTCCAATACAAGGAAAATCCTTGAATTCACAGGGCTGCCTCGCTACTGTGGTAAGATATTTTTTTGTCATGCAACTTATCTAAGGGGGGAACGATGAATGCCTTGATGTCCAGTGTTAATGCTTTTGTCTGGGGTCCGGTGATGTTGGCCCTGCTGGTGGGAACCGGTGTCCTGCTGACCGTGCGTCTTGCCGGTTTGCAAGTCACCCAATTGCCCCATGCACTTAAGCTGGTGTTCAGCCGCAGTGAGGATGAAGAGCGTTCTGAAGGGGACATTTCATCGTTTCAGGCGCTGACGACAGCGCTGGCCGCCACCATCGGCACCGGCAATATCGCCGGGGTGGCCACGGCCATCTATCTCGGTGGGCCGGGAGCGGTGTTCTGGATGTGGGTGTGCGCCGTGTTCGGCATGGCCACCAAATACGCCGAAGCGGTTCTGGCGGTTCACTACCGTCAGCATCTGCCCGACGGTACCATGCAGGGTGGACCCATGCGGTACCTGGCCGAAGGGTTAGGGATGAAATGGCTCGGCATGTTGTTTGCCGTTATGGGCAGTGTGGCGGCCTTCGGTATCGGCAGCATGGTGCAGTCCAACTCCGTGGCCGTGGCTCTCGAAAGTACCTTTGGTGTCAGTCCGCTGATGACTGGTCTCGCCCTGGCGTTTCTTGCCGCCATTGTCGTCATCGGTGGCATCCGCCGGATTGGCCGGGTGACCGCTAAACTGGTGCCGGTGATGGCCGTGCTCTATGTGGCCGCGGCGTTGGTGATTCTGGTGATCAATGTCGCGCATATCCCTGAAGCGTTTGCCCTGATCTTTTCCCATGCGTTTAACCCGGCGGCCGGAAGTGGTGGCTTTGCCGGAGCCACCGTGGCCATGGCTATCCGTTACGGTGTGGCGCGTGGCGTGTTCTCCAACGAGGCTGGGCTCGGCAGTGCGCCGATCGCTCATGCTGCGGCCCGTACCACCAGTGCTGTACGTCAGGGGCTGGTGGCCATGACCGGGGTGTTTTTTGATACCATCATCGTCTGCACCATGACCGCTCTGGTGATCCTCACATCCGGGGTGTGGGACTGCGGCGAACGCTCCAGTGCTTTGACTGCGCTGGCCTTCCAGACAGGGCTTCCCCACGGTGGAGCGATGATCGTTACCCTGGCTCTGGCGGTGTTTGCCTACTCCACCATGATTGGCTGGGCTTACTACGGTGAGCAGTGCATCGAGTATGTGTTCGGGCTATCGGCGCGGACACCGTATCGTTATCTGTTTTGTGCCGTCATCGCCTGGGGGGCGTTGCAGAAGATCGGTTTTGTCTGGGATTTTTCCGATACCATGAACGGTGCCATGGCCATTCCCAACCTGCTTGGCCTGATTGGCCTGTCCGGAGTTGTCGTCAAATTGACCCGCGACTATTTTTCCTCTGCGCGAGCGAACTGACTGCCTGTGGAGAATTGTTACGCAGAAGTAGCGGTTTTGGCACCCTTGCCCCGGACCTTGAGCTATCGGTTACCGGATAAGGATGGTGAGCGTGTGGCGCCCGGCATCCGTGTCAAAGTTCCTTTGGGCCGACGCAGCGCCGTTGGCGTTGTGGTTGAGCTCAAAACCTTTGCGGTAGAGGATGAAGCGGCACAACGTGAGCGTCTCAAACCCATTGATGCCGTACTCGATGACATGCCTTTGCTGCCTGAGCGGTTGCTGAAATTCATTGACCGGGCCAGCCGCTATTATGTCCATCCCTTGGGCCTGGCGTTGAAGACGGCTTTACCTGCAGGACTCTCTTCATTGCAGGGGGCGCCGAAGATACGCCAGACTCGCGTGTACCGGGCCACGGACACCACGGCTAATTTACGCGGCTCACTGCAACAACAGATCCTGTCCTTTATTGTTGAACATCAGCCCGTTGAACTGGCGCAATTGCGTGACCAGTTTGCCTCTCCTTACCCGGTGTTGAAGCGCCTGGAGGAACTTGGGGTAATCTGCAGTGATGAGCAGGAGTCGCTGCGTGATCCGTTTGTCGGCTGCCAGGTCATCGCGGATCACCCCCCCGAACTTAACGACGCTCAACTGTCTGCAGTCCGTTTGATTTCCGCCAGCCTCAATGACGCTAGCTTCAGACCGTTTTTGCTGCACGGTATTACCGGTAGCGGTAAAACCGAAGTCTACCTGCACAGCATTGCCGCAGTGTTGGCGGCCGATAAACAAGCGCTGGTCCTGGTGCCGGAGATCGCATTGACGCCGCAACTGGTGGCGCGTTTTCGTGCGCGCTTTGAACAACAGGGGCAACGGATCGGGGTGTTGCACTCCGGGCTGTCAGCCGCAGAACGCTATGACATGTGGCGGGCGATTGTCCGCGATGAGGTGGCCATTGTCATCGGTGCCCGCTCCGCTGTCTTTGCACCGTTGACACGGCTTGGTATGATTGTCGTGGATGAAGAACACGACGATAGCTACAAGCAGGGTGAAGGCTTTCGCTATCAGGGCCGTGACATGGCGCTGTTACGTGGGCAGATGGAGCAGGTCCCGGTGGTGCTGGGCAGTGCCACCCCGTCGTTGACCAGCTATCAACGTATGCAACAAGGCGCTTTGACGGAGGTTTCGTTGCCGACACGGATCGGCGACCGCACCCTGCCCGAAGTGCGGTTGATTGATATGCGCGAAGCCGAGGTGGAGCACGGGCTGTCTCAAGAGTTGATTGAGGCGTTGCAGCTTCGCCTCGAGCGAGGTGAGCAGAGTTTGTTGCTGCTCAACCGGCGTGGCTTTTCCCCCTATTTGCTGTGCCGCGATTGCGGTGCCAGTTTCCGCTGTCCCAACTGCGATATCACCCTGACTTGGCATCGCCAAGCCGGCACATTGCGCTGTCACTATTGTGACTATGTCGAGCAGCCCCAAGAGCAATGTCCTCATTGCGGCGGCGCGGCGATTGAGCCGGAGGGGATGGGAACCGAACGATTGGCCGACGAATTACAGGAGCGTTTTCCTGAAGCGCGGGTGGCGCGTATGGATCGCGATTCCACGGCAGCTAAAGGAGCCCAGCAGAAGCTGGTGTCGCGCATGGAGGCCGGTGAGGTTGATATTCTTGTCGGCACTCAGATGATTGCCAAAGGTCATGACTTCGGGGCTGTGACTTTGGTCGGGATTCTTGATGCCGATGCCGCGCTCAATTTTCCCGATTTTCGCGCTGCAGAGCGCAGCTTTTGTCTGCTTGCCCAGGTGGCCGGACGGGCTGGACGCGGTGAGGTGTGCGGTGAAGTGCTGGTGCAAACCTATGCGCCGGACAGCCCGGTGCTCGAATGTGCCGTGACCCATGATTACCGGCATTTTGTTGCGCTGGAGCTGCCCATGCGCCAGTTACTGCTTTATCCGCCTTTCGGATACCTGGTCAACCTGGTGGTGTCTGGTTTGGATCGCCCGGTGGTTGAAGGTTGTGCCCAACGTCTGGCCGAGCGGCTGATGTCGGCGCAGGATATGGAAGTTCTGGGGCCGGCCCCCTGTCCATTGTTCCGGTTGCGCAACCGTTATCGGATGCAGATTCTGCTCAAGGCGCCAACACGTTCAGCGTTGCGGCGTGTTCTCAATGAAAGTTCCCAATGGCGTTCGATCTTCCCGGCGACCACCAGCCTGGCGATTGATGTTGACCCGGCGGATATGATGTGACGATAACAAGGAGATGGCGATGACCTCCACAAAACGGATTGTACTGGCGACGTTGGTTGTGACGGTACTGTTGGCTGGCTGCCAGAGTCTCTATTTCTCGGCCATGGAAAAGGTTGGCGTCCATAAGCGCGATATCCTCATCGACCGGGTGGAAGATGCCCGCGAATCGCAACAGGACACCAAAGAGCAGTTTCAATCGGCCCTCGATGCCTTTATGGCTGTGACCCATTATGATGGCGGAGATCTCGAAGCTACCTATCGTGATCTTAACGATGTGCTGGAACGCAGTGAAGCGCGGGCTGATGAACTCAGCGAGCGCATTGATGCCGTGGAAGATGTCGCCGAAGCGCTGTTTGACGAATGGCAGGAAGAACTCGACCAGTACCACAACCTGTCGTTGCGCCGCTCCAGTGAAAAGCAATTGAAAACCACCCGCCAGCGCTGCGATCAGCTGATTCGTCAAATGCGGCGTGCCGAAGCTAAAATTGAACCGGTGCTGGTTCCGTTGCGCGATCAGGTCCTCTATCTCAAACACAATCTCAACGCGCGCGCCGTCAATGCTTTGAGTCAGGAGTTAGTCCAGGTGCGCAGCGATGTGGCCAGTCTTCTCCATGAACTGGAAGTGGCTGTGGACGAAGCCGATCGGTTTATCCGGACTCTTGAACAACAATCGTGACTTGATGAGCTTTCTGAAATGACTTGGTGCGCTTGCTGCTAAAAAGGGCCAAAATAGTGCCCCGTGCGGTTCATTCTATCGTCCAATTCTGGCCCTTTTTACCACTGTCTACATTCTGCCTTTTCGGCTTGGCTCAGGTCAGGCCAGCGACGCGGCGCCTTGACAGCAGAAAAAATGACTTAGAATTCATACGAACAACGAACCAAACGGGACACTGGAAAGCCGATTGGTAGCGCCTCTGGTGCAGAATCCTTTTTCAGCAAGGTTTATTGCTATTTTTAATTTCTTTGTTAGTCTTTATTAGCTTGGGTACTTCAAAGGGAGCGATCAGCGTGGATCATAAGGAAGATCTCATAGAAGAACTCCACAAACTGCGCGAGGAAAACCAGCGTCTGGCGCATGAGAATCAACGGATTTTGCGCCAGCGCGATGAGACCACGCGTGTCTTCCGCAATCTGTTTGATAAAACTCCCCACATCGCCGTGCAGGGCTACAGCCGTGAGCGCAAGCTGATTTATTGGAATCTGTATTGTGAAGAGCTATACGGCTATTCCAAAGAAGAAGTGCTCGATCGAACCTGGGAAGAGTTGTTTATTCCCGAGCCGATGCGTCAGGCCGCTGCAAAAAAGATTGATGCCTGGGTGGCGCAGGGAGAGGTTATGCCGCCTATTGAGGTTGTCCGCCGTCACAAGGACGGTTCACAGGTGCCGGTTTATTCACAACATGTACTGGTGCATACGCCGCAGGGCGACAAGGAGATTTATTGTCTCGACATTGATCTGCGCGAGTTGAAGCGTTCCGAAGATCTGCTGGAAAAAACCCTGATTCTTGCCGTAACCGACCCATTGACCGGGTTGTACAACCGTGGCTACTACAATCAGACCATTGTCAACGAAATGCAGCGTGCACGGCGCGATGGCAAGGTGCTGGTGTATGCCATGCTCGATCTCGATTATTTCAAGAAATACAACGATACCTATGGTCATCTCAAAGGGGATGAACTATTGACCCGTCTGGCGACGGTGTTGAAAAATCATCTGGCCCGGGCCGGAGACCACGTATTTCGCATGGGGGGAGAGGAATTTCTGGTGCTCTACGCCATTGATGACCCCACCGATGTGCCGTTGATGATGGACAATTTGCTCATGGCGATTGAAGACATGAATATTGCTCATCGTAAAAACCAGCCCTATGGCCGGGTCACCTCCTCGGCTGGGGTGTATCTCTACCGCCCCGAAGAAAATCTTTCCGCCGACGATCTGTATAGCCGTGCTGACCAGGCCCTGTATGCCGCCAAGGCGCGGGGGCGCAACTGCTGTGTCTTTTTTCACGACCTCTCCACTGTGTAATTGCCCTGTTCGCCACTGAACGTTTTACGGAATTTCACCCAGATGGTGTCATTTTTTATTTATGACTAAAATAGTTATGTATACTTGAATAATCCGGCCCAGGACATCGATCCTGGATATTTTGTACCTTGCACCGTGGAGGTGACAATGTTGAAACGCTATGTCTCAATTTTAACCTGGCTGTTGGTGTTGCTGCCTCTGCCTCAGGCAGCGGTTGCGCTCCCGTCGCGGCTTGAAAAAGCCACGTTTGCCGGTGGCTGTTTTTGGTGTATGGAAGCCCCGTTTGAAGCTCTGGATGGTGTGGTTGAGGTGGTGTCCGGGTTCAGTGGTGGCGAAGAGGAAAATCCCACCTATGAACAGGTGGCGTCTGGTCATACCCGCCATCTGGAAGCGGTGCAGATCACCTATGATCCGGCCAAGGTGGATTATGCCACTTTGTTGGAGATCTATTGGCGTCAGATCGATCCCACGGATGACGGCGGTCAATTTGTCGATCGTGGCCATCACTACCGCAGTGCCATTTTTTATCACACCGATGCCCAGCGGCAGCAGGCCGAAGCTTCGCGCAATCGTCTTAATGCCAGTGGGCGTTACAGCCAGCCGATCGTCACGGCGATCCGTCGGTATGACGCCTTTTATCCGGCCGAAGACGACCATCAGGATTTTCACAAGCGCTCTGCGCGTCGTTACACCACTTACCGCCACTATTCCGGTCGGGACCAATACCTCGATCAGGTGTGGGGAACGGAGCGACAGATGACTCAGACGACAGATAATAACACTCAGATGAATACCTGGGAGCAGCGTCGCCAGACATTTCATCAGCCGGATGACGCGACCTTAAAACAGCAACTGACACCATTGCAGTATCAGGTGACGCAGCATGAAGACACTGAGCGCCCTTTTGACAATCCCTACAATGACGAGAAAAGAGCGGGACTCTATGTTGATATCGTCTCCGGAGAACCGCTGTTCAGTTCGCGGCATAAATTTGATTCGGGAACCGGCTGGCCGAGTTTTTATCGACCGGTCACCGAAGACGCTCTGGTCGAAAAAAAAGATCGTAAGCTGTTTATTGTCCGCACTGAAGTGCGCAGCCGATTGGCGGATTCCCATCTTGGTCATGTTTTTGAAGACGGACCGCCACCCACTGGATTACGCTACTGCATCAATTCGGCAGCATTACGATTTATCCCGCTGGAGACCATGGCTGAAGAGGGCTACGCTGCCTGGATTGATCGGGTCGAACCAGATGCGGCTCCCTAAGCGATTCTTGCCGTGGTGGACTATTTTTTTTGGTTGGTGATTTCTGCTGGGCGATGTGTCAGATGCAGAGCCTGAACGCGCTCTGAGGTGGTGGGATGGGTGCGCAGATACTGGTTCCAGCTATCGACGCGCTTCTTATCCGCACCATCCGCGTGGTAATTGGTCAGACGGTTGAGAATGGCCGAAAAATGGGTCAGAGGGATGTGCTTTTTTGTCAGGTAGTGTACCGCGTATTCATCCGCTTGACGCTCCATGTCGCGTGAATACTTACTTTCGACCAGCATGGTCGGCAAGGCCGCTGAGAGTGACGTGGTGGACAGCAGATCGCCGGTCAGGGCTGCAACGAGAAATCCGGCTGATGTATTTTGAATAACCATGCGTAACGCGTGGCGGTGCTTGATATGGCCGATTTCGTGGGCCATGACCGCGATTAGCTCCTCATCCGATTTTGCCAGGTTGACCATGTCATCCGTTAAAATGACGGTGCCACCTGGCAGTGCCAGGGCATTGGCGCCAATGGCTGTTGATTGGCGAAATAACAGTTGGTAGGGACGGTTATCTCCCAGGTCACGCAGAATCGTTGAAAACAACTGGCGGAGTTCCGTTTGACGACTCGCCTCGACATGACTGGGGCGCAGCATGGCGTGATCAAGGAGGTTGAGCGTTTCCTCCCCGGTACGTACCTCTATGGTCGGTGGGATCATTTCCGTCACCTGTCCGGCGAGGATGGGGATGCCGAAAGCGATAAAACCCCATACCACGGCCACGGTCAGCAGCAGGGCAAGTCCTGCCCGTTTGAGACTGGATTCCCAGCGATGAACAAAACAGAGGAAGTGTTTTTTGGGAAGGCATTGTTCAAGATGACAACACAGCTGGTCGTCGGCGATATCGCAGCGTCCACCATCAGGGAGATACAGGGTGCGCTGCAATGTGCCCAGAGGAGGAGACATCCGCAATTGAATGAGCGGATAGCGCTGTTCAAAGGCATGTCCACTGATTGTCAGCCAGCCGTTGTCTGCGCTGAGTTGAACCTCACGGCTCAGCGTCGTGTGGCCGTCATAATAGGTACCCTGACATTCACTCATAAGCCAATTTCCATATCAAAGATATCACCGATCTCTTCACCGATGGCACTGACCTCCTCATCTTGACCGGCGAGAAAATGGTCCAGAGACCCGTGGGCAACTAAACTGAGATTTTCAACGCGATAGCGGGTCAGGCGAACCGTGGCCCAGGGGATCAGCAAACCGGCACTGAGGCTGATGGCAACCAGGTTGGAAAGGAAAATCCACGCCATGCTTCGTACCGACAAAGTGCTGTTGAAATAGTGGCCGTCGAGATGGGTGCGGTTCCAGTTAAGGTTGTTCAACCGGACATAAAGATACAGGCTGAATGCCATTGATAACAGAAAAAAAGTCAGCATGAAGGTTACAGCGAAGATTTCCGATCTTCCTTCACCCGCGAGCATGGATGCTAGGCCGGTTACTGGAGCCAGATAAACAACTCCCGCGTAAATAGTTGCGGCTACGATCATCATCAAGAGAAGACCTGAGCCGAGTAAGCGTAGAAACACTTGATAATATTCACCGACGGTTGCCTCAAAACAAAACGGTGTCTGGCCGAACTGGTTGTTTTCCATCAAAAAGCGTTTTTGTCGATAGAGCACGTAGGGTGCCGCCAGCCCCAGAGTGGCCGTGGTCAAAATGGGCAACAGGCCGAAGGTCATATACGCTTCACGGTAGTTTGGTGCAAAAGAAAAACGCACATTGCGATGGCTGGTGTTACGGTTGTTGAACATGCGTGACCGAACAATCAGCCAAGGCATGGCAATAAAAAAGGCCAATGTAAAAGGCAGTGCCAACAAGGGGCTGAATTGATTAAACACCGTATAACTGACAAACAGAGCAACCCCGATTAAAAACCCCCGAAACAGCACCCAGGGATCGGCAATATAGTCAAAGGAGTGATTTCCCAGCGAGGTGTTGCCGTACAAATAGCGCCGCTTGCGTACCTTGGCCCATGGCGAGTAAAAGCCGAGTGTCAGCACCTTCAACAGGGTGTTAACAATCCAGATGCCAAAGTATTCGCCACTCTTTCCATGGAAAGTAAATGGAATCTCACGTATTTCCGCAGTTTCAGACCGGGGCGCTTGAGGGGGCTCGTCGTGCTGAAGTGGCGTGAAAGTGTGGCCGCAAACCGGACAGGTGATCAGGTGGTAACCTTTTGGAATGATTGATGGTGCAGTGTCCTTACTGTAGGAACACTCAGGGCAGCGAATCGTTGGCATCGTTTTCCTCGTCCAGGGGGGAGACTTTAGAAAAGATCGTGAACACGCTATCATAAAAAAAAGTCATTGTCGATTCAATGAGGGAAAATTTATTATCGAATGCGATTCCCTGACACTGGTGGTTGACAGCCGGGTTCAGCTCATGATGATAATTGGACGGTGGCTGGGATTGAATGAACGTCATCCACATGGAGGGTGTGTGAATTTTGTGATAACGAGGCGGCGAGTTTGTCGTTTGACGTGGCTTGTGGTGGGCGCTCTGATGCTGATTTTGTCCGGTTGCGCGGGTGCACCGAAAAAGGAACCTTCCCAGGTAGACAAAGTAAACGTGCCCGTAGCTGACCTTACTCGCAAAGTGGGCTGGCGAGAGCTTCCTGGGTGGGATGAAGACGATCCCCTGGCGTTGCTGAAAACCTTTGCCATCAGTTGCCAATCGCTCAAGTATCGCTCCGGCTGGCAGGCGGTGTGTGAAGAAGCGGCAACCATTGAGACTCCGGCAGCGGCAAGAGTTTTTTTTGAGCGCTCGTTTCAGCCCTGGGCCTTGATCAATGAGGATGGCACGGAGGACGGGCTGATTACCGGATATTATGTCCCCGATCTCGATGGCAGTCGTCAATCCAGCTCCCGTTATCCTTATCCCGTCTATGGTCGTCCCGACGATCTTCTGGTGATCGACCTGTCGTCGGTGTACCCCGAGCTGGGCGATTACCGTCTGCGCGGTCGTCTCGACGGCCAACGGGTGGTTCCTTACTGGGAGCGTCGCGATATTGACGGCTTTGAACAACCATTGCACGGTGAAGAACTGTTCTGGGTCGGCGATCCGGTTGAATTGTTTTTTCTCCAGGTTCAGGGTTCGGGGCGGATCAACCTTGATGACGGCAGTCAGGTGATGGTCAACTATGCCGATCAGAATGGCCACCCGTATCGTTCCATCGGTGCGTTATTGCTGGAGCGTGGGGAGATGACCCGCGACCAGATGTCGATGCAGAACATTGCCGCCTGGGGCCGCGAACATCCTGTGGCGGTGCAGGAGTTGCTCAATGAAAACCCCAGCTATGTGTTTTTTCGTGAGCTGGATGGTGAGGTGTGCAGTCCTCCGGGGGCCCTGGGCGTGCCGTTAACGGGTCGGCGCAGTTTGGCCGTGGATCCGCGCTATATCCCTTTGGGAGCACCGGTCTATGTGGCCACCCGCTGGCCGGACCGCAATGAGCCGCTGCAGCAGGCGATGGTCGCTCAAGATACCGGCGGTGCCATCAAAGGGCGAGTGCGTGCTGATTTTTTCTGGGGCATTGGTGATGAGGCTGGAGCGCTTGCCGGGCGGATGAAATATCCCGGACGGCTGTGGTTGCTGTTGCCGCTGGGCATGGAGCCACCGGCAAGATAGACTTGCTTGAGTGATTGTGTCCGTTGTTGACAAAACAAAGGCCGTTGCAGGTTTCTGCAGCGGCCTTTGTTCGTTTTACATTGTCGCGGAGTGATCAGGCCTCGGCAATTTTTAGAACGATTTTGCCGAAGTGCTTATCCTCTTCCATCATGCCGTGCGCGGCAACGATCTCATCGATGGTGAACACCTTCTCAATGATCGGTACGATGTCCCGTTTGGCGAAATGGGGCAGGGCGCGCTTGGTGAACTCGCTGATGATCTCGCCTTTTTCCGCGACCGGACGCGAACGCAGCACCGAGCCGATGATTTGCTGGCGCTTGACCATCATCAGGGCCAGATTGAGTTCCGCCTTGATGCCGCTGATGATACCGATGATCACCAGCTTGCCTTTGTAGGCCAGTGAATTCATGTTCGGCGCCAGATACTTGGCACCCACATGGTCGAGGATCACATCAACGCCCTTCTTGGCGGTGAACTCTTTGACTTGGGGCGCAAAATCCGGGGTCTGGGTGTAGTCGATCACCAGGTCGGCACCGAGTTCTTTGACGCGATCCAATTTCTCGGGGCTGGCTGTGACAATCAGCTTGGTGTTGGGGGTCAGGGCTTTGGCCAACTGGATAGCGGCTGTGTTGACGCCGCCACCGCCGCCGTGAAGGATAGCGGTTTGGCCGTCCTGCAAATCGCCGATCATGAACACGTTGAGAAATGCGGTGATGTAGCTTTCACACACGCACGCGGCTTCTTCAAAACTCATGCTGTCGGGAATCGGCATCACGTGGTTGTCATAAGCAACGGCGTATTCGGCATAACCGCCACCACCGACCAGGGCCATAACCCGGTCGCCGACTTGCCAGCCGGAGGCTTCGCTGCCGAGTTCCTCAATAACGCCGGCCACTTCCAGGCCGAGAATTTCTGAATCACCGGGAGGGGGCGGATATTTTCCGGCGCGTTGTACCAGGTCAGGACGGTTTATGCTGGTCGCAACGACCTTGATAAGGACCTCTTTCTCTTTGGGCGAGGGTTTATCGACTTCGCCCACTTTGAGGACGTCAAGACCGCCAAAATCGTCAAGCAGAACTGCTTTCATACGGGTATCTCCTTTAAAATGCATTGAAAAATCACGGTTGAACAGGGTTCAACATGGAATAAAACGCTGTGTTGATTATAGAGAATCCGCTGTGTCATGCAACTGAAAACCGTATACAGCCCGGCTGGTTGCAGATTCAGATTATTGTTGGTGATTGGTGAAACGGTAGCCGCGACCACGCACGGTGAGAAAATAGCGGGGATGGGAGGGGCGTTGTTCAAAGTATTTGCGCAGCCGGACAATGAAGTTGTCCAGGGTCCGGGTCTCAGTATCCGGTGCCATGCCCCACACCGATTTGAGTAGAAACGCCCGGCTTAAAATGTCGCCCTCATTGTCGATGAACAGGCGCAGCATTTTCAGTTCCAGTTCGGTCAGGGTCTGTTGGTTGAGGCCTTCCGCATCGGTTAATTGGCCGGTTGTCAGGTCAACATCATACTGGCCGAGGTGATAGCTGTTCTGGCGCTGGGTTGCTGGTCGATACCAGGCCTGACGGCGCAACATACCGGCAACACGCAGCAGCAACTCATCGAGGCTGAACGGCTTGCCCAGGTAGTCATCGGCACCTTCACCCAGTCCGGCAACCCGGTCCTGTTCGCGGTTCATGGCCGTGAGCATCAGCACAGGAAGTTGCGGGTCGGTGTGACGAATGTGGCGGCAGATCTCCAAACCGTCGATCTTCCCCGGCAACATGCGGTCAAGAATGGCCAGAGAAAAAGATTCCTTGTCCAGGCTGTGCAACGCTTCTTCGCCGGTGACGGCATGGATGACTTGATACCCTTCCTGCTGCAAGTTGAAAATCAGCCCTTGGGCAATATGCTGTTCATCCTCCACCAACAGGATGCGGATGGTGTCATCGCTCATGCGTCTTTCTCCGTAACCCGTTGCGGCAGAATGATGTGAAAGGTTGTCCCTTTGCCTGGACCATGGCTGTGCAGCATGATCTGGCCTTTATGACGTTTGACCAGAGCGCGGACAATGAACAGGCCCAATCCGGAGCCCTTGACATGGCTGTCCTCGCGATGCAGGCGGTAAAACAGGCGAAATACCTTGTGTTGTTCACTGGCGGCAATGCCGCGGCCCTGATCGCGCACCAACAAATGGCAGCGTTGGTGGGAGGCTTTAAGCTCGACGCTGATTTTGGCCGGTGGATCGGAATAGAGTACGGCATTTTCCAGCAGATTGCGCAGAACCATGGAGAATGAATCGGGTTCGATATTGGCATGAATATCCGGAGCAATTTCGCAATTGAGCTGCAGTGAGTCATCTTGGGTGTTGCGCCATTGGCGCATGTAGTCGTCAAGAAATTCAGACAGGTTGCACTGCCGCAGAGTCAGACGCCAACGGCTCTGTTCCAGGCGGTTGGCCGTGATCATTTTATTGATCAGGCTGTTGAGCCGCTCGGTATCAGCCAGCATGGTGTCGATAAATTCGTCGAGCTGTTCCTCTGCCGGGTGGTGGCGGCGGATGGTTTCCAAGTGCAGTTGGACAGACGCTACCGGCGACTTGAGCTCATGGGTAACTTGGGAAACAAAACTTTTTTGTTCGCGGTTGAGGGCCAGCTGGCGACGCCAGTAAAGAAAAATGACATAGACCCCGGCGAGAATAACGAACAACAGCAGCAATCCCTCGGTGAGGATGACCCAGTCAATGCCGGGTTGCAACAGTTCCGGGCTGTATTTTTCGGCAATGCTGCGCAAGCGGCGGTGACTGCCGAGAAACCAGTAAATCCAGAACACGACCACGACAATCCAGGTGAACTGGATGGCGATAAAAGCCAGTAACGGATTGATGGAAGGGCGTTGGAGCTTCATGACATTGGTTTACCATTGTTGTTTTAGAGAATACAAGCGCAAAGCGTGGGAGCTTTTACACAAGTATTACATTGGGATAACGCCCGCTTCTGCTAGCATGGCGCTCTAAAGTTGGCGAAATGATAAATTGTAAATAGGCTTAAGACAAAAACAGGATTCAAGCACTATGAAATCTTTGACCATTGGCAAACATACGGTACCTTATCCTCTGATCCAGGGCGGCATGGGGGTTCGTGTTTCTGCGGCTGGATTAGCCGGAGCCGTGGCCAAATGCGGTGGGGTCGGTCTGATTGCCACTGCCGGACTGGCTCTGAATAGCGATCATACTGATAAGAAATACTTTGAGGCCGATCTGCTCGCTCTCAAGGATGAAATTCGCAAAGCCTATGACATTGCCCCGGATGGTGTGATCGGAACCAACTGCATGGTGGCGGTGTCTGATTATGACGACATCGTACGCACCAGCTGTGAAGCCGGTGCCAAGGTAATTGTCTCCGGCGCGGGTCTGCCGCTTAATTTGCCCGGTCTGACCGTGGATTATCCTGATGTGGCTCTGGTGCCTATCGTTTCCTCGGTGAAGGCCGCTGAACTGATTGCCCGTAAATGGCACAAAGGTTTTGGTCGTCTGCCCGATGCCGTGGTGGTGGAAGATCCTGACACCGCAGGTGGTCATCTGGGAGAGAAGCTGGAGAATATCGGTAACGGTGATTACGATCAGTATGAAACCGTGCGCGGTGTTAAAGCCTATTTTAAAGAAAAATGGCAACTCGACATGCCGATCATTGCCGCTGGCGGCATCTGGGATCGCGACGATCTGGAACGTGCCCTGGACGAAGGTGCTGATGGCGTGCAGATGGCCAGCCGGTTTGTCTGCACCGAAGAGTGTGATGCTGACCCGGCGTTTAAGCAAGCTTATCTCGATTGCACCCAGGAAGATATCGGTTTGATCATGAGTCCCGCCGGTCTGCCGGGCCGCGCCCTCAAAGCCAATATCGATCAGGTTCGTGCTCACGATATTGACGGCAACATCTCCTGCCCGTCAGGCTGCCTGAAAAAATGCGCCTATAAAAAAGACAAAGAACGGTTCTGCATCGTTCACGCTCTGGATCGTGCCCAGCGTGGTGATCGCAACACTGGTTTGATCTTCTGCGGCACCAATGCCTGGAAAGCCCACAAGATGGAAACCGTGGCAGAGATCTTTGCCGAGTTGTTTGATTAGCCTCTCAGCACATAGTGTAAAGAATCGTTCAGCGCACCGTAAAAACGGTGCGCTGTTTTTATGTGTAGTGGACCTGTGTGGTAAAATAGAAGCTCCCGTTGTCTGAAAGGAGCTTTGCCATGAAACCACTCTCCCTATTCGTATTGGTCGTCGCTGCGTTGCTTGTTACAAGCAGCACGTCTGGCTGGGCGAAACAGGGCCACTCCCATCATCGTCCGGGCTACGGCGAGGTGGTGAAGGTGTTGCCACGCGGCCACCATAAAATTCACCATCATCGCAGCACCTATTTTTACCGTAACGGCATTTTTTATTCTCCCTATGACAGCGTTTACCGGGTGGTGTATCCGCCGGTTGGGCTGGTGGTTTCAACGCTGCCCTATGGCTATGTCGATGTCCGTTTCGGCAACCGGCTCTATGCCCGCTACAACGATATCTACTATGAGCCCCTACGGCGTGGTTACCGCGTGGTTGAAGCGCCGCCGACTGCGCCGCCTCCACCTCAGCCGGATGTGACCGCGGTACCGGCATCGGCCCTTGGAACCGTCACGGTTACTGTGGAAGTGCTCAATGTGCGTGGCGGACCGAGTCGGTTGCATCCGGTCAATGATCATGTGGCAGCCGGTGATCGATTATACGTGCTGGGCCAGGCACCGGAGTGGTATTATGTGCGTCTGCCTGATGGTGGATTTGGATGGGTGTGGCGGCAGTTTGTGCGGGGAGAGGTGACGGCGCCCTGATTGGTTTTTTCTCGACGAATGGTGGCATTGATTGGAGTTTATCCGTTCACGTTATTTGGTACGCACGTGACGTGGGCTTGTGCGCCCACATGTCGGGCTCCTTTTGCGTCGACAAAAGGGGCGCAAAATCGACTTCCAGGGGGGTGTCATCAATCAGAGTTCACGGAGTTGTTGCAGATCTTTTTCACGTCAGCAGCGTTATCGGTGGTCGCCATAGAACCACTATGGCTCCTTGCTCTGCCTTGCTGACGCAAAAAATCTCAAGCAACAGCTCTCGTTCCTCTGATTCATAACAACCCCAATGCGCCCTAGCGGGTTCCCTCACTCCATTCCCTTACACCGCGATGTCGGCAAGACTCGCCCAGTCGGCATCAGTCCTCAAACAATTGCCGACAACCATCGCGCTGACGTTCATTGCGTTTGGCGCTGCTGAACGGGAGGACTGAGGTGCTAAATGACACACTGCTGTAGGGTGGGCACCGTCCCACCCGTTTGGTCGGTGCCACACCAGAGATAGAGAAAGACGAAAGATTGTTATCAACGTTTTACGCTAGCGTTGATGATGTGCACGATTCGTCGACCTAAAGGGCGGCGAGCCGAATCTGTGAAACTTGACGAAAATGGATTCATTGTCGGTGGATTCAGGTTCAGGGGGTGTCCAAGCTGGTTTTTGCATCCTTTTGAGCGGCCAGTCAAAAGGATGTCGGCTGCCGGGACGAAACCCGGCGGTCTTGACCCTGGGTTTTGACCCTGATTTTGGTCTTGAGATTTAAAGAGATAAAAAGCAGCAATTGCATTGCATAAAAGGAGCCCTATGAAAAAGAGCAACATTACCCTGATCGGCATGCCAGGTGCCGGTAAAAGCACCATCGGCATCATCCTCGCCAAAAACCTCGGCATGGGCTATATCGACACCGACATCCTCATCCAGATCAACCAACAGAAAACACTACAGGAGATCCTCGACGAATCCGACTATCTCAACCTGCGCCGGATTGAAGAACAGGAAATTCTCCGCCTGAATATCACCAATCAGATTATCGCCACCGGCGGCAGCGCCGTGTACAGCGCAAAAACCATGGCTCACCTCAAAACCATCTCCACCATTGTGTTTCTCGACGTATCTTTCGATGAAATCTGCCGCAGAATTCAGAACTTCGATACTCGGGGCATTGCCTGCGCCGAAAACCAGAGCTTCGAAGATCTCTATCAGGAACGTTTGCAGCTCTATCGTCGCTATGCCGAGGTCACCGTAGACGGCAATGTGATGGATCAAGATGAGATGGCTGAAACCATCGCGGAACTTGTCTCACAAAGCGATCTGGGTTAGAATCGCGTTTCGCTCAAAAACACGGTGAAAAGACCTGCTAAACCCTTTGACCCTCAGGAGAAAATCGCCGCATGGCTGATCAAGAAGAAAAATTTATCCCCAAGTGGATTGCCTGGGAAACCACCCGTCGTTGCAACCTGACCTGTGTCCATTGCCGTTGCTCTTCTGACATGGAAGCCGCTTCCGGTGATTTTACCACCGAAGAAGCGTTCAAAATGATCGACGACATCTGTGAAGTGTCCAAACCGGTAATGGTGTTGTCCGGTGGCGAGCCGCTGATGCGTCCCGATATTTTCGAGATTGCCGAGTACGGCACTTCCAAAGGGCTGCGCATGTGCATGGCCACCAACGGTACCCTGATCACGGATGAGGTGTGCGCCAAGATGAACAAGGCCGACATCAAAATGGTGTCCCTGTCTCTCGATGGTTCCACCGCTGAAATTCATGATGATTTTCGCCAATGCCCCGGTGCCTTTGAGGGTGTGAAACGTGCGGCGGAAACCCTCACTCGCAACGGTATCAAGTTTCTTATCAACTCATCCTTCACCAAACGCAACCAGCACGATATCGCCAATACGTTCAAACTGGCTAAATCGTTGGGAGCCACGGCTTGGTACATGTTTATGATTGTGCCCACCGGTCGTGGTGAAGAGATCATGAACGAGCTGGTGTCCAAGGAAGATTACGAAGAGATTCTCTCCTGGCACTACGAGCAGGAGAAGAACGAAGACGACATTCTCATGCGCCCCACCTGTGCACCGCACTATTACCGCATTGTGCCGCAGATGGCCAAGGCCGAAGGGGTGGATTTCAAACGGCGCAGCCTGACCTTTTCTACCGGTGGTGGCAAGGGCTGTATTGCCGCTCAAACCATCTGCCTGATCGACTGTTTCGGCAATCTCAAGCCGTGCTCTTACTTTCACTCGTCGGTGGGCAACGTCAAGCAGATACCGTTTAAGGATTTGTGGTTTAACTCCAAAGTGTTCAACGATCTGCGCGATTTCTCCAAATACAAAGGCAAATGTGGCGAGTGCGAGTTCATCAACGTTTGCGGCGGCTGCCGCGCCCGTGCCGATGCGGTGTATGGCGATTACATGGCTGAAGAGCCGTTCTGTAATTACATCCCGCGCAAGACACGCAAGCGGATGGAAAAAGAGGCTGCGGAAAACCGCGGCGAATAACGCAAAGACAACCCGATTTCATCAATAAAAAAAGGAATGAGTTCAATGGCGACTGAATACGACTTTCTCAAGGCCTGCTGGGGCCAGCCCGTCGACCGAATCCCCGTATGGCTGATGCGTCAGGCCGGCCGTTATCTGCCGCAGTACCGTGAAGTGCGCTCTCGTGGTGAAGGCACCTTTCTTGATCTGTGTAAAGATCCCGAGCGTGCTGCCGAGGTGACCATTCAGCCCATCGATATTCTCGATGCCGACGCGGCGATACTGTTTTCCGACATTCTCACGCCGATTGAGCCGATGGGGATGGACCTCGACTTCAACCCCGGCCCGGTGTTTGCCAATCCGGTGCGGACTCAGGCTGATGTCGATAAACTGGTGGTTCCTGAAGATATGGCCCAGGCTGTTTCTTACGTGCCGGCGATTATTAAACGTCTGCGTAGCGCCTTTGACGGGCGTGTGCCACTGATCGGTTTTGGTGGTGCGCCGTTTACCCTGGCCTGCTACATGGTTGAAGGTAAGGGCAGCAAGGACTTTGCCGCACTTAAGCAGATGATGTACGGCGACCCGAGCCTGTATCATGCCCTGATGGAAAAAATCACCGAAATGGACCGCCGCTATCTCAACATGCAGATCGAAGCCGGTGCTCAGGCGATTCAGATCTTTGATACCTGGGGTGGTCTGGTGGCACCGCATGACTTTGAGAAATTCGTCCTGCCTTATACCAAAAAGCTGATTTCCGGGCTCAACCGCAAAGACATTCCGGTGATCTACTTCGTGAAAAACTCCGGCACCATGCTCGAATTGGTCAAAGAAGCCGGCAGTGACGTGATCGGTCTCGACTGGCATGTCAATCTCGGCAAAGCGCGTGATATCCTCGGTGAAGACATTGCCGTGCAGGGCAACCTCGATCCGACCGTGCTTTTCGCACCCAAGCCGTACATTGAAAAAGAGGTGCAACGCATCCTTGATGAAAATGCTGGTCGTCCCGGTTTTATTTTCAATCTCGGTCATGGCATCATGCCGACGGTGCCGCCGGAAAATGCCATCTTCATGGTTGATGCGGTGCATCGCCTCAGCCAGAAGTAACGCCATCGACTTCAAGCCCCGCAGGTCACTGCGGGGCTTTTTTTACCTCGCCATCTCCTTTCGGAATCTTTTTCCTTCGGTTCACCTAACTGCCTGATCAGCCACTCTTTGTTGCGAACGCACCTATTGCGCGGTTCTTCGTGCGATGCGCACATTATTATCAAAATAACAAATAATATATTCATATATCATCTATATTACTTATTTGTATTTTCAGCTTTCCTTATGCAATAAGGGACTGGTATCGCTTGCCTTAATGAATTGATGCGTTTTTCATCTTTTTTTTCTCATCAATTCGTATTTCTATGGAAGAGAGGTCTCCCCCCCTATGTTGAAAAAGACGTTACTGCCACTGTTTTTACTGGTGCTGTGTTGTGCCAGCCAGGTGTTTGCCGGTGCCTGGACCCAACAAGCCGGAACTGCCTACAATCGTCTGTCCGGCAATTATTATGCTGCCGATCGTAATTTCGATGACGATGGCGACCGTAAAAAAATGGCCAATGACGGCAAGTTCACCGATGTCAACCTCAACTACTACGTTGAATATGGCGTCACCGATGCTGCAACGGTGATTGCGTCGGTCTATTACAAACAGATCAAACACGACGACGATACCATTGAGATGAAAACCTATGGTCTCGGCGATGTTGATCTGGGGCTCAAATACCGCTTGGTGCAGTTCTCCGGCGGTGTGCTGGCTGTTCAAGGCTTGGTCAAAATTCCTGAACTGTACGATGAAAATGATTCCCTGCCGCTGGGCAACGGTCAGTACGACGTTGAAGCGCGCATCTTGTTTGGCCATTCTCTGGCTTACCTGTTCCCCGGTTATTGCAATTTTGAATTGGGCTACCGCTGGCGGTTCGAAGAACCCAGCGATGAATACCGCTACCTGATCGAGGTTGGCAGTGATCTGACCGACCAATGGTATGCGCGGGTCAAGCTCGATGGTCTGCTCAGTGCCAACAACGGCGACGAAATGGTCGATGCCTCAGGTAATCCGACCATTACCACCGAATACGACCTGCTCAAGCTCGATGTGGCGGTTGGCTATCGTATTGATGATGCCTGGGGCTGGGAAGCTGTGTACACCCCGGCCTTGTGTGGTGAGAATACTGCTGCGGGTGCGACCTATACCCTGGCACTGACCTATCAGCTTCGCTAACCCGCTGCGTGGAAAAAGGATGATGACATGATGCAACGATTTAAATCGATGCTGCTGGTGCTGATGCTGGTGGCACTGACGGCCTTTATGCTCACCGGTTGCGGTGAATCCGTGACCCATAAAACCACAACAACCGACGGCGGTAACACTGGCGGTAACACTGGCGGTGATGACGGACCCACGGACACCACGCCGTATCCCAATGCTACTTTGCTGTTTTCCGCTGATGATCTGGCGACTCTGCTGACCGGTGAGGCCACTGCCGCGGCCACCACCGGGACCCTGATTGTGATCGACACCCGCTCTGCTGATGCTTACGCTGCCGGTCACATTCCAGGTGCCATTCACATGGCGCATAGCGAGCTGGCCGATGGCAGCCTCAATCTCAAATCGGTTGCCGATCTGGAAGCATTGCTGAGTGCCAAAGGTCTGGTGACTGACGCCAAAATTGTCCTCTATGACGATACCATCACCTCCTGGGGGTCTGCCGGGCGGGTGTTCTGGGCGTTGGAATACCTCGGTTGTACCGATGTCCACCTGCTCAACGGCGGCTGGGACAAATGGAGTGCCGACGGTCGCACCACGGAATTGGCGGCAAACACCCTCGAAGCAACCACCTTTACCGCTTCAGCTAAGCCCTCGGTGGTTATCGACAAGGAAACCATTGCCTCCCGTCTGGGTGACAATGACTTTGTGCTGATCGATACCCGTACCGATGAAGAATACAACGGCTGGCAGCTCTACGGTGAAGCACGCGAAGGACACATTACCGGCGCGGTTCATTTGCCGTATGAGTGGTCCTATGCCGATGATCTTACCCTGGTGCCTTACACCACCATGAAGGCTTACTTTGATGCGCGGGGTATTACCGCCGACAAACAGGTGGCCGCGTATTGCACTGCCGGTATTCGCAGCGGTTTTGCTTACTTCCTTGCCCGGTTGATGGGCTTTGAAAATGTTGCCAACTATGATGCCTCCATGTGGGACTGGGCCGCTGCAAACTCTACCACCTATCCCATGGAAGCGTTGCCCAACTACGCCGATTTGGTCTATCCCGGCTGGGTCAAAGGGGTGATTGATTATCATGCCGCCAGCAGCACCAGCGCTGCTCCGGCAAACTACAGTTATGATCGCGATCACAAATACCTGATCTTTGAAACCCAGTGGGGCAGCTTTTCCGATATGGCCAATGGCTGGGCCGATGCCTCCTACCTCGACGGCCATATCCCCGGAGCGATCCACTCCAACTCCGATGTGTATGAAAACGGTTACCCGCGTTGGTTCATGCTGCCCGATGACGAGCTGAAAGCCGCTGTCGGCAACATGGGTATCACCGAAGACACGACCGTCATCGTCTACAGCAATAGCCCGATTTTTGCCGCCCGTTTGTGGTGGATTCTGCTCTATGCCGGGGTCGATGATGTGCGCCTGCTCAACGGCGGTTATGATGCTTGGGCTGCCGCCGGATATGACGGTGAGACCACCATCAACGAGCCGGTTGCCACCACCTACAACGGCAGCACGCTGCCCGAAGTCGTTGCCACCACGGACTACGTGGCTGATGTCTATGACAATGCCCATACCCTGGTCGCCGACGTGCGGATGTATGAAGAGTATGCCGGTGAAGTAAGTGGCTACAGCTATGTGGTCAACAAAGGGCGTATCCCCGGTGCAACCTACGCGTTCCATGCCGATAACCCGGATCGTGAGTATCTCGACGATGACGGCACCTTCCGCAACTACAGCGAAGTGGCCACCATGTGGAACGGTATCGGTATTGAAAACGCCACCGACACCACCTTCAGCAAAGAGGTTATTTTCTACTGTGGCAGCGGCTACCGCTCCAGCATCAGCTACCTCTATGCTCACCTGATGGGGATCAGCAACGTACGCAACTACTCCGACGGCTGGGAAGGCTGGAGTACTAACTACGTCGAAGACGCCTCCTACTTCTCTGAAGACGACGTCCCAGGCAGCACCGACGGCTGGCGGCAGGAGCGTTCAGTGCGTCCGGTCTCCTTTGGCGTCCATCCCGAGTGGGACTTTGATGCCTATCCCAATGTCAACCACGTGGTTGACGCGCGCTGGGTTAAAGAAGTGCTGTTGGAAAACAACAACTTTGATAAACCCTATGTGATTGCCGAAGTTGGTTGGGGTCCGGCGGGTGATGCGTACAATAACGGCCATGTGCCCGGCGCCATCCACGTCAATACCGATGAGATCGAGTACGACTGTTTTAATGCCCGTAACGACTGGCCGGTCGATGCCGGTGATCCGGCGTGCTGGGATCGCAGTACCACTGAAGAGCAAGATGCCGCCAAAGGTCTTGGCCCGGATGATTCACTGCCGCGCAACTGGTGGAACATCTATCCCGACCAGTATCTGCTGCCCGGCATTGCCTACATGGGCATTGACAAAGAGACCACCGTGGTTGTGTATGGCAGTGATCAGACTGCAGCAGCCCGTCTGGTGTGGACACTGCTCTATGCCGGAGTTGAAGATGTGCGCCTCATGGAAGGGGGCTATGCCGCCTGGGAAGCTGCCGGTTACGAAGGCTCCACTGAAACCGCAGAGCGCACTCCTGTTGACGAGTTTGACCCCGAGGTTCCAGGGCGCAGTGTGGCCATCAACTCTGACTACAAGTCGGAGATTCCTTACGTGCGTGACGTGGTCAGCGGTGTCGAAGCCGATGGCGTCATCGTCGATATTCGCACCTGGGATGAATATATCGGTGACAGCGAAAATGGTGCACCGTATAGCTACATCCCGACCATTGGTCGCATCCCCGGCGCGCTGTGGGGCAAAGCCGGTGATGGCCCGTGGACCATGGAAGCTTATGTCAATAGCGATAACACCCTGGTTGCTCCAGCGCAGATCGAAACCTACTGGACCTCACAGGGCATCACCTCTGACAAAGCCCTCAGCTATTACTGCGGCACCGGCTGGCGTTCCAGTTTAGCCTGGTTCTACGGCTACATGATGGGCTACGAGCGCAACTACAACTTTGATAGTGGTTGGTTCGAATGGAGTATGGGGGAAGGTTCTGATTATGCCGGTGCCGATCCAGTGCTCAACCCGATTGTGATTGAGGGGCCAGAATAGGTTCCTGATCATCATTGTTATTTTTGCCGACCTGAGATTGCTCAGGTCGGCTTTTTTTATGGATCAATCCTGTGGTAAACTCTCGACGATATTCAGACCAGAATGTGCGTTGCTATAAAATGATTCGCCAGAGGAGGTCCACATGCCTGAACCGAAAAAAGCGCTGGTGTTACTTAATATGGGCGGCCCCGATTCCGTGGAGGCTGTTGAACCGTTTCTCTATCAACTCTTCTCCGATCGCGACCTGATCCAGTTGCCCCTCGGGGCGCTGCTGCAAAAGCCGTTCGCCAAAATGATCTCCCACTTCCGCGCCAAAACCGTGCGCGAAAACTACCGGCGCATCGGAGGGAAATCGCCACTGCTGCACTGGTCACGCCTGCAGGCGGAAAAAACCTGTGAAAAACTTGGTGAAGACTGGGACGCCTTTGTCGCCATGCGCTACTGGGTGCCGCGCGCCGATGAGGTGGTGCAGCGCATTGTTGCCCAAGGGATTAAAGAGGCCGTAGTGGTTAGCCTTTATCCACACTACACCGGTGCCACCACCGGTAGCAGTATCAAAGATTTCAAGCGTGCTGTTAGCCAGCACGCGCCCGACCTGCAGTGCCGCTACATCGAAGAATGGCACGATCAGGAGCAGTATCTTGATGCCCTGGCCGAGTGCGTTGAGGAAGGGCTGGCGCAGGTGCCCGAGGCCAAACGTGGCAAATTGACCTTACTGTTTTCCGCCCACGCCCTGCCGCAGAAGTTCATTGATCGTGGCGACCCGTATCAGCAGCATGTTGAAGAGACCGTCGCCGGGGTGATGGAGCGTGTCGGGGATTATCCGTGTCAGATCGGCTACCAGAGCCGCAGCGGCCCGGTGAAATGGATGGCACCCGATACGTTGGATCTGATTGCCGCTGCCGGTAAAGAGCGGCGCAGTTTGCTGGTGATCCCGGTGTCGTTTGTTTCCGATCACATTGAAACCCTCGAAGAGGTGGATGTGGAGTTTCGTGAACATGCCGAGGAACATGGGGTACCTTGGTTCGGCCGGGTACCGGCACTCAATGATCGACAATCCTTTATTGACGCGTTGGTCTCATTAGTGGAAAATGCCTGATCCCCACATGTGGAGATCAATTTCGCTGACTCAATGGGTTCCTCTTAAATAGAAGTTTCGTTCACTTCCTTTAGCGGAACAAAAAGGAGCGTAAAACCATGGTTAAATCTGTATGTCATTTTTCCGTCGCTTGTCTGTGTCTCTTCCTGTTCTGGTCACAGAGCTATGGCGCAGAGGAAGCCACCGTGGCCGCAGTCTCCGATGCCGCAGCTATTCAGTTGCTTGAGCAGCAGGCCGGTCAGGGAGAAGCTCAGTCCCAGTTTAAACTCGGTGTCATGTATCAGAAAGGCGAGGGCGTTTCCCAAGACTATGCGCAGGCTGCCAAGTGGTATCGACAGGCCGCCGGCCAGGGCCATTGTGAGGCCCAGTACAACCTCGGCGTTCTCTATGCCCGTGGCCAAGGCGTCAAAAAAAACATGACAGAGGCTGTCAACTGGTACCGCCATGCCGCAGAGCAGGGTGATGCCATTGCTCAATACAACCTTGCCGTCATGTATCGCGATGGTCAGGGCATTGCGCAGGATGGTGCACAGGCTGTGCACTGGTTCCAGAAAGCGGCAGACCAGGACTTCCGCTGGGCGCAATACAATCTTGGGGTGATGTACGCCAAGGGTCAAGGTGTTGAGAAGGACGACGCTCGGGCTTTCACGCTGATCAAACAGGCTGCGGATCAGGGGCTGAGTGATGCTCAGTGCTATCTCGGTGTGATGTACAATACCGGTCAGGGCGTCGAGCAAAATTACGACGAAGCACGCAAGTGGTATCAACGGTCGGCAGACCAGGGCAATGACAGCGCCCAGCTCAATCTCGGCCTGATGTATGAAAAAGGTTGGGGTGTTGAAAAAAATACTGATACCGCCATCAAGATGTTCAGCCAGGCCGCGGAGAAAAACAATCGCGATGCGCAATTTCATCTCGGCGTTGCGCTGGCTGCAGCCAAAGACTACGTACCGGCTTACGCCTGGTGGGTTGTGTCCGCAGCAAATGGGCGCCAAGGCACCAAAGACGGCTTGCGTGTTCTCAAAAAGCTCATGACCGAAGAGCAGGTCATGGCCGGGAATCAAAAGGCCAAGGAGTTGTGGGAGCAATTGCACCCTAAATAGTCCGACTGAAATATTTTGTAATAACGCCCCGTTAGACAGGTTATGTTTGATCTAAAGGGGCGTTGTGTTTCTTTCTTATAGAGGCACCGTTCCAGATGTTTGCGGGCGATAGAACGGTGATGGTTTGCACCGCAACAGCCTGAGATAGTCTTGATGCGGGGCAATCCCGAGTTTGCTGTGCAAATTGCTTAACCCGGCACATGCTCTTTGGGCCCGGTAACTCCCGCCCATTTTAGTACCTTCCGCATCCCGAATCCTCAAAGTCGATGACAGGGCGTGCTCCGGCGGCCGTGGGTTGGCGATAGCGCAGATAACATTGCGCTGTTCCGGCATCAACGGGAATCTCACCATGCCAGTAGACCCAGGCACCGTCGTAAATACTGGCCCTCTCTTTCCAGCCATTGCCGGGAGCTTCGACAATTCGGGCCATACCATCCTGTGCCCCGGAAGGGTAACCGTACACAATATCAACGGTGGTTCCGCCAATATCAAGTGTGGCGCTGGCCTGATTCGCAAGGCCCTGTGCCGCGGCCTTGCTGTGAACAAGGGTTGCCGCGCTGTTGAGTGCTCCGTTGAGACCTTTCATGGTGGCAACGATAGCTTCCTGCTTCATTCGGACAAATTTGGGAACGGCAACAGCGGCGAGTATGCCGAGAATGACAATCACAACAATGAGTTCAATTAAGGTGAAACCGCACTGTGAAGAGCAATGTGGGGCAGGGGACGGTTGCTCAAGCTTATTCATTGTACACCTATGAATAGTGGGGGAAGAGAGTTGCGTAAATCGCTTTCTCAACGCAAGACAAAGCAAACCTGGTGTTTGAGATGTTTTTGCGTTGCCGTGAGGACGCTTTGAAAAGGCGACGGCCTACCAAGGCGATAAGTCAATAAATTAGAATCATAAATGTTGTTAATGTATCATTGTGAGTGTGTTTTGCAAATGAATTCGCATGGTTGTTAGCGAGACACTGGTCCTTTATTAATCCGAAATCTCCGGGTCCGACTTCGCCCCACACCATTCCCACGGCGTTGCAAAATCGTGAAGTGGGATGGCCGCTCCGGACGATGCCGTTTTCTGGATATCCTTGCCAAGCTGTGCAAACGAGATTCGCTGTTGGTTTATCATTGAGCAGCTCAGTAAACCACCGACTATGCTGCTTCCGCGACTTCTAGTCCTTGAACACCGTCAATTTTGTCATCGGAGTGCCCCCCTTGTCGGAGCGAATTTATTCGCGAATTGTTCTGGTCATTGATGCTTTTCATGATGGGAATTCGCGGCTGAAGCCGCTCCTACAATAGACAATTTCAGCTATGCTGACGTACTAGCAGGATGTTGAAAAAAGTCCCATCCCGGAGCTTTTCAGCGACGCAACCCGAAAATGCGATTTCCGCCTTGCTGACAAAATCAAACACGTGAAAACCAGTTGTTGATTTTGGTCGTCCGTCCATGGGCTCCACAGGCTGTTTTTCATCAACCCTCTGATAGGACATTCCCGTCCGAAGAAAGCCCCGAAAGGCCAACCCCGGAGGAATTATTCGTCAGTTGTGCTGTCAAAAAAAGAGTTGACCTCGTTGAAGGCAATGGGACAAGTGACCATATTCACATGGTGTTGAGTTTACCGCCGGAGTATAGCATCGCCATGCTGAGATAAAGTGGGTTCATGCCATTCGGGTGAAAACTCCAGAGATTGTGGAGTTTCTTGTCGACCCCTGGAGTGAATATGCTGCGGTGTGGAAGGTCAATCCCATGACCTTTGAATTCAACAAAATCAGAGGTTTTGATACGTATAAAGATCGTGAATATGTTGATATGGTGGTTTGGTGAGCCTTTAAAGGAGATGCTCTAAGATTTAAAGTCTTTGTGGCGTTGCTTTTCTTTTTTGAATGAGCTCATTTTTTTCCTGATACCGAGTGCAATCAAATAAGCGAAGAAAAGAAATGCTAGTTGAGCAGCTGTGAGCAAGAGATTTTCCTTTGTGAATACATTTTCAAGAGAGAAGGGGCTGTTGGACGTGTTGAGAAATAGCTGACGGAAAAATACATTGAGAGCGATAAATAAAGAAACCGCAACTAAAAATAAAACTTCTCCCGTCGAAGGTTTATAATCCTTTCCCATCCTGCCTCTGCAAAAAATAGTGAAAATCAGGCTTGCGTTTCAAGATTCTCCGATTGGGTTTTCCTGCATTCATAAACTAGAATAAGCATAAAGATAACAATGGCTCCAGAGGGTTTTGCCAGACCAAACAGAGGCCACAGGAACCTATTAAATTTCAAGTCTTTAGCCTGGTAGAATAGCCAGGTGCCAACGGCAATATTGAAGAGGAATCTTATTCCCTGAAGGCCAAGTAAAATGTAATTTATTTTTTCAGGGATGTTCCCTTTGCTTGCAAAGATCGCATCGGCAGAATGTTTTAAAAGTTCGGCATTTAAAAAATTTGCCAGCACTGACAAAATAAAAAAGGGAATAAGCCATTTCAGCAGATTTTCAAATCTCGTGCGGATGTTGATCTCCATCGTATATTTCCCCATGTCTTTTCAAAAACTCATTCAATGATGGTGTATTTCTTCCGAGCTAAGTCTTTTTCCATTCCGTTGAAATGCCACCATTCAAAGCTCAGCGGTAAAAATCCTGCCTGTTTCATCGTCTCGGAAAGAAGTTGTCGGTTGCTTTTCTGTTCTGGTGAAAGCTGTTTGCCGAGCTTTTTCAGGGCGTATTCCCAGTAAAGTCGGACAGTGCTTCTTCTGAACGGTGTGATGCCCATGTCCAGTTCCTCACCAGTGTCATCGACAATGGTGATATCAACGGCGATGCCGTAATTGTGCATAGATCCTTTTGCCGGGTTGGCAACAAACCGTTCGAACTTGGTGCCCTTCATTTTATCGTACATGGCTTGAGATACGCTGCGAGGTCGTGCTGTGTCCAGAACCTGTAAGGAATAGAAGGGATGTTTTGATTTTAAGATTTCCTGAGCTTTGGCCAGCTTTACCGCCACCTCGCGTTGCAGGTAGGCTGTACGAAGCCCCTTGTAGAAGTTTTCGCGAAAGAAATTTTTGTCAGGATCCGAGTTGACCAAGTCAATTTGTATCGTGGGATCAATTGTCGAAACGTTAATCAGACCAGCGGCAATGAACCGCTTTTCGATTTCATTGGCATTTGCCTGTGAAGAAAATGTAGCGAGTAAGAATAAAAGAACAACAATGATTCGGGGGATTTTTATCTTCATTGCTCTCATAAATGGTCCTTGGTGGTTGTCTAAAAATATGTGCACAACTTACGCCCATTAGATTGATTTTACAATTTCTTTAATTGTTTTTTCCTGCACTGCGAAACGTGGAGGAGTTTTGTTCATGTTTCCAGGCGAAGCACATTTCCACGAAAAAATTGAAAATCAGTTTGCTGATCAAGTCATTTCGGTTAACCTGATTTGAGAATAAATACAACCTATTGAATCACTGAGCCGGTTTGGGAGGGAGGATTGCACATGACTGTCAGTCGTGAACCAAACACCATGATGAAAGTGGTTATTTTGACCCACAACTATCGGGTTGTCGGACGGGTGTATGTCAAAAAAGGCGCCCGGTTGACCGATGCCGTGTGTGAGGCGCGCCAGTTTATTGCCGTGGCTGAAGCGCAGGTGTGGGAGCGTCAGAGCGGGAATCATCTGTTACAGGCCGGGTTCATCAATGTCAGCCGTGACGAGATTGAGATTATCCTTCCTGCCGATGCGGTAGACTGCGAGTGTGATGACATGGGCAGTCTGGGA